>NZ_JBFACK010000006.1:0-443125 GCF_040640795.1 Streptomyces sp. NPDC021622
GGCGCGTCCGACATCGGCTATCTCACCGACGGTCACATCAAGGAGACCCTCAAGTACGTGCGCCAGGCCTGGCTCGAGGGCCATGAGATCGGCACACACTTCAACGGGCACTTCTGCGCCGGCACCGGCACCGTCGGCAATTGGACGCCCGCGCAGTGGCAGGACGAGATCGACCAGGCCAAGTCCTTCGTCAAGGAATGGCGTACGAATACGGGTTGGACCGATCTGCCGTCGCTGCCTTTCGACTACGACAAGGAACTCATCGGCGGCCGCACGCCCTGCCTCCTCGGCCAGGACAATCTGCTGCCGACGGCGAAGAAGCTCGGCTGGCGCTATGACGCGTCCTCGCCCGGCGGCCGTCAGCGCTGGCCCGAGAAGAAGCTGGGGATCTGGGATCTGCCGCTGCAGGCCGTGCCGTTCCCCGGGCACTCCTTCGAGGTCCTCTCGATGGACTACAACATCCTCGCCAACCAGTCGCAGAACTCCACGAAGGCGCCGCCGGCCAACTACCCGGGCTGGCGCAAGCAGGCGACCGAGGCCTATATAGCCGGCTTCAAGCGGGCCTACGAGACGAACCGCGCGCCGTTCTTCATCGGCAACCACTTCGAGGAGTGGAACGGCGGCATCTACATGGATGCCGTCGAGGAAGCCCTCAAGCACATCGCCGGCAAGAAGGACGTACGCCTCGTCTCCTTCCGGCAGTTCGTCGACTGGCTCGACGTCCAGGACCCCAAGGTGCTCGCCGAACTCCAGGGCCTCGACGTCGGACAGCGTCCCGGCGGCGGCTGGAAGGGGCTCGGAAAGGCCGCCTGAAATGGGACTTTCCGCTACCGCGGGGGGTGCGGAAGATCCCCGAAACAGACATGCGAAACTTTTCACATGAGTGCCGCCTGCCGCGCCCCCCACAGCACTGACCGCAGCCGTAGCCGCAGCCGCGCCGCCCTTCTGGGCGCTGGGGCCGCGGTCGCCGCGCTGACCCTGTCGGCGTGCGGCTCCGGCGGTACGTCGGGAGGCTCGGGCAACACCAACTTCGTGGCCGGCTCCGACGGCATCGCCACCCTCGGCAAGGGCGATCGCCAGGACGGCCCGAAGATCGAGGGCAAGACCCTCGAGGGCGAGAAGCTGAGCCTCGACGACTACAAGGGCAAGGTCGTCGTCCTCAACGTCTGGGGTTCCTGGTGCCCGCCCTGCCGGGCCGAGGCGCCGAACTTCGTGAAGGTCGCCAAGGACACCGAGGACGAGGGCGTGCAGTTCGTCGGGATCAACACCCGCGACAACGACAAGGGCCCCGCGCTCGCCTTCGAGAAGGACTACAAGGTCCCCTACCCGAGCCTGCACGACCCGATGGGCAAGCTGATGCTGCGCTTCCCCAAGGGCACGCTCAACCCGAACTACATCCCCTCCACGATCGTCATCGACCGGGACGGGAAGGTCGCGGCGCGCTCGCAGCAGCCGCTGAACGAGAAGAAGCTGCGCAAGATGATCGACCCGCTGATCGCGGAGAAGTGATCTCCTCGTGATGTCTCATCTCGCCGCCGCCGTCGGCGAACCCAACCAGACCGTGATGAACGGGGCGCTGCTGCTCGCGCTGCCCGTCGCCCTCCTCGGCGGTCTCGTCTCCTTCTTCTCGCCGTGCGTACTGCCGCTCGTGCCGGGCTATCTCTCGTACGTCACCGGGGTCGGCGGCACCGATCTCGCGGAGGCCAAGCGGGGGCGGATGGCCGCCGGTGCCGGTCTCTTCGTGCTCGGCTTCACCGCCGTCTTCGTCTCCACCGGCGCGCTCTTCGGCTATGCGGGACAGAACCTGCAGGACTACCAGGACGTCATCACCAAGGTGCTCGGCGCGCTGATGATCGTCCTCGGCATCTTCTTCATGGGGCTCATGCCCTGGCTGTCCCAGCGCGAGTTCCGCTTCCACAAGAAGCCCGCCGCCGGGCTCGCGGGCGCCCCGGTCCTGGGCGCGCTGTTCGCCGTCGGCTGGGCGCCCTGCGTCGGGCCGACCCTCACGTCCGTCAACACCCTGGCCCTGGACCAGGCGAGCGCGGGCCGCGGGGCCATACTGAGCGTCGCGTACTGCCTGGGGCTCGGCGTCCCGTTCATCCTCGCGGCCATCGCCTTCCGCAAGGCGCTCGGCGCGTTCAGCTGGGTCAAGAAGCATTACGTCTGGGTGATGCGCATCGGCGGCATCATGATGATCGCGACCGGACTGCTCCTCGTCACCGGCGTGTGGGACGGCATCGTGCAGCAGATGCAGGTCTGGTCGAACGGCTACACGGTGGGGATCTGATCCATGAGCGACACCAAGACGAACACCACGGCCACGGACGACGGCAAGGCGACGGACGACGGCAAGGCGACGGACGACGGCAAGGCGACGGACGAGGGCGCGCAGGACCTGGGAGCCGCGGGCGCCCAGCTGTCCACCGCCCCCGTGGACCGGGCGATGCCCGGCTCCTTCGGCGGGAAGCGGGCGCCCGGTGCCGCAGGCTGGCTGGCCTGGTCGGGCCGCGAGGCCGTCGGCTGGGTGCGCTGGATGTGGCGCCAGCTGACCTCCATGCGGGTCGCGCTCCTTCTGCTCCTGCTGCTCTCGCTCGGCGCGATCCCCGGCTCGCTGATCCCGCAGACCAGCATCGACGAGCTGAAGGTCGCCGACTTCAAGAAGGCCCACACCACGCTCGCGCCGATCTACGAGAAGTTCCAGCTGTTCGACGTCTACAGCTCCGTGTGGTTCTCGGCGATCTACATCCTCCTTTTCGTCTCCCTCATCGGCTGCATCGTGCCCCGCACCTGGCAGTTCATCGGCCAGCTGCGCGGCCGCCCGCCGGGCGCCCCCAAGCGGCTCGACCGGCTGCCCGCGTACACCACCTGGCGCACCGATGCCGAGCCCGAGCAGGTGCACGAGGCGGCGCTGACGCTCCTCAAGGGGCGCCGCTTCCGTGCGGACCTCACCAGCCGTCAGGGCGCGGCCGGCGCTTCCGTCGCCGCGGAGAAGGGCTATCTGCGCGAGGCCGGCAACCTCTTCTTCCACATCTCGCTGATCGTGCTCCTGGTGGCCTTCGCCGTCGGCGCGCTGTTCAAGTCCGAGGGCGGCAAGCTCGTCGTCCAGGGCGACGGGTTCTCCAACACCCTCACCCAGTACGACAACTTCAAGTCCGGCAGCCTCTTCGACACCGAGGAGCTCGCGCCGTTCAGCTTCCGCCTTGACAGCTTCGAGTCGTCGTTCGAGCGGAAGGGCCCCGAGAAGGGGACGGCCCGCACCTACCGGGCGAACGTCACCTACACCGAGGGTGCCGACGGCCCGGAGAAGAAGCAGGCCATCGAGGTCAACAAGCCGCTCGAGGTCGACGGCTCGAAGGTCTACCTCATCGGCCAGGGCTACGCGCCGACCGTCACGGTCCGCGACGGCAAGGGCAAGGTCGTCTACAAGGCGTCCGTGCCGCTGCTGCCCATCGACTCCAACGGCACCGCCACCGGCGCCATCAAGGTCCTCGACGGCTACCGCGACAAGAACGGCAAGAAGGAGCAGCTGGGCTTCAACGCCTTCTTCGTGCCGACGTTCGCGGGCTCCGGCCAGGGCAACATGTTCTCCCAGTTCCCCGCGCTCGACTATCCCGTGCTCGCGCTGTCCGCGTACCACGGAAGCCTCGGCGTGGACTCGGGTCTGCCGCAGAACGTGTACCAGCTGGACACCAGCAAGATGACGAAGTTCGAGGACTCCAAGGGCGAGCTGCTCAAGCAGCGGATCAGGCCCGGCGAGACGATGAAGCTTCCGAACGGGGCCGGCTCGATCACCTTCGAGAAGGACATCAAGCGCTGGGCCACCTTCCAGATCTCCCAGCAGCCCGGCAGCATGTGGGCGCTCGTCGGGGCGGTCTCCGCCATCGTCGGGCTCGCCATGTCGCTGTTCATCCAGCGCCGCCGCGTGTGGGTGCGGGCCGTGCCGGGCGCCGACGGCGTCACCGTCGTCGAGATGGCCGGGCTCGGCCGCAGCGAGTCCGCGAAGCTGCCCGAAGAACTGGCCGACCTCGCCGCACACCTTCACGAGACGGCGCCCAGCGCGCCTGACCCGGCCGACCCCGCCGACCCGGACCGTTCCGACCCCACCCCCGATGTTGTTCCTGCCGAAGGGGCTGAGAAGTGAATCTCGCCACCACCCTCGCCGCCGAACCGAACGAGAACCTCGCGAACATCAGCAATGTGCTGATCTACTCCGCGATGGCCGTCTACCTCCTTGCCTTCTTCGCGCACATGGCAGAGTGGATCTTCGGCAGCCGCAGCAAGGTCGGCCGCACGGCCGCCGCGCTGACCGCCAAGGCCGACACCGAGGCCAAGGCGCCCGCGGTCACCGTCAAGGCCAAGGGCGGCACCGCCGTCCTGGAGCGGCCGAAGGCGGCTCCCAAGGTCGTCACCCGGTCCGTGAGCGGATCACGCGATGTGCCGGACGGTCCCGGTGCGGCGGCCGGTGACGAGAAGGGCGATCTCTACGGCCGTATCGCCGTGTCCCTCACCGTGCTCGCCTTCCTCGTGGAGTTCGGCGGTGTGCTCACCCGCGCGCTGTCGGTGCAGCGGGCCCCCTGGGGCAACATGTACGAGTTCAACATCACCTTCTCCACCATGGCCGTCGGTGTGTACCTCGTACTGCTCGCCCTGAAGAAGAACGTGAGCTGGCTCGGGCTTCCGCTGATCACCACGGTCCTCCTCGATCTCGGCCTCGCCGTCACTGTCCTGTACACCGCCAGCGACCAGTTGGTTCCCGCCCTGCACTCGTACTGGCTGTGGATCCACGTCTCCACCGCGATCTTCTGCGGCGCGACGTTCTACCTGGCGGGCGTCGGGACGATCCTTTACCTCTTCCGCGACTCCTACGAGAACAAGCTCGCGAGCGGCGGTCAGCCCGGCCGCTTCGCGACCTCCGTCCTGGAGCGGCTGCCCGCCGCGGCCAGCCTCGACAAGTTCTCCTACCGCGTGAACGCCGCCGTCTTCCCGCTGTGGACGTTCACGATCATCGCGGGCGCCATCTGGGCCGGCGACGCGTGGGGCCGCTACTGGGGCTGGGACCCCAAGGAGGTCTGGTCCTTCATCACCTGGGTCGCCTACGCCACCTACCTGCACGCCCGCGCGACGGCGGGCTGGAAGGGCCGCAAGGCCGCCTACCTGGCCCTGATCGCCTTCGGCTGCTGGCTGTTCAACTACTACGGCGTGAACATCTTCGTCACCGGCAAGCACTCGTACGCCGGGGTCTGAACCCCCGTACCGCCGTTGCCTGTTGAGGCCGGTTCCCGTGACCTGTGATCCATGTGATCCAGGCCACGGGAACCGGCCTTCGTCGTACGGACAGATAAGGGGTGTGGAGATGAATCAGGGGGAACATCAGGCACGCCTCAGAGCCTTACGCGTCCGTATCAGGGACGGTGACGCGGACGCCTTCGGCGAGCTCTTCGACGCGTACGCGCGCTCCGTCTACAACCACGCCTACCGCCTGACCGGCGACTGGTCGGCCGCCGAGGACGCCGTCTCGCTGACCTTCCTGGAGGCGTGGCGGCTGCGCGGCAGGGTCGACGAGGACGGCGGTTCGCTGCGGCCGTGGCTGCTGGGCGTCGCGACGAACGTGACGCGCAACGCCCGGCGCGCGACCCGGCGGCACGCGGCGGCCGTCGCGCGCCTGCCGCGTGACGAGACCGTCGCCGACTTCGCCGACGAGGTCGCCGAGCGCATCGACGACAAGGAGCAACTGGCTCTCGTACGCAAGGCGCTGAACGCCCTGCGCCGTCCCGAGCGTGAGGTGCTTGCCCTGTGCGTCTGGTCGGGGCTCGGCTATGCCGCGGCCGCCGATGCGCTCGGCATCCCGGTCGGCACCGTGCGCTCCCGGCTCTCCAGGGCCCGTACAAAACTCGCGAAACATATGGAACCGCCTGCCGGGCGCGGACAGATGAGAGATGGCCGCACCACCGCGGTCAGGCCCATCAGGGAGGGAAACCGATGAGTGAATTTCCCGAGCGCGACCTTCCGCCGGGCCGTCATCACCTGCTCAGGGAGCACCTGTTGACAGAGATCCGGCAGAGCGGGGCCGCGTCCGCGGCTTCGCCGAAGAAGACCTCCAAGCGCTGGTTCCGCCCCGCGCTCATCGCGGGAGCGGTGGTCGCGTCCGTCGCGGCGGGCGTGCTGGTCACCTCGCCGTTCGGCGGCCAGTCGGCGCAGGCCGCGCCGTCGGAGGAGACCGTGCAGATGTTGGAGGACATTGCCGCGGCGGCGAAGAAGCAGCCCGTGCCCAAGGACATCCGCGACGACCAGTACGTGTACATCAAGAGCAAGGGAGGCTACTTGGAGATGGAGGAGGGCAAGCCCTCCAAGCTCGATCCCGTGCACCCGCGTGAGTTCTGGCTCTCGGTGGACGGCAAGCACGACGACCTGCTGCACGAGCCCGCCAACGGCTTCAACCACGAGGTCCTGAAGGCGGAGGGGCCGCCCATGCCGTCCGACACCAATTACCGCAACCTGGAGAAGCTGCCGACCGACCCCGTCAACATGCTGGACTGGCTCCACAAGGAGAGCGATGGCAGCTCCAGCGAGGACCAGGCCACCTTCGTGCTCGTCGGCGACCTTTCCTACGAGTCGCTGATGCCGCCCAAGCAGGCGGCCGCGCTCTACCTCGCGGCTTCGAAGATCCCCGGCGTCAAGCTGATCGACGACGCGGTGGACGCCGATGGGCGGCACGGCGTCGCCATCGCCCGCGAGGACCAGGGGGAGCGTCAGGAGCTGATCTTCGACAAGGAGACGAAGCAGTTCCTCGGGGAGCGGCAGGTCGCGGTGGAGGATCTGCCGGACGGGACCAAGAAGGGTGACGTGATCGGCCGCAACGCGGTCCTGGAGCGGACGGTCGTCGACAAGGCGGGCCAGCGCCCGTAAGCAGTCCTGTCAGTGGTCCCGTCAGTAGTCCTGTAAGCAGTCGCAGGGGGTGCGGAACGGGACGTACCGGGCCAGGCTTGTGCCATGAACGCGACGATCGGGCAGGGCACAAGCCGGACGGAGGGCTCCACCGGTACTGGGGGGCCGACCCAGCACCTCCACTACGAGATCCACCTTCCCCACCCTGTGGAGGAGGTCTGGGCGGCGGTCGCGACCCCGGAGGGACTTCCGGGGTGGCTGGCCGCCGCCGACGTGCTCGAACCCCGGCTCGGCGGTGCGGTCACGCTGCGCTGGCTCAACGGGGGCGAGGCGGCGAGCCACTCCGGGCACATCACCGCCTGGGACGTCGAACACGTCGCCGAGTACACGATCGACCTGCACGGACGCTGCCGCTTCCATCTGGAGCTCGCCGCCGGGAAGACCGGCACGACCGTCCGCTTCACCAACGAGTTCACCGGCGACGACGAGCTGCGCCTCGACTGCCTGGCCGGCTGGCACAACCACTTCGAGTTCCTCGTCGACGCGCTCGACGGGCACCCGAAGGACTGGTCGACGTGGAGCCTGGACCGCTGGCACGAGCTGCGGGAGATGTACCGCGCCGCCGAGTGATGAGTCAGGCCACCGTGATCGAGTCCAGCTTGGCCCGCAGATACGTGTGCGAGTCCACCGGCTCGTACGCGACCCGCCCCACCGGCGCGGGCACCGACTCCACGAGCGTGCCCGGCGTGCACTCGCCGAAGTAGACCAGGGACATCAGTTCCTCGGCCGGTGCGTCGGCCGGCGGCGGAAGCACCCGGTGGCGGCCCGAGCGCCAGCGGTCGCCGGTCCAACGGGCCATCAGATCCCCGATGTTGACAGTGAGGGCGTCCGGGTCGTACGGCGCGTCAGCCCAGCCCCCGGCGTCGGTGAAGACCTGAAGACCGCCCTTGCCCGACTGCCGGTCCAGGACGGTGACCGTGCCGAAGTCGGTGTGCGGGCCGATGCGGAACTGGCCCGGCCGGGGTGTGCCGACGACGTCCGTGCCCGGATACCAGTTGATGTTGAAGCCGTACGTGGGGTGGCTCATGTGCCGGGTGAAGAAGTCGGGCTCCTCGCCGAGCGCCTCGCCGAGCAGGGTCAGGAGCCGGTTGGTCAGCTCCTCCATCCGGGACAGGTAGTCCGCGCACAGCGCCTTGAGCCCGGCGGCCTCCGCGGGCCAGACGTTCGGCTCGTACCACTCGGCGTTCACCGCCGGGTCGTCGAAGGGGCGGTCGGTCGCGAAGGTCAGGGACTCCTTCAGGTCGGGCGGCGTCTCGGTGCCCTCCGAGTAGGCGTTGGCCTCGGCGCCGGGGCCGAGCCAGCCGCGGCCGCCGACCTTCGCGGCGTAGCGCTCCTTGACCGGCGCGGGCAGCGTGAAGAACGCGCGGGCCGCCGCGCGGATGCGGGTGCGCAGGGCAGGGTCCACGCCGTGGCCGGTGACCAGCAGGAAACCGGCTGTCCGCAGCGCGCGGTCGACGGTCCGCGCGACGGCGGCGCGGTCCGCCGGGCCGCCCGTGAGCCACGGCCGGAGGTCGATGGTGGGGATGCGGGGCTCGTCCCTGGCGGGTTCTCCGGAGGAGGTCGTCATGGTGACCACTCTCCTCCGCCGGCGGGCGTCCGGAGGGTCAGCTGCCGAAGGGGATGTCCGCCGGGGTGGCCATGCGGCGGGTGTCCGGGTGGGCCTTGACGTAGTCCGTGATGTACGAGAGCGACTCCCGCACGCCGCTGTCGTCGGTGCCGCAGCCCTTCAGGCCGCTGACGCCGTCCGGGTAGCACGACATCCGGTTGCCGTAGATCAGGCTGTCCACCGCGGCGCTCCCGTCGGACGCGTCGAGCAGCGTGGCGGCGCGCTCCCCGTCGCCCTTGCCCACCGTCCAGCCGACGGTCTGCGCGAGCTCTCCGGCATCCCGGGGCTTCCTGGCTGCCTCCAGCTCCTGCCGGATGCTGCCGAACTTCAGCGCCATGTTGAACAGGCCGTTGTCCATCACGCGCTGGCTGCCGGGGACGTTCGGACCGTGCTCGGCGAAGCCGTCCCGGACGTCGGCGTAGGCGCCGCTGTAGCTGACGGCTTCCTTGGAGTTCAGGGCGCCGAGGGCGTTCTTCCAGCCGCGGCCGCCCTCCGTGCCGTAGAAGCCGTAGAGCACCCGGATGCCCCTGCTCTCCAGCTTCTCGCGCGCCATGTCCCGCAGGGCGGCCACGGAGCAGTGGCGCCACTCGGGGTCGGCGCTGTCGCACCAGTCGGGGTTCTTCATGTCCAGCCAGACGAAGGAGACTTGGCGCCCGCCGTCGTGCTCCTTGGCCACCTGGTCGAACATGTCCGACATGGTGTCGCCGGCGCTGGTGAGGGTGCCGTCGTGGTCCGCCCACCAACCCTGCTTCCAGGCCGTGGCGTCGATCTCCAGCGCGTTGGCCCCGTTCCCGAGCGCCGTGGTCACTCCGCCCGTCGTCAGCACGCGGTGGGCGATGGCCCAGGTGGGGCGCTGCTCGGCGGTGCTCGGCGCGGCACTGCTCGGCGTGGTGAGGGTGACCGCGGAGACGGCCAGGGCCAGCGGGAGCAGTGCGGCGCGAAGGCGGCGTGGGGCGGCCATGAGGACGGGTCCTTTCGTTGCCTGGGCTGAGTGCAGCACTGTACGTCAAGTTACCCGCGGGTAATCGTCGGCTGCGCTGCGTACTCGGCCGCTACTTCCCGATGTCCTCGTTCCACAGCTCCGGACGCGCCGCGATGAACTCCCTCATCATCGCCGCGCACCGCGCATCGTCGAGCACGACGATCTCCACGCCGTGCTCGGCCAGCCAGTCGTGCCCGCCGTGGAACGTCTCCGCCTCGCCCACCACGACCCGCGAGATCCCGAACTGCCGCACCAGGCCGCTGCAGTACCAGCAGGGCGAGAGCGTCGTCACCATCGTCGTGCCGCGATAGGTGCGCTGCCGTCCGGCATCGCGGAACGCCGCCGTCTCCGCGTGCAGGGACGGATCGCCGTCCTGCACACGCCGGTTGTGCCCGCGCCCCAGCAGCGTGCCGTCGGCGCCGTAGAGCGCGGCGCCGATCGGGATGCCGCCCTCCGCGAGCCCCTGCCGGGCCTCGTCGACGGCGGTCGCGAGCCATGCGCGGGCCTGTGCCTGATCCATGGACACACCTTTCGGTACACACCTTTCGGTACACGCCATCGTCGGGACCCATCGTCCCCGCCGATGGCCCCATCGGCAGGACGCCCCACTGGCGCGTGGACCAGGGCATACGCCCGCTCGTAGCTTCATGGGCATGACCTCAGAGAACAAGGGCACGGCCCAGCTCACCGCCGCGATGGTGCTCTCCGGCACCCTCGGGATCTTCGTCGTCGAGTCCGGCGCGTCGGCCTTCAACGTCGTCTTCTTCCGCGTCCTGTTCGGCGCCCTCGCTCTCGGGGCGTACGCGTTCGCCCGCGGCTACTTCAAGAACCACGGCCTCACCCCGAAGAAGCTCGGCCTTGCCGCGCTCGGCGGGGCGTTCATCGTCTTCAACTGGGTGTTCCTCTTCAAGGCGTACGAGGCCACCTCGATCTCCCTGGCCACGGTCGTCTACCACACGCAGCCGTTCCTGCTGGTCCTGATGAGCGCCGTCATCTTCCGCGAGCGGCTGACGAAGCATCAACTGGGCTGGCTTGCCGCCGCGTTCGCGGGGCTCGTGCTCGTCTCCGGGGTGCGGCCCGGCGACCTCGGCTCGCTCGCCGGCATCGGCTTCGCGCTCCTGGCGGCCCTCCTCTACGGCCTCTCCACGCTCGTCACCAAGCGCGTCGCCGGGGTGCGCCCGCACCTCATCGCCCTTGTCCAAGTCCTCGTCGGCATCCCGCTGTTGCTGCCCTTCGCCGACTTCGGCGCGATGAGCGGCACGGGCACGGGCTGGGGCTGGCTCGTCGGGCTCGGCGTCATCCACACCGGTCTGATGTACGTCCTGATGTACGCGGCGTACGCCAAGCTCCCCACCGCCAAGATCGCGGTGCTCGCGTTCACCTACCCGGCGGTCGCGATGGTCGCCGACTGGGCCGTCTACGGGCACCACATCGGCCTGGTCCAGGCACTCGGCGTACCGCTGATCGTGCTCGCCAGCCTGAAGATCAACCGCGCCAAGTCGCCGAGGACGGTGGCTAGTTCACCGGCTCCGCGGCCTGCTCCCGCACCAGCCGCACCGTCTGCTCGATGAAGAGCCGCACATGGGCAGGGAGCCGCTTCCCCGACCGCCACGCCAACTGCGTGTGCAGCACGAACGGCGGCTCCCACGGCAGCGCGACGAGCACCCCCGAAGCCAGCTCGTCCCGCACCGCCATCCGAGGCAGCAGCGCCACCCCGAGGCCACCGGCGACACCCCGCTTGGTGGCCTCGATCGTGCCGAACTCCATGAACGGCGGCGGTGCGCCGTTGCGCTCGCGCAGCTCGTCCTCGAAGAGGTCGCGGTACGGACAGCCGGGCTCCGTGCCGACCAGCTGGACCGCCGCCAGATCACCCGTGGCGAGCGAACCGGCCCCGTCCGAACCGGCCCCGTGCGCGGCCAGCGGATGCGTCGGCGAGCAGACGAGCACCAGCGGCTCCTGAGCGAGCACCTCGGTCTCCAGGCCCTGGTGCGCGGTCTCCCGCTCCATCAGGAATCCCACGTCGTACGTGCCCTGGCGCAGCGCCTGACGCGTCTCGTCGCCGAGGGTGGGCCGCAGCGAGAGCTGCACCTTCGGGTAGCGGTGGTGGAAGAGCTCGAGGAGCGGCGGCAGGCGGTAGGAGGTCAGGGACTCCATCGTGCCGACCGCGATCGCGCCGCTCGGCTCCCCGGCGTCGACGACCGCAGCCCGCGCCTCGTCCGCGAGCTCGATGATCTGCCGCGCGTACGGCAGCAGGCGTTCGCCCGCGGCCGTGAGGCGGATCCGGCTGCCGAGCCGGTCGAAGAGCTCGGCGCCGAGCGAGGACTCCAGGGAGCGGATCTGGCTGGTGACGCTGGACTGGGCGTACTTCAGCTCGGCGGCGGCCTGCGTGAAGCTCAGGACGGTCGCGACCTTCTCGAAGGTGATCAGCAGCCGCAGTTCCATCAGCCCTCGCTGCCCCTAGTCCTTCTTCTTCTCGTCCGGGTCCTCGTCCCGCAGGGACTTCAGGAACTCGGGGTTGTCGTCCGGCGCCACCCACTGCCCGCCGCGCCCGCCGCGTACGGAACTGCCGCCGCCCGGAGCGTTGCGCACCTTGCCGGTGACGAACCAGGCGATCGGCCCGAGCAGCACCTCGCCGAAGAGCAGCACGATGATGACCCACACCACCTTCGGCAGATGCCTGACCTCCTTCTCCGGAGTGTTCAGGACATCGATGAAGGCGTAGATCCACACCGCGAGGACGAGCAGGAACGGCAGATACCTGAGCATGGTTGCGCGATTCCCCAAGCGACGAAGGTAGGGCAGTGTCAGGGCCCCGGTGACGGGGCCAGGGTAGCCGGTGACCGATACTGGAACGCATGGCTTATGACGATCTTCGCTCCCTGCTCCGGGCTCTGGACCGCGAGGGCGATCTCAAGCGCATCAAGGCCGAGGTCGACCCGTATCTGGAGGTCGGCGAGATCGTCGACCGGGTGCAGAAGTCCGGCGGTCCCGCGCTTCTCTTCGAGAACGTCAAGGGCTCGGCGATGCCCCTGGCCATGAACGTGTACGGGACGGACCGCCGCCTCCTGAAGGCGCTCGGCCTGAAGTCGTACAGCGAGATCAGCGACAAGATCGGCGGCCTGCTCAAGCCGGAGCTGCCGCACGGTTTCGTCGGCGTGCGGGAGGCGTTCGGCAAGCTCGGCGCCATGACGCACGTGCCGCCGAAGAAGGTGAAGGACGCTCCCGTACAGGAAGTGGTCCTCACCGGCGACGACGTCGACCTGGAGCAGCTGCCCGCGCTCTTCACCTGGCCCGAGGACGGCGGCTCCTTCTTCAACCTGGGCCTGACCCACACCAAGGACCCGGACACCGGCGTACGCAACCTCGGTCTGTACCGCCTGCAGCGCCACGACAAGCGCACCATCGGCATGCACTGGCAGATCCACAAGGACAGCCGCAACCACTACCAGGTGGCCGCCCGCAGGGGCGAGAAGCTGCCGGTCGCGATCGCCTTCGGCTGCCCGCCGGCCGTCACGTACGCGTCGACGGCGCCGCTGCCCGGTGACATGGACGAGTACATGCTGGCCGGGTTCATCCAGGGCAAGCGCGTCGAGATGGTCGACTGCAAGACGGTCCCGCTGCAGGTCCCGGCGAACGCCGAGGTCGTCATCGAGGGCTGGCTCGAGCCCGGCGAGATGCTCCCGGAAGGCCCCTTCGGCGACCACACCGGGTTCTACACGCCGCAGGAGGACTTCCCCGCCCTGAAGATCGACTGCGTGACGATGCGGAAGCGTCCGCTGCTCCAGTCGATCGTCGTCGGCCGCCCGCCGACGGAGGACGGCCCGCTCGGCCGCGCCACCGAACGCTTCTTCCTGCCCCTCCTCAAGGTGATCGTCCCGGACATCGTGGACTACCACCTGCCCGAGTCCGGCGGCTTCCACAACTGCGCGATCGTCTCGATCGACAAGAAGTACCCGAAGCACGCGCAGAAGGTCATGCACGCCATCTGGGGCGCCCACATGATGTCGCTGACCAAGCTGATCGTGGTCGTGGACAAGGACTGCGACGTCCATGACCTGCACGAAGTGTCCTGGCGTGCGCTCGGCAACACCGACTACGCACGCGACCTGACGGTGGCCGAAGGTCCCGTCGACCATCTCGACCACGCCTCCTACCAGCAGTTCTGGGGCGGCAAGGCGGGCATCGACGCGACGAAGAAGCTGCCCGAAGAGGGATACGTACGGGACGGGGGCTGGCCCGACATGGTCGAGTCCGACCCGGAGACGGCGTCGAAGGTCGACCGCCGCTGGAAGGAGTACGGGCTCTAGATGAGTGCTGATTCAGCAACCTCGGATCTCTTCGGCCCGGAGCCCGCGCCGCCCGGCAAGGTCAAGGCCTTCCTGCGGCTCGTGATGATCGAGCACTCGGTCTTCGCGCTGCCCTTCGCGTACATCGCGTCCCTGACCGCCATGTACCAGTGGGACGAGAACATCCACTGGGCGCGGCTGCTCCTGGTCACCATCTGCATGGTCGGCCTGCGGACCTTCGCCATGGCGGCGAACCGGATCATCGACCGCGAGATCGACGCCCGCAACCCGCGCACCGCGCATCGCGAACTCGTCACGGGCGCCGTGTCGGTGAAGTCCGCGTGGACCGGCGCGCTCATCGCGCTCGTGGTGTTCCTCGGCTCGGCCGCGCTGCTCAACCCGCTGTGCCTGGCGCTCGCGCCGATCGCGGTGATCCCGATGGTGGTCTATCCGTACGGCAAGCGGTTCACGAACTTCCCGCAGGCGATCCTCGGCTTCGCCCAGGCGATGGGCCCGGTCGGCGCCTGGATCGCGGTCACGGGGGAGTGGTCGGGGCAGGCGGTCATCCTCGGGCTCGCCGTCGGCGTGTGGATCGGCGGCTTCGACCTGATCTACGCCTGCCAGGACGTGGAGACGGACCGCGAGGTCGGCGTGCTCTCGGTGCCCGCCCGCTTCGGCATCCCGGCCGCCGTCCGGGGTGCGCGCGGCTGCCATCTGGTGACCACGGCGCTCTTCGTCTGGTACGCCGCTTCGACCGACGCGGGAGGGTTCTTCTGGCTCGGCATCGCGATCGTCGCCGGCGCGTTCGTCTACGAGCACTCCATCGTGAAGCCCCACGATCTGTCCCGGCTCAACCGCGCCTTCTTCCAGGTCAACGGCTTCATCGGCATCGCGCTGTTCGTCTGCGCGCTGCTCGACCTGCTGGTGCGTGGTCTCACCGTCTAGGCTCACAGTGTGAACCCAGGAGATACGCAGCGTAAGCCTTGGATCGTGGGGGTGTCCGGCGCCTCGGGGACTCCGTATGCCGCAGCCGTGCTGCGCGCGCTGCTCGCGGCCGGGGAGAGCGTGGACCTCGTCGTCTCGCGGGCCTCGCGCCTGACGCTGCTCGACGAGACGGGCATCGCGTTCCGGGACGCGCACTGGCGCGACGATCTGCACGCGTGGCTGGGCCGTGGCGCCGACGGGAAGCCGGAGACGTTCGACGTGCCGGTGGACGACGTGCGGTACTGGGCGCCCGGTGATCTGGCCGCGGGCCCCTCGTCGGGGTCGTACGCGACCAAGGGAATGCTGATCGTGCCCGCGTCCACGGCGTGCGTGGCGGGGGTGGCGCTCGGTCTCTCGAAGGACCTGCTGCAGCGGTCGGCGAGCGTGACGCTCAAGGAAGGCAGGCAGCTGGTCGTCTGCGTACGCGAGACGCCGCTGAACGGGCCGACGCTGAAGCACTTGGTGAGCCTGAACGAGGCGGGCGCGATCGTGCTGCCCGCCTCTCCGGCGTTCTACGCGGGGGCGACACACATCCAGGACCTGGTGGACTTCGTCGCCGGACGGGTGCTGGACGCGGCGGGTGTGCCGCACACGCTGTACCGCCGGTGGGAAGGGGAACTAGGAGGCGCTTCCCGTGCGGGATGAGCGCCCCCGAAGGGGCGCGGGGAACTGCGCGAGCAACCACGACGAACCTGCAGCCGGTGCTGATCCGCACTCCCGCGGCGGGACTACCGCTTCTTGGCGCCCCGCGGCTTCTTGGCGGTCTTCTGCGCCGCCGCAACAGTCGCACGCGAGCGGTTGGCTATGTCCTGAAGCTCGCGCATCCGGGCGTAGGCCATCTCGATCGAGTACACGGGTGACTCACTCCTGAAGGATCGTCGTTGATCTGCTGAGATTGAGAAAGATTCACAGGGTGTAGACCCTGTTGCGCCTTAGATTCTACACATAGACTCGCGGTATCGCTGAATAATGAAAGGCATCGCACCTATGGACGCCGTGGACAGGCAGCTCATCCAGGCCCTGCGGGAGAACGGCAGGGCCTCGTACGCCGAACTCGGCCGCCTCGTCGGCCTCTCCGGCCCGAGCGTCACGGACCGGATCAACCGCCTGGAGGCGGCCGGTGTCATCACCGGTTACCGCGCGACCGTCGACTCGGCATCGCTGGGCCTCGGGGTCATCGCCCTCATCGGCATCTCGCTCTCGGACGCCGCCGACCACGAGGACGTGGCGCGCCGTCTGAAGGACCTGCACGAGATCGAGGACTGCTGGTTCATCGCGGGCGACGACTCGTACATGCTCAAGGTCAGGGCCAGTGACGTGGACGGCCTGGAGAAGACGATCCGCAGGCTGAGCGGCACGAAGGGCGTCTCCAGGACGCGTACGACGATCGTGCTCTCCACGAAGTGGGAGAACCGGGTCGGGGAACTGCCTGAAGAGGTGTAGGCGTACCGTGGGCGAGGCCTGATTTACGTAGACATTGGAGAGGCGGCCGGGTATGGACGCGGGGCTGAAGCGCGAGCTGGAGCAGAAGGTTCGGGCCGGCGAGCGGCTGTCCCGCGAGGACGGCATCGCGCTCTACGCGTCGGACGATCTGGCCTGGCTCGGCGGTCTCGCCCACGAGGTGCGCACCCGCAAGAACGGCGACGTGGTGCACTTCAACGTCAACCGTCACCTCAACATGACCAACGTGTGCACGGCGTCCTGCGCCTACTGCTCGTTCCAGCGCAAGCCGGGCGAGAAGGACGCGTACACGATGCGCATCGAGGAGGCCGTCCGCCTCGCCAAGGCGATGGAGGGCGAGAACCTCACCGAGCTGCACATCGTCAACGGCCTGCACCCGAACCTGCCGTGGCGGTACTACCCGCGTTCGCTGAGCGAGCTCAAGAAGGCGCTCCCGAGCGTCTCCCTGAAGGCCTTCACGGCCACGGAGATCCACCACTTCGAGACGATCTCCGGGATGTCGGCCTCCGACATCCTCGACGAGCTGATCGAGGCGGGCCTGGAGTCCCTCACGGGCGGCGGCGCGGAGATCTTCGACTGGGAGGTCCGCCAGCACATCGTGGACCACCGCACCCACTGGGAGGACTGGTCGCGCATCCACCGCCTCGCGCACGAGAAGGGTCTGAAGACCCCGTGCACGATGCTGTACGGCCACATCGAGGAGCCCCGGCACCGCGTCGACCACGTCCTTCGGCTGCGTGAGCTGCAGGACGAGACGAACGGCTTCCAGGTCTTCATCCCGCTGCGCTACCAGCACGACTTCGTGGACATGAAGGACGGCAAGGTCCGCAACAAGCTCCAGGCGCGTACGACCATGGCGTCCGGCGCGGAGGCCCTGAAGACCTTCGCGGTCTCGCGGCTGCTCTTCGACAACGTCCCGCACGTCAAGGTCTTCTGGGTCATGCACGGCCTGCAGACGACGCAGCTCGCGCTGCAGCACGGCGCGGACGACATGGACGGCTCGGTCGTCGAGTACAAGATCACGCACGACGCGGACGACTTCGGCACGCCGAACAAGCTGACGCGCGAGGACCTCCTCGACCTCATCCGCGAGGCCGGCTTCCGCCCCGTGGAGCGCAATACGCGGTACGAGGCGATCCGTGAGTACGAGGGTCCCGACCTGTCGCTGCGGGAGACCCCGCAGGCGATGCGGGTCTGACCCGTCCCTTCTCGAACCGTGTGCGAGCCCCGGCCTCACAAGGCCGGGGCTCGCTGCGTCTGGCAGAGGTCCGATCGGAGGTCTGTCCGAGGTCCGTCCGAGGTCTGTCCGGGATGCGAAATGCGCTTGAGGCGGAGAGCCTGTAATGGTTAGTCTCCCATTATGGTTCTTACCTTCCGTCTGGATCCGGAGATCGACCCCGCCCTCCGCGACGGCGTGCTCGCGCTCTGGGCCGATGTGTCCAACGCCGGCGGCGCGGTCGGTTTCGTACCGCCCGTGACGGTCGAGGACATACGCCCCGAGTGGCTCAAGCGCCTTGCCCAGCTGAGCCAGGGGGAGACTCGGCTGCTCGTCGGGTACGACGAGGACGGTGCCGTCGCCGCGACCGCGTTCCTCGCCTACAACGCGCACCGCCTGATGAAGCACTGGATCTGGCTGTACGTCGTGATGGTGCACCCCAAGCACCAGGGCAAGGGCTACGGCCGGGACCTGATGGCCGCCGCGGCCGACGCCGCCCGGGGGATCGACGGCATCGATGCGATCCGGCTGACCTGCCGGGGCGGCACCGGCGTCGACCGCTTCTACGAGTCCTGCGGATACAAGGAGGTCGGGCGGGTGCCCGGCGCCATCCGGGTCGGCCCCGGCGACGACCGCGACGACATCACGATGCTGCTCCCGCTCGGCTGAGGGTTCACCCCCCTGCTGGACCCGGGCCCTCCCGTGCTTCACTGGAGGGGCTCGTCCTGCTCGGGCCCATTTCGGAACGGAAGAGTGGATTGACATGCTCCGCTACACGCTGATGCGCCTCGGAATCTTCGTGGGCTGCTTTTTCGCGATCTGGGGACTTGTCTATGCCGGGATCCTGCCGAGGGGTCTCGGGGACTCCAACCTCCTCTGGGTGCTGCTGCTCGCCCTCGTCGTCTCCGCGCCCATCAGCTTCGTGGCGCTGCGCAAGGAGCGTGACCGGGCCTCGGTCCAGGTCGTCGAGCGCGTGGAGCGGACCAAGGCCAGCCTCGAGGCGAACCGCACGCAGGAGGACCTCGCCGACGACGCGGCCCGCGCGCAGTCGTGAGGCCTGGTGAGGCCTCGTGAGGCCGCGTAAGACCGTGTAAGGCCCCCGTAAGGTTCGTCACACAGATCTCGGCCCCGGTACCGGAGCGATCCGCTCCAGTACCGGGGTTTTGTGCATTTTGGGAGCCGTTGGCCTCTGATTGGCCGCCTCTACCTCAAACAAGACCTTTGATGTTCCCAAAGTTCGAGTGTTAACGTGTTCGACATGAAGACAGCAGCCGCGCCCCACGTCCCCATGAGCGTTCCGCTCGTGGCGCGCCTGCATGTCGATCTCTGCCGCTGCATGTCCGCGGCCTGTCGTTGCTGTCGTTGAACAGCGCGAGCGACAAGCACCAAGTGACATCTGCACTGCAGCGGCGCCGTAACGGCCGTTCCGTCTGACCCCTCGCGGTCGCCGCTCCCTCACGTCCCCTGCCATTACCCGGAGTGTGTCCGTGTCCGCGAACTCCCCCGTAGCCGCCGGCGATCAGCCGGACGAGAAGTCGAAGCCCGGCTTCCGGATACCCAAGTTCCTCAAGGTGCCCTTCTGGGCCCAGATCCTCGGCGGTCTGGTCATCGGCGTCCTGCTCGGCTGGCTCGCCCGCAGCCAGGACGTCTCTTGGCTGGTCACCACCCTGGACAAGGTGGGCGGCACCTTCATCGGGCTGCTGAAGCTGGCGGTCGCCCCGCTCGTCTTCTTCGCCATCCTGGTGTCGATCACCAACCTGCGTAAGGTCAACAACGCGGCGCGGCTCGCCTCGCAGACGCTGGTCTGGTTCATGATCACGTCGCTGATCGCGGTCGTCATCGGCCTCGCGATCGGCCTCATCACGAACCCCGGCGCCGGCACCGGCCTCACCCCGAAGGACGGCGCCAAGCCGGACGAGGCGGGCTCGTGGATCGACTTCCTCACGGGCATCATCCCGACGGACGTCATCACGCCGTTCACCGACCTCAACGTCCTGCAGATCGTCTTCATGGCCGCCGTCGCCGGTATCGCCGTACTGAAGATCGGTGACAAGGCCCAGCCGATCCTGGACCTGAGCGAGTCGGTCCTGGCTCTCCTCCAGAAGGCCCTCTGGTGGGTCATCAAGCTCTCCCCGATCGGCACCATCGGCCTCATCGGCTTCGCGATCGCCGACTACGGCTGGGACCTGATCTCCAAGTACGCGACGTTCACCGCGGACATCTACATCGGCTGCGCCCTGGTGATGTTCGGCGTCTACCCGCTGCTGCTCGCGTTCGTCGCCAAGGTCAACCCGCTGCAGTTCTTCAAGGGCGCCTGGCCCGCGATCCAGCTGGCCTTCGTCTCCCGCTCCTCGGTCGGCACCATGCCGGTCACCCAGAAGGTCACCGAGCGCCTCGGCGTCCCGAAGGAGTACACGTCCTTCGCCGTGCCCTTCGGCGCGACCACCAAGATGGACGGCTGCGCCGCGATCTACCCGGCGATCGCCGCGATCTTCGTCGCGCAGATCTTCGACGTGCAGATGGGCATCAAGGAGTACCTGCTCATCGCCTTCGTGTCGGTCGTCGGCTCCGCCGCCACCGCCGGTCTGACGGGCGCCACGGTCATGCTGACCCTGACCCTGTCGACGCTGGGCCTCCCGATGGAGGGCGTGGGCCTGCTGCTCGCCATCGACCCGGTCCTCGACATGATGCGCACCGCCACGAACGTGGCCGGTCAGGCCGCCGTGCCGGTCATCGTCGCCGCCCGCGAGAAGATCCTCGACCGCGAGGCCTACGAGAACGCGTCGGCATCGCCGCTCGACTCGTTCGACGTGGCCGACGAGCCGCAGGCGGTTCCCGCCGCCGCCTGATCTCCCCCGGCTCGTTCCCTCTGCCGCGCCCCGTTCCCGGATCTTTCCGGGGGCGGGGCGCGGTGGTCGTCGGGGGCTGACCGTAGGCTGGGCCGTCTGTGCACAAGTTGTGTGGAAGGCGGGCGGCCGGGGGTGGGCGAAGTGAAGGCCGGGGTGGCCGGAGGAGCCAGGGTGGCCGGTGGGGGCGGGGCTTCCGGAGCGGTCGGGAAGCGGCAGAAGCGGATGCCGCGGGCGGTGCGGGAGCAGCAGATGCTGGATGCCGCCGTGCGGATCTTCGGGCAGCGTGGTTACCGTGCCGCGTCCATGGACGAGATCGCGGAGCTCGCCGGGGTCTCGAAGCCGCTCGTCTATCTCTATCTGAACTCCAAGGAAGAGCTGTTCACGGCGTGCATCCGGCGGGAGGCGGCGGCGCTTGTCGCCGCCGTGCGGCGCGGGGTGAGCGGCGGCGGGCCCGCCGACCGGCAGCTGTGGGCCGGGCTGCGGGCCTTCTTCACGCACACCGCCGAGCGGCCCGACGCGTGGGTGGTCCTGCACAACCAGGCGCGGACGCAAGGGGAGCCGTTCGCGGCCGAAGTCGCCGTCATGCGCGAGGAGATCCTGGCCTTTGTGACGTCCCTGATCGCCGAGGCGGCGCGGGAGGCGCACGGGAATCCGGCCCTGGCCGAGCGTGAAGTGGCGGGTCTCGCCCAGGCGTTGGTGGGCGCGGCGGAGTCGCTGGCCGGCTGGGCCAACGAGGACGCCTCCGTCTCCGCGAAGGAGGCCGCGGCGACGCTGATGAACTTTGCCTGGGCGGGGCTTGGGGATCTGATGGAGGGGCGCCGGTGGTCACCCGGCGGGTAGCACCGTGCCGGTGAGGTGGACGGCCCCGGTGGGGGAGCGTAGTTCGAAGGCGGGGCCTTCGGCGGCGTAGACGACGGTGCCGGGGAGCAGTACGGGGGCCTTGAACTCGGCGCGCACGTGGACCGGGCCCGGGGTGTCGTGCTCCCGCCGCCGCTCGGCGAGGCAGCGGGCGAAGGTCCACATGCCGTGGGCGATGGCTCGGGGGAAGCCGAGGGCGCGGGCGGTCAGCGCGTACAGGTGGATGGGGTTGCGGTCGCCCGTGGCGGCGGCGTAGCGGCGGCCGAGGTCCGGGGGGAGCTGCCATTCGGCTCGGGCGGGGAGGGGCGTGGTGTCGGCCGGGGCGCTGCCGGTCGCCTGTGGGGTGTTGTTCCTGCTGCTGGTCTTGTGCCGGGCCAGGTAAGTGCTGGTGGACGTCCAGACGGTCGTGCCGTCCGTGGCGCGTGCCTCGGTGACGACGGTGGCTTCGGTGCCGCGGCGGTGAGGGCTCAACTTGGCCGCGTGTACGCCGATTTCGAGCTCCTCGGTGGGCCTGAGGGGCCGCTCCTGTGCGATCTCGATGGAGGTGTGGACGAGGCCTAGGAGGGGGAGCGGGAAGGCTGGGGTGCTCATGATCCCCATGGCGAGGGGGAAGCCGAGGATGTGCGGATAGGTGAGGGGGAGGGCGGCGTCGGGGGCGTTGTCGTATCCGCAGAGGTCCGCGTAGGTGGTGAGGTGGCGGGGGTCGGGGCGGGCTGCGGGGCGGGTGCGGGGCGTGGTGTCGAGCGGTGCGTCTGGGCGGGGGCGCTTGAAGGGGGAGAGGAGGGCGCCGCGCAGGAGTTGGGGGGCGAGCATGGGGGTCCTTGTCTGTTGGGGGGCGGCCCGTCGTGGGTGGGGCGCCTCGCCGTTCTGGGGCGGGGCCGCGCCGGTATGCCATCTCGGTCTGGGCGTTTTGCTGCTTCGGCTGGGGAGTGCTGCGTACCGTGCTCCGTGCGGACATACCGACACGTCCCCTCGCGTCCGCTGCCGGGTAATCGGGCGGGCGGGTGGGAAAGGCCTGTTCATGCCCCCAGCAGGGATTGGCCGCAGACTCGGATTACCTGGCCGTTCACTCCGCCGGAGGCCGCGCCGGACAGCCAGGCCGTCGTTTCCGCCACGTCCACCGGGAGGCCTCCCTGCGCAAGGGAGTTCATGCGGCGGCCGGCCTCCCGGATGAGGAGAGGGACCGCCGCCGTCATCTTCGTCTCGATGAAGCCGGGGGCCACCGCGTTCACCGTCACCCCGTACTCCGCGAGAGCCCGGGGCGCCAGCGAGCGGACGAGGCCGATGATGCCCGCCTTGCTCGCCGCGTAGTTCGTCTGTCCGACGTTCCCCGCGATCCCGGCGATCGACGCCGTGGCGACCACGCTCCCGCCCCGCTTCAGCGTCCCGGACGAGAGTAGGGCGTCTGTCGTACGCAGCACGCTCGTGAGGTTGACGTCCAGGACCGGGCCCCAGCGGTCCGCCGCCATGTTCGCCAGCTTCCGGTCCCGCGTGATGCCCGCGTTGTGGATCAGTACGTCGAGGCCGCCCCCGGCGGACACCGCCGCCGCGATGCGTTCGCCCGCGTCGTCCGCCGTGATGTCCAGCGGCAGCGCCGTACCGCCGAGCCGGTCCGCCACCCGCACCAACTCCGCCTGGGCGGACGGAATGTCGAGTACGACGACGTGCGCACCGTCCCTGGCCAGGACCTCCGCCACCGCCTCGCCGATGCCCCGCGCCGCGCCCGTGACCAGCGCCGTGCGGCCGGCCAGCGGGCGGTCCCAGTCGCAGGGGGCGGGTTCGGCGTCCCCGACCTCGATCACCTGGCCGCTGACATACGCCGACCTCGGCGAGAGGAGGAAGCGGAGGGTCGATTCCGCCGCCGGCGCCGAGCTGATGCGGGTGAGGGTCGCGGTGCGGCCCTTGCCCAGCTCCTTGCCCAGCGAGCGTACAAAGCCTTCCAACGCTTGTTGCGCTGCCGCCTGATGGTGGTCGGATGGTGAGACCGGTGCGCCGATGACGACGATGCGGCCGTTCGCCGCCACCTGTCGCACGACCGGGTGCAGCGCCGCGTGGACCTGGGCCAGGCCCGGAGTGTCCGACAGTGCCGTCGCGTCGAGAACGACCGCCGACACGTGCTGGGCGGCGTCGGTCGCGGTGATTTCTTTCAGGCCGGTACGGGCCAGGATCTCCGCCAGCGCCGAGGTGTGCCGCGAATCCCCCGCCGTCAGGTGCAGCAACTCGCCCTCCAGTGTGGGGTGTTCGGCTGACCAGCGGCGCAGCGGCGCCGGCTGGGGGAGGCCGAGCCTGCGGGTGAGGAAGCGGCCGGGTGCGGTGCCCGTGAAGTTCAGATAGCGATCGGCCATTGTCCAACTCCCAGCTCGGTCGTAAATTTACTTCAGAGTAAGGTTACTCAAGGGTCAGGAGCTGGTCGAGACATGAATCTGCCCACCACCCGCCGCGTGGCGGTCATCGGCGGCAGCCGTATCCCCTTCGCGCGCTCCGACGGCCCGTACGCGACCGCCTCCAACCAGGAGATGCTGACCGCCGCCGTCGACGGGCTCGTGGAGCAATTCCGTCTTGAAGGGCCGGGCGCCGTAGGGGAGTTCGTCGCCGGCGCCGTGCTCAAGCACAGCCGGGACTTCAATCTCGCCCGCGAGACCGTCCTCGGCTCGCGGCTCGCGCCGACCACTCCCGCGTACGACATCCAGCAGGCCTGCGGTACCGGTCTGCAGGCCGTCATCGCCGCCGCCAACAAGATCGCGCTGGGGCAGACGGAGTCCGCCGTGGCGGGCGGCGCCGACACCGCGAGCGACGCGCCGCTCGGCGTCAACGACTCCCTGCGCAAGATCCTGCTGGCCGCGCGGCGGGCGAAGACGGCCGGGGCGAGGGTGAAGGCGCTCGCCGGGATCCGCCCCGGGCATCTCGTGCCGGACATTCCCCGCAACGCCGAGCCCCGCACCGGTCTTTCGATGGGCGAGCACGCCGCCGTCACCGCGGAGGCGTGGGGCGTCTCGCGGGCCGCCCAGGACGAACTGGCCGCCGCCAGCCATCAGCGGCTCGCCGCGGCGTACGAGCGCGGCTTTCTGGAGGGGCTTGTCGTTCCCTTCCGTGGACTGGACCGGGACCAGAATCTGCGGCCGGGGTCCACTGCGGAGAAGCTGGCGGCGTTGCGTCCGGTCTTCGGGGTGAAGGGGGCCAACCCGACGATGACGGCCGGGAATTCGACTCCTCTGACGGACGGGGCGGCGGTCGCGCTGCTCGCGAGCGAGGAATGGGCGGGGGAGCGGGGCCTGGATCCGCTGGCGTATTTGACCGCCTACGAGACGGCCGCGGTGGATTTCGTGGGGGGTGATGTCGTCGGGGGTGAGGACGGGTTGTTGATGGCGCCTGCTCATGCGGTGCCGCGGATGCTGGAGCGGGTGGGGCTCGGGCTCTGCGACTTCGACTTCGTCGAGATTCACGAGGCGTTCGCATCGCAGGTGCTTGCGACGCTGGCCGCGTGGGAGAAGGCGGGCCTTGGGGCGGTGGACCGCGGGCGGCTCAACGTCGCCGGGTCGTCGCTGGCGACGGGGCATCCCTTTGCGGCCACGGGGGCGCGGATCGTTGCCACGCTGGCGAAGCTGCTGGCGGAACGGGGGGCTCCTGGGCGGGGGTTGATCTCGATCTGCGCGGCGGGTGGGCAGGGGGTGACGGCCGTTCTCGAGCGCGGCTAGTCAAGACCGCCGCTTCGCGGCGGATCTTTTCCCGCCCTCCCACCCGATTGCCCGGCAGCGTCCACCTCCCCTCCCCCGACATAGGAGCCGCCACCCATGTCCCCCACCCCCCAACCCGCCCTCGTACCACCCCACATACGCACCCTCGACGGAGTCGTACGCGAAGCCGTCACGCCCCCCTTCGCCGCCCCCGTGGCCACCGGCTCCCTCGCCGACATCCCCTTCGACAACGCCCGAGAGGCCCCCGCCGAAGCCGTCCTCTCCCGGAAGGGAAGCGACGGCCGCTGGCGGGACGTCAGCGCCGGTGACTTCGCCGAGGAAGTCCTCGCCGTGGCGAAGGGGCTCATCGCGGAGGGCCTCGCCCCGGGCGACCGCCTCGCGATCATGGCGCGTACGACGTACGAGTGGACGCTCCTCGACTTCGCCGCCTGGGCGGCCGGGCTCGTCACCGTGCCGGTGTATCCGACCTCCTCCGCCTACCAGACCCGGTGGATCGTCCAGGACTCCGGAGCCGTCGCCCTCGCCGCCGAGACCGCCGAACTCGCCTCGTCGCTCGGCCCGGAGCGCGACCGGATGCCCGGCCTCGAGCACCTGTGGTCCTTCGAGAAGGGCGACATCCGGCGCCTCGCCGAACTCGGGCGCGGCAGCGACATCTCCGACGGCGAAGTACACGGCCGCAGGGAGGAGTTGAGGCCCGGCGACATCGCCACCCTCATCTACACCTCCGGCACCACCGGCCGGCCCAAGGGCTGCGTCCTGACCCACGGCAACTTCTTCGCCGAGGTGGACAACGCCATCGAGCTGCTCCATCCCGTCTTCAAGTCGGTCAGCAAAGAGCCCGCCTCCACGCTGCTCTTCCTGCCGCTCTCCCACGTCTTCGGGCGGATGGTCGCCATCGGCTGTCTGCGCGCCCGTGTGCGGCTCGGGCACGCGCCGAGCATCCAGACCGAGGATCTGCTGCGGGACCTGGGGAGTTTCCGGCCGACATTCCTCCTCGCCATTCCTTACGTCCTGGAGAAGGTCTTCAACACGGGGCGTGCCACCGCCGAGAGGATGGGGCGTGCCTCGTCCTTCGACCGCGCGGCGCGTATCGCGGTGCGGTACGGCGAGGCCGTCGAGGCGGCGCAGCACGGCACAGGCCCGGGTCCGGAGCTCGGGCTGCGGGCGGCCCGTGCGCTGTACGACCCGCTGGTCTACCGGCGGATCCGCGCCGCGCTCGGCGGCAAGGTGCGGTACGCGATCTGCGGCGGCTCACCGCTCGGGCGCCGGCTCGCCGCCTTCTATGCGGGGGCGGGCATCGAGATCTTCGAGGGGTACGGGCTGACCGAGACCACCGCGGCGGCGACCGTGACACCGCCGCTGAAGCCGCGCCTGGGGACGGTCGGCTGGCCGCTGCCCGGCACGAAGGTGCGGATCGCGGACGACGGGGAGGTGCTGTTCGCCGGCGGGCAGGTCTTCGCGGGGTACTGGGACGGGCGTACGGGGCGTGCGGTGCCTTCCGGGCGGGATTGGTTCGCCACCGGGGACGTCGGCGAGCTCGACGCCGACGGGTATCTCTCGATCACCGGGAGGAAGAAGGACCTGCTCATCACGACCGGCGGCAAGAACGTCGCCCCCGCCCCGCTGGAGGACTGGCTGCGGGCCCATCCGCTGGTCGGCCAGTGCATGGTCGTCGGCGACGCCCGGCCGTACATCACCGCCCTGATCACGCTCGAAGCGGACGGCATCGCGCACTGGTGCCGTATGAAGAAGAAGGCGCCGGGGACGACGCCGGCCGGTCTTGTCGACGACGTCGAGTTGCGGGAGACCCTGCAGCGTGCCGTCGACGAGGCGAACAAGCTCGTGTCCCGCGCCGAGTCCATCCGGCGGTTCACCGTCCTGCCCGTGGATTTCACGGAGGAGAGCGGTCATCTCACGCCGTCCCTGAAGCTGCGGCGGGCCGCCGTCGAGCGTGACTTCGCCGAGGAGATCGAGAGGCTCTACGGACACGGTCGGTAGTCGTCGTCACTGACTGTGAGCTGGACGGGCGGGGCCGGACCGGCGCGCTTAGGGTGATCGAGGGGCAGACCCTGGGAGGTTGCCGTGCGCAGAGCTGTTGCGCTCGCCGGCGTCACCGCGCTGGCCGTCATCGGGACAGGAATCGGACTGCCGGGCATCGCAGCGGCGGCCACCGCCGCCGCTGCCGAGGAGGCCCCGTCGCCCGGTCAGCGGCCCGATCTCTCCCGGTACTACACCCAGAAGATCAAGTGGGGTGACTGCGAGGGGGAGGGCGAGGGGACGGGGCTCACCACCGAGGGCCCTGCCACCCCGGCTCCCGCGAAGGACGAAGTGCAGTGCGGCAAGATCACCGTCCCGCTCGACTACGCACAGCCCAAGCGCGGCAAGGTCGACCTCGCCATGATCCGCATCAAGTCCAGTGGCGACAAGCGCGGTTCGCTGCTGCTCAACTTCGGGGGGCCCGGCGGTGCGGGGGTCTCCGGACTGCTCGCGTCGCAGAAGGAGTTCGCGTATCTCGGCAAGGGGTACGACGTCGTCTCCTTCGACCCGCGCGGGGTGGGCCAGAGTTCGCCGGTGACCTGCGGTGACGACGATGCCGAAGATCCGACGGCGCCGGCCGAGGAGTCCGATGACGACCCCGCTGCCTTGCTCGACGAGGTGAAGAAGATCTCCGACAAGTGCGCCAAGAAGTCCGGGCCCGTTCTTCCGTACGTCGGGACCATCAACGTCTCGCGCGACATGGACGTCATGAGGCAGGTCCTCGGCGACAAGAAGCTCAACTATCTGGGCTTCTCCTACGGGACGCGGCTCGGAGCCGTCTACGCCACCCAGTTCCCCAAGAAGGTCGGCCGGATGGTCCTCGACGGCGTGGACACGCTGACCGAACCGGTCGCCGAGCAGGCCCTGGTGACCGCGGAGGGGCGCCAGACCGCCCTCGACAACTTCCTCGACTGGTGCACGGACAACCCGGGTTGCGTCTTCGGCACGGATTCACGGGCCGCGCGCGAGCACATGGCCGAGCTGATCCGAGGCCTTGACAAGTATCCGCTGCAGTCCACGGACGGCGCGGAGTTCACCGGCCAGGACGTCGTGGACGTACTGGGACAGGCGCTCTACAGCAGGCAGTCGTGGCCCGCCCTTTCGCAGGCGCTGGGCGCGCTCCTTGCCGACGGCGATCCGCGGGCGCTGCTGCGGATGAGCGGGGCGATGGCCCAGCAGACGCCAGCCGGCCGCCCTGTCCCGAAGGATCTCACGGAGGACATTCCCCCCGACAACATGGCCGCCGCGCTCATGGCCGTGAACTGCGCGGACGACCCCGACCGGCCGGACGCGGACAGCATCGAGAAGGAAGTCACCAAGCTCCAGAAGGAGTTCGCGTCGACGTCCGCCATCTTCGGGAAGTCGATGCTGATGCCGGTGCTCTTCTGCTTCGGCCGGCCCGCCGGTACGGACTACATCCGTGACGAGGTACGCGATCTGAAGGGCCCCGACTTCCTGCTCGTCGGCACGCGGGGCGACCCGGCGACCCCGTACCGCTGGACCGAGGAGACGGCCGAGCGGCTCGGGTCGCACGCCATCGTCCTGGACAACAAGGGGGACGGGCACACCGGTTACGCGGGGTCCAAGTGTGTGCGGGAGAAGGTGGATGGGTTCCTGCTGTACGGGGAGATGCCGAGTAGCGGGAGTTCCTGCGGGGCGGACGAGGAGGACTGACGCCGTTCAGTGAGTGCGGGACGCCGACTCCAGGCGCAACATGGCCTCCTCGTCCGGGGTACCGGGCGCCGCCTGGTAAGTGATGAGCCGCTGCCCGCCCGTACGGGCAAGCTGCATCGCCTCGAACGTGAGCGTCATCCGCCCCGTCTTCGGATGCGCGAAGGTCTTCCTCCCTCCACCCCGCTCCCGCACGTCATACCGCTCCCAGAGTCGCGCGAAGTCCGGTGACTTCAGGAGCAGTTCACCGACGAGCGCGGCCAGCTGCGGCGAGTCCGGGTCGAGTCCGCCGATCGCCCGCAGATGCGCGACCGACGTGGCGAGGGTCTGCTCCCGGGGGATGTAGAGCTCGCTGCCCACGGGGTGCAGGAACACATAGCGGGTGAGGTTGCGCTGGGCCGGCGCGTAGTCGTCCCACAGGCCGGGGAAGAGCGCGCGGCCCGGCGGGTTCGCGGCGAGTACGTAGTTGTGGCGGTTGACGACGTACGCGGGCAGCGGCCGCAGGGCTTCGAGCATCCGGAGGACCGATTCGCGCACGGTGTTGTCGTCGGTGGGGCGCGGTTCCGTCACGCGCCCCGATGCCAGCTCGGCCAGGTCGTGCAGGCGCTCGTGGGCGTCGCCGCCGAGGCGCAGGGTGCGGGCCAGGGAGTCGATGACGGCCGGGGACGGGTTCGTCTCGCGGCCGCGTTCCAGGCGGGTGTAGTAGTCGACGCTGACCCCGGCGAGGGTCGCGAGCTCCTCGCGGCGGAGGCCCGGGGTGCGGCGAAGTCCGGTGCCGGCCGGGAGGCCCGCGTCCGCGGGGGTGATCTGCGCCCGCCGCGCGCGGAGGTATCTGCCGAGTTCCGTTCCTTCTGCCGGTGCCATTTCTTTATTGTCGCCGGTAGGGGGTCGGCCTGGGGGGCTGTGTCAGGGCCTGGAACGTTGCGGTCTGCCTGGGCGGCGGGCCTGGGCGGATTCTTGGCGGTGCCCCGGGCTACCGGTCCCCGGCGGTCCGAACTGCCTCTCCCGCCCACCCGCCCGATTGCCCCGCAGGAGCCACCGTCCATGCCGACGCCCAGCGTCACCTCCGCCCACGCCGCCACCGCGCCCCAGCCCGTCGCACCCCGCAGGCATGCGACCCTCGCCCCGCTCCTCGCCTCCCTCCTCGGTTTCACCGTCATCAGCATCGACGTGTCCGCCGTGAACATCGCGCTGCCCGACATCCGTTCCTCCCTGCACGGAGGCATGGCCGGGCAGCAGTGGGTCGTGGACAGTTACACGCTGATGTTCGCCGCGCTGATGCTCTCCGCGGGGGCCCTCGCCGACCGGGCGGGGGCGCGGCGGGCCTACGTCTGGGGAGTCGCCCTCTTCACCCTCGCCTCGCTCGCCTGCGCCCTCGCCCCCGGCATCGGCGCCCTCATCGCCGCCCGTGTCGCACAGGGCGGGGCGGCGGCCGTAGTGCTGCCCGCATCCCTCTCGCTGATCCGGCAGGCGTACGACGATCCGCGCCGCCGGGCCCGCGCCATCGCGATGTGGACGGTGGGCGGTTCCGTCGCGATGGCCGCGGGTCCGGTACTCGGCGGCGTACTCACGGAAGTGGCCGGCTGGCGTGCGGTCTTCCTCCTCAACTTGCCCATCGGGGCGTTGATCATCGCCCTGCTCACCCGCACCGCCCCGTCCCCGCGCCGTCCCGCGCCCCTCGACCTCCTCGGTCAGGCCACCGCGGTGCTCGCCCGCCGGCCTCGCGTTCGCCGCGATCGAGGGCGGGCACCTGGGCTGGACCAGCGCGCCGGTCCTCGGCGCGGCCGCCCTCGCCGTCGTGGCGGGCTTCGCCTTCCACGCCACGGAGAAGCGGCACCGCGCGCCGATGGTGCCCCTTGCCATGCTGCGGCAGCGGCAGGTCGGCGTCTCACTGGCGATCGGCTTCGCCCTCAACGCCGGGTTCTACGGGATCATCTTCATGCTGGGCCTGTACTACCAGCAGCTGCGCGGAATGTCGGGGATCGCCGCCGGCCTGATGTTCGTCCCCCTCGCGGCCGTCATCACGTCGACGAACCTCCTCTCCCCACCCATGGCCGAGCGGTTCGGCCGCCGCTGGGTGATTGTGATCGGGCAGGCGGTGATGGTCCTGGCGATGTTCGCCGTCATCCCGCTGGACGCGGACACCCCGCTCTGGCTCGTCCTCGTCCTCCTCGTCCCCACCGGCATGGGCGGCGCGTTCGCGGTCCCCGCGCTGACCGCCCTGCTGATGGACGCGGTCCCCGCTGACCGCGCGGGCACGGCGTCCGGACTGCTCAACTCCCTTCGCCAGACGGGCGGGGCGATGTCGGTCGCCCTGTTCGGCGTGCTCCTGGCGTCGGACGCCGACGGGACGGGCTTCTCGCTCACGGGGATGCGGGAATCCCTGCTCGCGGTGGGGCTGCTGCTGTGCGCGACGACGGCGCTGTCGGCGTGGCTGCTGCCGAGGGACGGGCGCTGAAAGTCGGTGGGGTGCCGGCTCACGCGCGACTACCGTGCCCCGCATGCGCCGAGAAGCCGAACAAGATGCCGCAACGCCGGGACCCGTCACCGCCGATGACCTGGACCGCTCCATCCAGCTGGCCCTCGCCACCCTCCGCGGGGCTCCTGCGGAGGCCTGGCACGGCAAGGCGGGCACGCTGCGGTGGACCTGCTGGGAGACGGTCGAGCACCTGAGCGACGACTACTTCGCGTACGCCGCCCAACTGGGCCCGAGGGCACCGTCTTTGGACGGCGCTGTCCCCTTCATCTGGGAGCCACGCCAGACGGACGGCCCGTGGAACGCCATCCACGCGGACCGTGAGTCGGGTCCGGAGGGGCTGCTCCAGGTCCTGGAGTCGACGGGCGCGATGCTCACCGCCATGGTGCGTACGGCGCCGCCGGAGCTTCGGTCGTTTCATGGCTTCGGGGTCTCGGATCCGGAGGGCTTCGCGGCGATGGGCATCGTGGAGACGGTGGTCCATACGTACGACTTGGCCGAGGGGCTTGGGCTGGAGTGGGAGCCGCCGGCGGACGTGTGCGCCCGGGTCCTCCACCGTCTGTTCCCCGACGTCCCGTCGGGTTCGGAACCCTGGCCGACGCTGTTGTGGGCGACGGGGCGGGGGGAGCTGTCGGGGCAGGAGCGGCGTACGTCTTGGCGGTGGTACGGGGAGGTGCGGGGGTAGGGGGCTTTGCTGGGCCGGTGGTGGTGTTCGTACCGGGGCCGCCCGGTTCTCCCGAGGTTGGCGGTTCCGGGCCGGGTGTAAAGGGCGCTCCTTCGTCGCGTCGGCTGCGCCGATTCCGCTTCGCTTCACCCTTGACACCCAACCCTCCACCGCGAGAAGCGAATTGACCGGGCGGCCACGAAAGGGGGCTCTCGGGACTGCGGGGATGGGTCATCCGGCTTTCCTGCCGGGTGCGGACTTGTTCGTAGCAGCGCTGCACGCTGGAGGGGTGCGCGGCCGGTCCGGGGAGCGGTGCCGGTCTCGTCAAGCGTCTGGCGTCCGGATCTTCCGGGGTGACCGTCACGCCTCACCGGTGCTGGGTGGGGGTGGGGGACCTACTTTGGGAAAGTAGTGTTCTGGCACAAGGGGGGCGCGCGGCACTGCGAAACGCAACTTTGCCGAAGTAGGTTCCCCACACCCCCCTCTCCCCCTCTCTCCCGGTCGGGGCCGGGAGATCCGGTCGGCACACGCTTGACGAAGCCGGGACCCATCCCGAGCGGACCGCGCACCCCTCCCACTCGGCTGCGCTGCTACGAACTAGTCCGCACCCGGCAGCGAAGCCGGACGCCCCAAGGACCCGTCCCCGTGAGCCCCGCTTCGTGGCCGCCCGGTCAATTCGCTTCTCGCGGTGGAGGGTTGGGTGTCAAGGGTGGAGCGCAGCGGAATCGGCGAAGCCGACGCGCAGCGCAGCGGAGCGCCCTTGACTCCCGGCCCGGAACCGCCAACCTCGGGACAACCGGGCGGCCCCGGTACGAACACCACCACCGGCCTACTCGTCGTCCCAGGCCATCGAACTCATCCGCCAGCCGTCGGGCGTACGGACGTACTGGGTGGTCTTGTGGCCGATTCCCTCGAACCACTCGCCGTCGAGGTAGCCCGACTTCCGGTACTCGCTGAACCTGTGCGCGATCGACCCGTAGATCTCGGTGCGTTCGGCGACTTCCCACTCGGAGAACTCCGTCAGCTTCCCGCCGTCGCTCAGCATCTTCTCGCGGGGCGCGATGAAGCCCTCGATGTCGTACACCACGGGTGCGCCGTCGCCGACGTTGCTGATGATCATTCCCTGCGGGATGAATACGTCACGGACCGCGCCGAGGTTCGCCTTGCTGCCACCGGTGTTGGTGAACGCACCGAGGAACGTGCGCATCAGTTCGTCGAGTTCAGCCTTGGTGACGTCGGTCATGGGATCCCGTCTGCGTGATGAAGGCGGTCCAGGTGGCGGGGGCGACTGTGAAGGTGGGACCTTTGGGGTTCTTGGAGTCGCGTACGTGGATGGCGTGGGGGCAGGGGGATACCTCCACGCATGAGCCCCCTTCGCCGCCGCTGTGGCTGGACTTGCGCCAGGCATAAGCGACTTCGAGGCATTCGCCGCCCTCGCCGCTGCTGTAGCTGGACTTGAACCAGTCCAGTTCCATCGTGGTCATCGTTCCCCCAGCATCTTCTCGATCAGGGCCAGTGACTTCCGTGGATTGAGAGCCATTCCGCGCATGCTCCCATAGCGGTCGGCGATAAGCCGGACCTCTTCTGGTTCGGTGATCAGTCGGGGATGCCCCTGCGTCTCTGTGTAGGCCACCTCCTGGTGTCCCTTTGGCGTAAGGAGATTGAACGCGCTGTCCAGGTTGGGGTGTTCCTCGCTGTCGGTTGGCAGCACGTGAATCTCCACGGTCCGCTTCCGGCCGATGCGCAACAGGTGCTTCAACTGTTCTTCTTGGACGGCTCGTCCACCGATTGGCCGTTGCAGTACGACCTCCTCCAATACGTAACTGAAGGAAGGGGAAGGCCAGCGCTCGAAGACCTGCTGACGGGCCAGCCGGTCGGCGACCCGCTTCTCGATGGTCTCCTCGTCCAACAGAGGTCGCCGGTGGGAGAAGACTGCCCGCGCGTAATCCTCCGTTTGAAGCAGACCCGGCACACCCTGGTTGGCGTAGAAGTGCAGTTCGACCGCCTCCGACTCCAGCTTCGCGTACCCCCGGTACCAATCCGGGTGCCTCGTACGCGACTTCTTCTGCGCCTCCCGCACATCATCGATGGCGGCGATCAGCACGCCATCGGCGCCCAGCACGGGATCGGCCAGCTCAAGGAATTCCGGCTGCGGAGTGCGCACCCCGCGTTCCATCGAGGAAATCAGCGCCTCCCCGCAATGAACGGCTGCCGCGAACTCCTTCTGGCTCAGCCCGGCCCGCTCGCGCAGCACCTTGATCTGTTTGCCCAGGGCCCGGAAGAGATGAGCCGTACCGTCCGCCTCCGACGGTCGCTCCGGCCGCTCCTCATGATCCGCGTTGGTCATACCCCGTACCGCCCTTGCGTGGTCACGGTCGACGTCTCATACGCCCAACGCGCCGCACTCATACAGCTACGCGGAGTCGTGGTGTCGTACCTGGTCAGCGTAAGACGAACCGACCACGCTCAGTGACATGAAAGCCCAAATCTCCACCCCCATCAGCGACTTCACCCAACGACTCAGCTCCACCCGAAGAGGCGCCCGCCTGGCTCGCAGGCTGGTCGCCCACCAACTCGACCTCTGGGGAATCCCCCACGGCAGCGAGCTGTCCGACGCGGCGGCGCATGTCGTCGCCGAGCTGGCGGCCAACGCCGTCACGCATGGACACGTACCCGGAAGGGACTTCGAACTGCGGCTCGTCTACGCGGAGGCGGCGCGCACGCTGCGTATCGAGGTGTCGGACGCGCGGGGCGACCGCGTCCCGCAGTTGCGGCCGCCGGATCCCGGGGCGGAGACGGGGCGGGGGCTGCGCCTGGTGGAAGCGGTCGCCGCAACCTGGGGCGTCAGGGAGCGGCGTATCGGCAAGACGGTGTGGGCAGAGCTGAGGGTCCGCCCGAGGGAGTAGTCGCGCTCGGGCGGACCGTGGTCGGCGTCAGTGCAGCGTGTGCGACGTCCTTCCCGATGCCTCGTCGATCTCGTCGTGCGCCTTCGTCAGCAATTGCATCGCCAGTTCGTTCAGGGCACGTGCTCCCGCTATCTCCTCGCCGACCCTCGCCTGCTGCGTGTCGGAGGGGTGGCGGCTCGCGTATCCGTGGGCCCGGACCTCGTTGCCGTCGGGGAGTCGTACGAGGGCGGCCGCGCGCGTGCGGTGGTCGTCCTCCTCGAATTCCAGCTCGATGTGCCAACCGACTGCGGTCTTCATCGTCATCACCTCCGGAACTGCTGATTCCAGGGTGCGCCCACTGCCCGTGGTGGTCCAGCGGGCGGCCCTGGCGGTCACCGTCGGTGTGGGACGGCATGCGAGCTGTCAGGGCCCCGGCTAGCAGTTGCCTCGGGCCGGCTTCCCCGCGAAACGGTCCGCAAGCCAGTTCGCGGCCAGCGGGGACTGGGTGATGACTCCGGAGACGTGTTCGCCCAGGGGGACCGTGTGCCATTCCACGTTCGCGCCCTTCGCGCACCAGTCCGTGCGGACCTGTTTGCCGACGTCGTACGGGATCAGCTCGTCGGTGATCACGTGGTACTGGTACACCGGCGCGTCCGGCGCCCGCGTGCCGACGCTCGACTCGCGCAGACGTTGCTGCCAGTCCGGCTGGTCGAGGGGGTTTCGTGTCGTCATGTCAGTGATCTTTTTGAAGGCGCCGAGCACCGCGCCGTCCGCCACGCAGCTGTTGCGCAGTGCGCCGATCAGCTTCTTGCCCGCCGGGTTCAGGTACGACTCCAGGTTCAGTTCGGGGAAGGCCGCGTTCTGGCCGATCGCCGCCATGAAGATCAGGCCCGAGCCGTACGAACCGTCGTTGAAGTCCGCCGCCTTCCGCAGGTTGCCGGGGATGCCGCCGGCCGCCGTGCCCTTGACCTTGAGGTCGGGGGCGTACGAGCCGTGCAGTTCGGCTGCCCAGCCGGCTGCCTGGCCGCCCTGGGAGTAGCCCATGATGCCGACCGGGGTGTCCGAGGAGAGGCCCGCCTCCGGGAGGCGGATCGCGGCGCGGGCGGCGTCGAGCATGGCCTGGCCCTCGGCGCGGCCGACCGTGTAGGTGTGGTCGCCGGGGGTGCCGAGACCCTCGTAGTCGGTGACGGCCACCGCCCAGCCCCGCAGGGTGAGCTGCTGGATGAGGTTGGCTTCCATGGTGGTGCCGCGCGGGAAGCCCGCGCTGGGGGCGCAGTGGTCGCCCATGCCGATGGTGCCGACTGCGTACGTGATGAGGGGGCGGGGCCCTTGCCTGCCGTCCTGCGGCACGATGACCGTCCCGGAGACGGTGTTCGGCTCGCCCTTCGCCGTCGTCGAGCGGTAGTTCACCTTCCAGGCCTTGGTGTTGGTCGGCTGGCCGGGGAGGGGGTGGAAGCTGGTGGGTTCGGAGGTGACGATGTCGCCGGGGGATGCGGTGTCCTCCGGGGCGGCGTCGGCCGTGACCGGGGTGATGGCCGACAGGCCCAGCGCGGCCACCACCGCCAGGGCTCTGGCGCCGGTACGTACGTGCATGCGGCTCTCCCAACTGTCCTCAGTGGCTGGGGTGGTCATTCTGCGTATGCCGTGCAGGCGTCGACCGTAGTGACGCGCGGGGCGCTGAGTGCTGGCGGGGAAGCTCAGCTTTGTTGACCGGTTCGATAGGCGCCCGGCGTCGTCCCCGTCCACCGCCGGAAGGCCCGGTGGAAGGCGGTGTCCTCGGAGAAGCCGAGCCGTGCGGCGAGGTCGGCTATCGGCTCGCTCCCCTCCGCCAGGCCCGCGATGGCCGCGTCGCGTCGTACCGCGTCCTTCAGCTGCTGGTACGAGGTGGACTCCTGGGCCAGGCGGCGGCGCAGTGTCGCCGGGCTCACCGCGAGCCGGTCGGCGATCTCGCCGAGCGAGGGGAGGCGTGGCGAGGTGCGCAGGGCGTGGGCGAGGGTGCGGCGTACCTGTTCGGCGACGGTCGTGCCGTACTCGCGCCGTGAGAGGAGGTCGAACGGCGCCCGGTGCAGCATCGCCTCGAGCGCTTCCTCGTCCCGGATCAGCGGGGCCGCCAGCCAGTGCGCGTCGAACCCGGCGCCGGTGCGGGCCGCGCCGAAGCGGACGGGGCAGCCGAAGAGAGTGCCGTACTCGTCCTTGTGCGGGGGCGGCGGATGCCCGAACTCCGCCCAGTGGAGCGGGATCCGGCGGCCGATCAGCCAGCTGCACAGCCGGTGCCAGATGATGACGAGGCACTCGGCTAGGAAGTGGTCGTGCTCCAGATCGTTGCGTACGGCGAAGACGGCGCCGCCGGTGCCGCCGTCTCCGGTGTCGCAGCGCTCCAGGGTCAGGTCCGGGCCGCCCGGGAACAGGCCGTAGAACGTGACGCCACGCTCCAGCGCGGCGCCCAGGTCGCGGCAGCCGAGGGAGGCGTGGCACATCATCGCGAAGGTGCCGGGCCGGCTGACCGCCGAGCCGAGGCCGAGGAACTCGTCACCGGTGGCGCGGTACAACTCCCGGAAGAGCCGGGCGAACTGGACCTCGGTGACGCGGGCCCGGTCGTCGCCGAGCAGCAGCGGGGGAATCTGGGCGGTGCGCAGGAGCGGAACGGTGTCCACTCCGCGCCGCTCGGCGCCGCGGAGCACGCAGCGCACGTGGTGCACGGTGATGGTCCGCCTGGGCATGAGGGTCCCTTCCCCGCCGCGTCGCCGCCCGAACCCGAAGGTGCCGCACGGCGGCGGTCTAGCGCGGTGGGCGGGGGGACGTGTACGCCCCCGCCCACCGCACGCCCAGGGCGTCAGACGCCGGACAGGCCCGCGAGCACCCCGAAGCCGATGGGCAGCAGGAAGGCGATGCGCCCGTACTCGGGCCGCCCCCTCTCCCCCCGGCGCAGGAACGCCGCGAATCCGGCGGTGACGATGCCGAAGGTCACCGCGTACAGCAGCATGTCGCTCGTCGAAAGGCCGCTCCAGCCGTCCGACAGGAGCGCGGTCAGCGTCATCGTGCCGCCGAACAGCGCGGCGGCGGCCACCGCGTCACCACCGGTGAACACCAGGGGCGATGTGCCGCCGTGCCGCTCCTTGCGCGCGACCTGGAAGACCAGGACGGCCACCAGGGCGACCTCGGCGACCACGGCGAGCATGAACGATGCCTTGAAGGCGGTCTCCATGGTCAAGGCCTCCTCACATTTCTCGTGCAGCGTGTCACGTGCGGACTCAGCCGCAGGCCGTTGCGACGGTCGACAGGCCGGTGACCTCGCCGAAAATGGCTACGAGGAGCTTGATCCGCTCCTCCTTGTTGCCGGCCTGCACGATGAGCTTGGCGCCCTTGAGTACGCCGCCGAACTTGGTGGCCTTGGTGACGAGCAGCGCGTTGCCCGCGATGAACGCGCCGATCGAGCCCACGCACTTGGTCACCTTCCAGGCGGTGTCCCAGCCGCTGCGCAGCTGCACGCCCTGCGGCTCCAGCTTGGCGAGCGCGGCCTGCTGGGCGGCCTCGTCGCCCGGGTACATCGCTTCGACGAGCTGCTGGGTCGTCGGGTTCTGCGGAAGCGCCCCCAGTCGCTCCTCCAGACCCTCTTCGACGATCTGCGGTGCGCCGGTGTCGTCGGCGACCGCCGTCAGCACACCGGCGGCGGCCTTGTGCTGCTCGGCGCGGGCGTTCGCGGCCTCGGTGGCGGACGCGATGGGTCCGGCCGCGGCGAGCGCGAGGGCGGCGGAAACGGAAACCGCGGCGGTGCGCAGCGCGGTTCTCGATATGGACATATGTGTTCCCCTTTTTGTTCATCGCGTGGCGATGCACCCGCGCCGGCTGGTTACGCCCTGGTCAGGGGCGTTGGGCGCGGGCTTGGGAGGGATACTGGTGCCGGGGCGGCTGGGGCAACAAGAGTTTTGAGGATCTTCTGAGCCTTGCGGTCAAACCTTTGGCACGTGCGGCGTGTTGCCCGGTGGAGTCGCGGGGGTCCCGCTGAGCTTCCCGGCCAACCCCGCTGACGTTTCCCGTCATCCCGCGAAGGGCCGCGGTGTCCCTAGCGTCGTACGCATGCAGCCGACCGAGCGCCCCGAGACCCTGGCCGTCCTCGCCGAGTGGGCGGCCGACCGGCACGGCAAGCTGCCCGCCCTCCGCCGCAAGACCGAAGGCGGGGCGTGGGAGCAGGTCGATTACGAGCAACTCCGGGAGAGAGTAAGGGACTTCGGGCAGTGGCTGCTCGCTCTCGGCGTCCGTGCGGACGACCGCGTGGCGATCCTCGCCGAGACCCGCCCCGAGTGGACCTTCGCCCACTTCGGCACCTTCGCGGCGGGCGCGGTCGTCGTCCCCGTCTACCCGACGGCGGGCGACGAGGAGGTCGTCTGGGTCCTGGGGGACAGCGGGGCGTCGGTGGTGATCTGCGAGGACGCGGCGCAGGCGGCGAAGATCGAGCGGCTGCGGGCCCGGCTGACCGGGGTGCGGCATGTGCTGCTCATGACGGAAGTCCCGGAGGGTGCGGGTGCGGGTGCGGGTGCGGGTGCGGGTGCAGGGGTGGGGCAGGGGCCGGAGGCCGAGTCGTCGGACGCCGCCGCCCTGCTGGCCCGCGCCCGCGATCGCGTCCCCGCCGATCTGGCCACCATCATCTACACCTCGGGCACGACAGGGCCGCCGAAGGGCTGCCTCCTCACCCACGCCAACCTGGGCGCCGTCCAGTCCGCCACGCTGCCCCTCATCGAGGGCGGTCCCGGCGACGCGACGTACCTCTATCTCCCGCTGGCCCATCTGCTGGCCCAGCTCATCGAGTTCACCACGCTCATCGAGGGCGGCGAGCTCTGCTTTTTCGGTGGCGCGATCGAGAACGTCGTCACCGAACTCGCCGAGGTGAGCCCCACCCATCTGCCGTCCGTGCCGCGCCTGTTCGAGAAGGTGTACGCGGTCGTCCGCTCCCTCGCGGAGTCCGCACCCGGTGGCGGCGAACGCTTCGAAGAAGCCGTACGCATCGGGGTCCTCGCCGCGGACGACGCCCTGCCGCCCGGTCTCCAGGACGCGTACGAAGCCGCCGAGAAGTCCCTCTACGGCCCGGTCCGGCAGGCGCTCGGGGGCCGCGTCCGATGGGCGCTGACCGGCGGCGCCCCCATCGCGCCGCATGTCGTCGACTTCCTGCGGGCCTGCGGCATCGCGGTCTTCGAGGGGTACGGGATGACCGAGTCGGCCGGGGTCATCAGCCTCAACCATCCGGGCGCGGTGCGGTACGGCACGGTCGGCCGCCCCGTCGACGGCTGCGAGGTCCGCATCGCCGACGACGGGGAGATACTCGCCCGGGGCGAGATGGTCTTCCCGGGCTACCACGCCGACCCGGACGCCACCCACGAGGTGCTGGACGCCGAAGGGTGGCTGCACACGGGCGACTTGGGTGCCGTCGACGCCGACGGCTATCTCTCCGTGACCGGCCGCAAGAAGGACCTGATCATCACGTCGGGCGGCAAGAACATCACGCCATCGCTGAGTGAACTGGCCGTCCAGCGCTCGCGTTTCGTGTCGCGAGTGGTGATGGTGGGCGACCACCGCCCTTACCCGGTGGCGCTCATCACCCTGGACGCGGAGGAGGTCGCCGGGTGGGCGGGGCGCGAGGGCGTACGGTTCACCGGCCCGCCGTCCCGCGATCCCCGCGTCCGCGCCCTGGTCCAGGATGCGGTGGACGCGGCCAACGCGGAGGTCTCGCGCCCGGCCCGCATCCGTGAATTCGCGCTCCTGGACGAGGACTTCACGGTGGAGGGCGGGCTGCTCACGCCGAGCCTGAAGGTGCGCAGGCGTGCGGTGGCCGAGCGGTACGCGGGGGTCGTGGACGCACTGTACGGCTCCGGGGGCGGCACACCGGACGGGTCTACGCGACCCCCGCGAGACGCAGCAACGCCGTAGTCGCCGCGGCGCCGATCACGACTACCGCGAACGGCGCCTTGCGCCAGGCGAGTACGCCGCCGACCAGGACGCCGAGCGGGCGGGCCCATCCGGCGGGGCCGCCGCCCTCGGTGAGCGCGCCCGTGGCGAGCAGCGCGACCAGCAGGACCGTCGCGCCGATGGTCAGCAACTCCTGGACACGGGCGGGGAGTTCGATGCGGCCGTGCAGTACGGGTCCGGCCAGGCGGAAGGCGTACGTTCCCGCGGCGAGGACGAGGACGCAGGCGAGCTGGGCGTTCACGAGGCGCTCCTCGGGGTGGTGCGGCGGGCGGTGCGAGGGGTGGTGGTTCGGGCGGGGCGGCTCGGCCCGCGCCGCGCGGCGAGCAGACCGAGCAGGGCGAGCAGCACCGGCACCCCGGCGGGCAGCAGCGGCGTCGCGGCCACCGCGATCACGGCACCGGCGCCCGCCGCCCGCCGCGTCATGCTGTCGGCCCGCAGCGCGGGCAGGACCAGGGCGAGGAGTACGGCAGGGAACGCGGCGTCGAGCCCGAAGCGGGCGGTGTCGCCGATCGCGGAACCGGCGAGCGCGCCGCCGAGCACGCTGACGTTCCATACGGCGAACAGGCCGACCCCGGATATCCAGAACGCGGCCTTGCGCCGCTTCTGGTCGGGCTGCGCGAGGACGAACGCCGCCGTCTCGTCGGTGATCAGATGCGCGCCCACGAGCCGCGCGGCCCAGGACCGCCCGAGGCTGTCGGCCACGGCCAGACTGAACGCCGCCGTACGGGAGTTGAGCAGTAGACCGGTCGCCGCCGCGGCCACCGGGCCGCCGCCCGCCGCGAGGATCCCGACCGCGCTGAACTGGGCGGAGCCCGCGTACACGAGCAGCGACATCAGCACCGGCACCCACACCGGTAGCCCGCCGGCGATGGCGATCGCGCCGAAGGAGACGCCGACGACGGCGTCGGCGAGCCAGACGAGGGCGATGTCGCGCAGGACGCCGCGGGGGAGGTGGGAGAGCCGGACGAAACCCTCGCTCGTTCGGTCAGGCGGGCTGTCTGTTCGGTGTGGCGAACACATACGTCGTAGGATGGGCGGTACGGGTCCCGTTCGTCAAGCCGAACGAATGGTCCCTTATGGCGAACGCATGAGAGAGAGCGGTACGGCATGACTGACGGCAAGGGCGACGCCGCCCGATCCCGGCTGCCCCGTGAATGGGTCGCGGCCGCGCTGCGCCGGGAGCGGGCCAAGGCAGGGATCTCCCTCTCCGAGCTGGCCAAGCGGGCCGGGATCGCGAAGTCGACGCTTTCGCAGCTGGAGGCGGCCACCGGCAATCCCGGGATCGAGACGCTGTGGGCCCTCGCCGTGGCGCTGGGGGTGCCGTTCAGCGTGCTCGTGGAGTCGCCCGCACCCGCCGTCACGGTGATCCGCGCGGGGGAGGGCCCGACCATGCACGCCGAACAGGCTTCGTACGCGGGCACGTTGCTGTCACCGGGCCCGGCCGGGGTCCGGCGCGACATCTACCACGGCGCGATGGAGCCGGGCTCGGCGCGGGAGTCCGACGCGCACATCCCCGGCTCGGTGGAGCACCTGGTCGTCAGCACGGGCCGACTGCTGGCGGGGCCACGAGGCGAGACGGTGGAGCTGGCGGCAGGGGATTACATGTCGTACCGGGGAGACGTGCCTCATTTGTACGAGGCGCTGGAGCCGGGGACGACATTCGTGCTGGTGATGCAGCACAGCTAGGGGCTGTTCTGAAAGTCCCGCACGACCGTCACGAGTCCTGCGTTTGACGACAGCACGGCACGGGGCTGCACTGGATCTATGGAGGCTGCGGCGACTCTGTCCTAGGAGCAGCGATGACAACCATGGAGAGTTTCGACCTTCTGCAGCCGTACAAGATCGCCGAGGAGACGTTCGTCATCCCGTGGGCGCTTGAGGCCCCGCCGGTCGGCCACTTCCCGATGAACTCGATGGTGATCCGGGGAGCCGAACCCGTACTCGTGGACACCGGGGCGCCCGCAGTGCGCTCCCAGTGGCTGGAGGCGGCCTGGTCCATCGTGGACCCCCTGGACGTACGGTGGATCTTCCTCACCCACGACGACCGCGACCACGCCGGCAACCTCCTGGCGGTCCTCGCGGAATGCCCGAACGCGACCCTGCTGACGACGTGGTTCTCCATCGGCCGCATGGCCGAGGAGTGGGAGACCCCCATCAACCGGTGCCGCTTCATGACCGACGGCGACACGATCGACGCGGGCGATCGCACCCTGGTCGCCAAGAGACCGCCCCTGTACGACAACCCCACGACCCGAGCCCTGTTCGACCCGAAGGCCAACGTCCTGTGGTCCGTGGACACCTTCGCCACGAACGTGCCGACCCCCATGCCCGAAATGGCGGCGCTGTCGCCGGACGAATTCCGCGACGGCCAGTTCTTCGGCGGAAGGCTGGTCTCCCCCTGGGTCGCCCTGCTTGACGCCCAGAAGTTCGGGACGGTCGTCACCGACTTCCAGCACCTGAACGCCGAGGTCATCGCCGGCTGCCACTGCCCGGTCCTCCGCGGAGCCCAGATCCCCGAGGCCTACGACCTTCTGCGCCGGCTCCCCGGAGTCCCACCGTGGACAGAGTTCACCCAGACCGACCTGGACCAGTGGATGGCGATGGCCGAGAGCTCGGTCCCACCGGAGCAGCCGAGGCCATCGGGGACGTGAGAGGCGCTGCAGGGGCGCCCCGAAGGGGCGCGGGGCTGTGACATTTGCGGCTCCGCCGCGTGGGCGCGACAAGCCACGACGGCGCCGCAGTCACACCTCGACCCGCTACCCCTTACGAGCCCTAGGACCAAGCAACTGCTCCCGCAAAGCGGTCAGTTGATGCGAGGTATCCACCGCCCGAGCCTCATCCAACGTGGCCAGCGCCAGCAAAACCGCATCGGCGACGACCAGCGCCGTCAACGCCTCCGTAGTGATCCCGGTCGGCGTATGCGGAGCAGTCAGCACCGCATCCACCCGCGCCCCGTAAAGCTCGGCCAACTCGTCCGTGACGAGGACAACCCGCGCCCCGACCGCCCGCGCCCGCTCGATCAGCACCGACAGCTCGGCAAGCGCCCGCCCCGGCTGGAAGATCACCACCGCGTCGCCCTGCCGCACGGCGAGCAGATGGTCGGCCAGAGCGAACCCCGTGTCGCCGAAGTACCGCGCCCTGCGGCCGATCCTGCCGAGCGCCAACGCCAGGTGCCGCGCGGCCAGTTCGGACGCCGCGATGCCATAGCAGTGGATCTCGGGTGCTTCGGCGAGGATGCCGACCGCGTCCCGCAGCGCCTCGCCCGGCGTCAGGCGGCGCGCGTGCTCGATGCGCTCCTGCGCCTCGTCGAAGACCTCGCCCCAGATGCCGTCCAGGTCCCGGCCCACATGCGCGATGCGCTGCTTCAGGCGCACCTCCGGCGCCACCGCCGATGTGAAGTCCGACGCCAGCTCACGCTTGAGCGCGGGCAGGCCCGCATAGCCGAGGCGCTGCAGGGCGCGCACGACCGTCGCGTTGCTGGTGCCGCTCGCCGAGCCCAGCTCCTGCGCGCTGGCGAAAAGCAGCGACTGTGCGGGGGCGCTGACCAGGTACTGGGCGACGGCCCGTTCGGACGCCGACAGCGTCTCCCACTGGTCGCGCACGGCGGCCCGCAGCCGGGCAAGGCCCGCTCCACCGGACGCCCCGGTCTCTTCCGTCCCACCCTCTGAAATTTCCATTACAGCTATTGACTCTCGTGTGATGGACGTTACTCTCCTGGGCAACGCATTCCAAAAGGAGAGTTCTTCGTAACGCACGTTACAACAGCTCTCCGCCGCGAGGAGAACAATGGCACTGCCCCTCATCGAGATATCCGGCACCCCGATCGAACGCGGCCACCAGTACGGCGAAGCCGTCCGCCCGCAGCTGCACGCCGCACTCGCCTACTACGAGGAGGCGTTCGGCCAGTCGTCGGGCCTGACCTGGAACCAGGTCGCCACCCGCGCGGCCCGCTGGCTGGAGCCGGTCCGCGGCTACGCCCCCCACCTCCTGGAGGAGATGCGCGGCATCGCCGAGGGCGCCGGAGTCGACCTCCCGGACATCCTCGCCCTCAACGCCCGCGGCGAGGTCATCTACGACCGCTCCTTCGCCGACATGAAGGCGGAAGACGCTGAAGACGAGGAGCCCGCCGAGGGCTGCACCTCCTTCGCCGCGTACGGGGAGGCCAGCGGGGACGGTCACGTCTGGGCCGGGCAGAACTGGGACTGGCGCGCCGGGGTCGCCGGCACCGTCGTCATGCTCCGCGTCGTCCAGCCCCCTCGCCCGACCCTGATCATGCAGGTCGAGGCGGGCCAGATCGGCCGCCAGGGCGCCAATTCGGCGGGCATCGCACTCAACGCGAACGGCCTCGGCGGCCGCTTCAGCGACGCCGTCGGCCTCCCCCAGACCGTCGTACGCCGCAGCGTCCTGGACCAGCACACCATCACCGACGCCCTGGACGTGCTCTGCCGCACCCGCGCCCACATCGCGTCCAACGCCCTGCTCGCCTGCCGCGAGGGCTTCGCCGTCGACCTGGAGACCACACCCGCCGGGCACGGCTGGATGTATCCGACGGACGGGCTGCTCGTGCACGGCAACCACTACCAGGCGGGCATCCCCGCCGCGATCGCGGCCAACTACCGCCCCATGTCGTCGGATTCGCTCGTCCGCGTCCCGCGCGCCGAGCTCGGCCTCAATGCCCTGCGCTCCTCCACAGGCCCTGACGAGTCCCGGAAGCTGATCAAGCAGGCCATGTCCGACCACCTCGGTTACCCCGAGTCGCTGTGCACGCACCCCGACCGGCGCAGGCCCGAGGTCAAGCACTGGGCCACGCTCGTCTCCTCCTGCGTGGACCTGACCGGCGGCGACTATCACGTCACCGCCGGCACCCCCTGTGACCGCGACTACCAGCACATGCCCTGGAACCTCTACGACGGCCCGTACGGAGACAGCAGATGACGACGACCCGGACCATCAGCCGGCCCCTGGTCGCGGGCCTCACCGCGGCCGCCCTCCTCACCGCCGCCGGATGCAGCGGCGCCGACACCGCCGCCACCGGCACAGAGCCCGCCGACGCGGCGAAGCTGAAGCTGAGCGCGACGACCATGGCCGCCAAGGGGCAGCTGGACAAGGCCAATTGGCTCCTGGAGGACGAGCCCGACTCGCTCGACCTCGACACCCAGGGCACGAGCGCGGGCCGCGTCGTCCTCACCAACGTCTGCGAGCGGCTCTACCAACTGCAGCCCGACATGACGACGAAGCCCTTCCTCGCCGAGAAGGCCGCGACCCCCGACGACAAGACCCTCGTCCTGACGGTCAGGGACGGCGTCACCTTCCACGACGGCTCGCAGCTCACCGCCGACGACGTGCTCTGGTCGCTGAAGCGGCACGCGGACCCGGACATGGAACAGGCCGACGAGTTCGGCAACGTCAAGTCCATGAAGAAGACCGGCGGCCGCGAGATCACCATCCGCTTCAAGGCCCCCGACGCGCTCTTCACCAAGGCGCTCGCCGGTGACGCGGGCATCGTCTGGAACAAGGAGCAAGTGACCGCCGCCGGAAAGGACTTCGGCACGCCGGGACAGGGCGACGCGTGCAGCGGACCGTACGCCCTGAAGGGCTGGAAGTCCGGCGACTCGATCACCATCGAGCGGTACGGCAAGTACTGGGGCGACAAGCCGCTGACCCGGCAGGTCGTCTTCCGCTGGGCCTCCGACAGCGCGCTGGTCAACGCCCTGAAGACGGGCGCCGCCGACGGGACGTACGCGGAATCCCCGAACACCGCGTCCGCCCTGCGCTCCACCAAGGGCCTCGACCAGCACTACGGCCCCTCCACCGCGTCCCTCGTCCTCATCCCGACCGCGCGCGGCGGCCTGAAGGACCCGCGGGTCCGGCAGGCGCTGTCCCTCGCGCTCGACCGCTCGGGCATCGCCAAGTCGGGCTACGGCGGCCTCGTGCAGCCGTGGGCCACTCCGGTCGGCTCCGGCGCCTGGGGCTATGAGAAGGCCGAATTCGCCGCCGCACAGGAGAAGTTGGAGGGATCGGCACCCGCCACGCCCTCCGCCGACGACCTCGCCAAGGCCAAGGATCTTGTGAAGGAGGCGGGCGCGCCGACCGACCCCATCGTGATCGGCACGGACAGCAGCCAGGGCCGCACGGTCGTCGCGAACGCGGTGCGCTCCGCGCTCCAGCGCGTCGGGCTCAAGGGGCAGATCAAGACCGTCCCGACCGCCCAGTTCGAGGAGTTCTACAGCGACCCGGCCGCCCGCGCGGACATCGACGTCCTGGTCGGCGACTGGTACATCTCCAAGGCCGACCCCATGGGCTTCTACGACAACGGCCTCTCCGACTCCGCCAACAACTGGGTCGGCTTCAAGGACGCCACGTACGACAAGAAGGTGCGCCAGGCGCTCAGCACCCTGGACGACACCAAGCGGGCCGAGCTCGCCATCGACGTACAGAAGAGGTTCGTGGACGCGGGCGTCTGGATCCCCGTCGCACAGGTGCCGTCGGCCCTCGTCATCAGCGACAAGCTGACCGGACCACCCGCCTCGCAGGCCTACCTCTACTACCCGTGGGCGGCCGGACTCGGCGCCAAGAGCGCCAAGAAGGGCTAGGTGAGGAGCCCCATGCTCGCCTCCCGACTGCTGCGGCGCCTGGCCGGCCTCGTCGCCACGCTCTTCGCCGCGTCGTTCGTCATCTTCGCCGCCGTGTACGCGGCACCCGGTGATCCCGCGGTGTTCCTCGCGGGCGGCCGCGACAAGTTGACACCCGAGCGGCTCGCGCAGGTCCGCTCGCAGTACCACCTGGACGAGCCGCTGGTCGTCCAGTACGGCCGCTGGCTGTGGGACTGCGTCCACTTCGACCTGGGCCGGTCCTTCAAATACAGCGACCAGGTTGCCGACCTGATCACGTCCCGCTTCCCGACCACCCTCCAACTGGTCGCCTACGCCACGGTGTTGTTCGTGGTGCTCGGCGTCGGCGCCGGAATCCTGGCCGCCGTGAAGCGCTCGACGTGGATCGACTCGGCGGTGGTCGGCGGCACGACACTCGCGGCATCCGTCCCGTCCTTCGTCGCCGCGATCGCGCTCGTCTCGCTCTTCGGCGTACAGCTGGGCTGGTTCCCGGTGACGGGGTCGGGCGAGGGCTTCACCGGCACGCTCCACCATCTGACGCTGCCCGCCCTGTCGTTGGCGCTCGGCGCGCTCGCCATCATCAGCCGGGTCACCCGCCAGGCGATGGCGGACGCCGCGGCATCGGACCACGTGGAGGCGGCGCGGGCGTCAGGTGTCCCCGAGCGCGACATCATCCGCCGCCACATCCTGCGCAACGCGCTCGGCCCGATCATCACCATGTGCGGACTCGTGATGGCCGGAATGCTCGCGGGGACGGTGGTCGTGGAGACGGCCTTCGGCATCAGCGGCATCGGCTCGCTCCTGGTGGGCGCGATCAATACGCACGACTTCCCGGTGGCGCAGGCGGTCCTGCTGCTCATGGTCACCGGCTACATCGTGGTGACGACGCTGGTGGATGTGGTCCATCCGCTGCTCGACCCGCGCGTCAAGGAGGCGAGGGCCTGATGGCTGAGGCTGTTGTGGGGCTCACGCCCTTGGTCGTACGTGACAGGCGCCCCGTCGGAGTGATGGTGGCCGCCGGCCTGCTCGCCCTCGTGGTCCTCGCGGCGGTGTTCGCACCGCTCCTCGCCCCCTACGCCCCGGACGCCATCGACCTCTCGGCATCGCTGGTCGGCACCTCCGGGGACCACCTCCTCGGCACCGATTCCTCGGGCCAGGACCTGTTGTCGCGCGCCCTGTACGGAACTCGCACGAGCCTGATCGCCCCGATCCTGCTCCTCGCCGTGGCCGCAGTCCTGGGCGTCACGCTCGGCGTGCTCGCGGCCTGGCGCGGGGGATGGGTGGACGCGCTGGTCTCACGGCTCACGGACGTGATGTACGCGTTCCCCGGCCTGCTGTTCACCGTCCTGATCATCGCGGTGTTCGGCGCCGGAATGACGACATCGGTCCTGGCCCTGGGCCTCGCCTTCACCCCCACGATCGCCAAGTACGTACGCTCACTGGCCCTTTCGGAGACCCGCAAGCCATACGTCGACGCCTACCGGGTGCAGGGCATGGGCGGGGCGAGGATCTGCGTCGCGCACCTAGTCCCGAACCTGGGCCGCGCGATCCTCGGCTACCTGGTCGTCCTCTTCGGCGAGGCCCTGATGTCCCTGGCGACCCTCTCCTACCTGGGCTTCGGCGCCCAACCACCCTCCTCCGACTGGGGCTTGATGGTCCAGGAGGGCCAGGCGGCGGTGGTCCAGGGAGCGCTGCTTCCGGCCCTCGTCCCCGGCACGGCCATCGCCCTGGTCGTCGTGTCCTTCAACGTGGTCGGGGTCTGGGCCGCCGACCGGCTAGGAAGGCAGTGAAAATGCAAATGCCGCTGCTCGAAATAGAAGACCTGACCCTGCGGGTCCCGGGCGCCGCCCGCCCCCTCCTGGACACCGTGTCCCTCACCGTCGCTCCCGGTGAAGTCGTCGGCCTGGTGGGTGAGTCGGGCTCGGGCAAGTCGACCACGGCGAAGGCGGCGCTCGGCCTGCTGCCGGCACGGGCGGTGACATCAGGTTCCGTACGCGTGAACGGCACAGAGATCCTCCCCCTCACCGGCGAGGCCCTGCGCACCCACCGCGCCCGGACGGTGGCGATGGTCCACCAGGACCCCCGGGCCGCGCTGAACCCCGTACGCAGGATCGGCGACTTCCTGGTGGAGCGGGGCGCGAGCCGCGAGAAGGCGGTCGAACTGCTCTCCACCGTGGGCCTGTCACACCCCGAACACCGCGTACGCCAGCGCCCGCACGAACTCTCCGGCGGCATGCTGCAACGCGTGGTCATCGCGGGCGCGCTTGCGGCGGAACCGAGCCTGCTCCTGGCGGACGAGGCGACAAGCGCCCTGGATGTCACCACCCAGGCCGAAATCCTCGCCCTCCTCCGCGACTTGCGCGCGACCCGCGACCTGGGCCTCCTCTTCATCACCCACGACCTCCACCTGGCGGCCGCGTACTGCGACCGGGTGTACGTCATGTACGCGGGCCGGATCGTCGAAGAGCGTTCGGCAAAGGCCCTGTTCAAGTCCCCCGCGCACCCCTACACCCGAGGCCTGCTCTCCTGCTCCCCAACCCTGGGCGAAACACCCCACACCCTCCACCCCATCCCGGGCCGCCCCCCGTCCCTCTCGGACACGTTCGACGGCTGCCCCTTCGTCTCCCGCTGCGGGGACGCGGAACCGGGCTGCGAGACGTGGACTCCGGGGCAACTGCCACTGCCGGACGGGGGCACGGCGGCCTGCGCCGTCTCTGTTCAGCGAAAGGTGCACTCCTGATGCCGTCAGACCTGCTGGAAGTATCCGGCCTGGGCAAGAGCTACCCCCTGCCGGGCGGCGGCCGCCACCAGGCGGCAAGCGACGTGACGTTCACGGTGCCCCCCGGCGGCTCCATCGGCATCGTCGGTGAATCCGGCTCGGGCAAGACGACGGTCGCCCGCATGCTGGTGGGCCTGGTCCGGCAGGACACCGGCACGGTAAAGGTGAATGGCCGCCCCCGCGAGCCCCGCACCCCCCGAGGCCGCGAGGCCCGACTGACGCGAGCCAGGGAGATCCAGATGGTCTTCCAGGACCCCTACCTCTCCCTGGACCCCCGCCTCACTTCAACCCAGTGCCTCCGTACGGCACTGACCCTGCACGGCAGGGACGAGAAGCAGGTGGGGGACCTCCTGGACCAGGTGGGCCTGGGCGCGAGAGAGGCCGGCGCCCGCCCCCGCGAACTCTCCGGCGGCCAACGCCAGCGCCTGGCCATCGCGAGAGCCCTCGCGGTGGACCCCCAAGTCCTCGTCCTGGACGAGGCGGTGGCGGCACTGGACGTATCGATCCAGGCCCAGATCCTCCAACTGCTGGCCGAGATCCGCCGCGACACGGGCGTGGCCCTGGTCTTCGTGAGCCACGACTTGGCGGTGGTCCAACACATCACGGACGAGGTCCTGGTGATGCGGAGAGGAAAGGTGGTGGAACAGGGCAGGACGACCCAAGTCCTGACAACACCAGAGGACCCGTACACAACCCTGCTGCTCGCCGCGGTCCCTCACGAGGGCTGGAACCCCCGGAACGCAATCAAGGCAAGGGCCGAAGCGGACCGGGCCCCGTAAGGGGCGCGGGGAACTGCGCGAGCGACCACAACGCACCCGCAGAAAGAAAAGCACCCCACCGCTCAAGGCGCCCACGCCAGAAAAAGGCAGGGGCCCCGCGCCTCGCCATAAAGGCGAGGGCAGGGCCCCTTGGGTACTGCTATCCATGTCCGGATCAAGTCACCGGAACTGTCACACGCCCCACGCGAATGGGGCGCCCCACTACATGGGGGTGACGTTCTCCGCCTGCGGACCCTTCGGGCCCTGCGTGACGTCGAAGCTCACGGCCTGGTTCTCCTCAAGGGAGCGGAAGCCGTTCGCGTTGATCGCGGAGTAGTGGACGAAGACGTCGGGGCCTCCGCCTTCCTGGGCGATGAATCCAAAGCCCTTTTCGGCGTTGAACCACTTCACGGTTCCGGTAGCCATAAGCCCTCCTTGGGCCAAAGGGTTGCCCTGCTCCAGAACCTGCGATTGTTGAAACAACTGCATAAGTCTGAAAACGACGAGAGCCCGCGGGTCACATGCTCCGCAGGCTCTGTACTGCAAGGGAAACCAAACTGCAACTTGCGGCGAGCTTAGCACGCAGGCAGCCGAAAGCAATAGGGGGCAAGATCACGTCACCCGGATGTTTGACGGACCCCCCAGAGGGGTTGACGGACCAGGTCCGAAGGGGTTGACAGGGGCGCGTTTCGGCCCCGCTCACTGCACGGTACAGCAAGGGGGCTAGCCTCCCCGATGTGGACAATTCTCCCGTTGACACCCTCGCGGGTGCGGGCGCCGATCAGCTGCCCAGCCCCCGCCGCACGCCCCGGCCGCGCGTCGGTCACATCCAGTTCCTGAACTGCATGCCCCTCTACTGGGGACTCGCGCGCACCGGAACGCTCCTCGACTTCGAGCTGACGAAGGACACCCCGGAAAAGCTCAGCGAGCAGCTGGTGCGGGGTGAACTCGACATCGCGCCGGTGACGCTCGTCGAGTTCCTCCGCAACGCCGACGACCTCGTCGCCTTCCCCGATCTCGCGGTCGGCTGCGACGGCCCCGTCATGTCCTGCGTGATCGTCTCGCAGGTGCCCCTGGATCAGCTGGGCGGCGCCCGGGTCGCGCTCGGCTCGACGTCGCGCACCTCTGTGCGCCTGGCGCAGCTGCTGCTCGCCGAGCGCTTCGGCGTACGCCCCGACTACTACACGTGTCCGCCCGACCTCGGGCTGATGATGCGGGAGGCGGACGCCGCCGTGCTCATCGGGGACGCGGCGCTGCGGGCGAATCTGATCGACGGGCCGCGGCTCGGCCTGGACGTCTATGACCTGGGCCAGATGTGGAAGGAGTGGACGGGGCTTCCGTTCGTCTTCGCGGTCTGGGCGGCGCGGCGCGAGTACGCGGAGCGCGAGCCCGCCGTCGTCCGCGAGGTGCACAAGGCCTTCCTGGCCTCGCGTGATCTCTCGCTGGAGGAGGTCGGCAAGGTCTCCGAGCAGGCGGCGCGCTGGGAGACCTTCGACGCGGGGGTGCTGGAGCGGTACTTCACGACGCTGGACTTCCGGTTCGGCAGCGCGCAGCTCGAAGGCGTGGCGGAGTTCGCGCGCCGGGTGGGGGAGACGACGGGCTTCCCCGCGGATGTACGGGTGGAGCTGCTTGAGCCCCGGTAGGACAACTGCGTGGCCGCAGCCAAGCGGACTACGCTGAGCTGCAGACAATGCCCGCGGTCCCGGTGGCCGCGGCCGCGCGGCACCGTCTGGGGGAGGCCTTCGTCATGCACCCGCTCGATCCCGGCGAACCGACCGCCATCGGGCCCTACCGGCTGCTCGGCCGGCTCGGCTCGGGCGGCATGGGCCGGGTCTATCTGGGGCGCAGCACGGGCGGCCGTACGGTCGCGGTGAAGGTCGTCCATCCGCACTTCGCGCTCGACGAGGAGTTCCGCGCCCGCTTCCGGCGTGAGGTGGACGCGGCGCGGCGGGTCGGCGGCGACTGGACCGTGCCGGTCCTCGACGCCGATCCGGAGGCGGCCGTCCCGTGGGTGGCCACGGGGTACGCGGCGGGCCCTTCGCTGGCGGAAGCGGTGCGCGATCTCGGTCCGCTTCCCGCCCATTCGGTACGAGTCCTGGTGGCGGGCCTGGCCGAGGCGCTGACGCACGTACACGGACTCGGCCTTGTCCACCGCGACGTGAAGCCGTCGAACGTACTGCTCACGATGGACGGCCCGCGGCTGATCGACTTCGGTATCGCGCGGGCCACGGACGGCACGGCCTCGCTCACCTCGACCGGTGTCTCCATCGGTTCGCCCGGCTATATGTCGCCGGAGCAGATCCTCGGCAAGGGGGTCGCCGGGGCGGCGGACGTCTTCTCGCTGGGCGCGGTGCTTGTGTACGCGGCGACGGGGGCGTCACCGTTCCCAGGCGACTCGTCCGCTTCCCTCCTCTACAAGGTCGTACACGAAGAACCCGAACTGGACGGTCTCGACGGCGAGTTGCGCGACCTCGCGCGCGAATGCCTGGCCAAGGACGCGGCCGCGCGCCCGGCCCCCGCGGAGATCGCGCGGCGCCTCGCGCCCTCGGGAGCGGACGCTCTGGTGGCGGCCGGGTGGCTGCCGGGTCCGCTGGTTGAGCGGGTCAGCCGGAGCGCGGTGCGGATCCTCGACCTGGACACGGACGGGACGGGAATCCCGGAACAGCCGTCGGGGCCCGTGCCGTTCGGCAACTCGATGGTGGGCGGACCGCCGTCGACTGCGGGCTCGGCGGGAGGGTCCGATGCGCTGGTCGCGGGACGTGAAGTGCCGCAGGGCAGCGGCTCGTTCGGCCCGCCGGACGCGTCGTACGCACCGGTCGCCGCCCCGACTTCAGCACCCTATGTCCCCACCCAGACGTCAGCCCCATCGGGACCGCCCGGCCGGGTCAGTGTCTCGGTGGCCGCGACCTCCGTGCCGGGCGGCGTCGACGGCAAGGGCCGCAAGGTCAGTTGCACCCTCGTCCTGGGCGTCGCGGGCGCGCTCGCCGCGGTGACGGTCGGCTCCGTCTTCGTACTGGGACTGCTCCCGGGGGACGGCGGGAATTCGAACGACGCGGGGAAGCGGCCGCCGAACGCGACCGCGAGCCAGCAGCCGGGCGACGGCGCGGACCAGGGCGGCGGCAAGGTCCCCGCCTCCTACCGCGGCACCTGGGAGGGCCAGGCGGTCGCGGCCAACGGCGCCGTCCCGATGGGCACGTTCAGGCTGAAGGTCGAGCAGGGCAAGGTCGGCGAACGCTTCGCGGTCATGACCCAGACCGACCAACTGGGCGGCACCTGCGCCGTGGACCTCGTCCTGAAGTCGGTGTCGGCCAAGGAGATCGTGGCCCAGGGCAAGGGCCAGGCGGACAGCGCGGCTCAGTGCACGAAGAATGCCCATACGGTGCGACTGCGCCCGGTGGGCGACGACCTGCGCTATCTGTCGGAGAACGAGAAGTCGGGCAATCCGGAAGCGCGGATGTCGCGGGTGAAGTGAGGGGGCGGGGGCAACCCCGCACCAGGGGGCGGGGAAATCCCCGCCCCCTGATGGCACGTCACATCGGCGTGGTGACCGTCGCCAGCTCGCCGCCCCCGAGGTGCAGCATGCCCTTGCCGGGGGCGACCGGGCCGCCCACCACGCTGCGGGAGATGCGCAGACCGATGAGGTCTCCGCTCGAACTGTCCTGCGGGGAGAGCAGGATGCCGCGGCGGGCCTTCTTCACGTCGACCTGCCAGCCGGAGAAGCCGCTGCATACGTCCTCCTCGTCACCGGCGAGGACGATCGCGAGGCCCTGGTCGGCGCCGCGCTGGACGATGCGCTTGAAGTGGCCCTCGGCGTCGCAGTCCTCCAGCATTTCGGCGTCGTCGATGAGCACCACGATCGGCTCGTCCAAAGAGGCCGGGTCGATGGCCTCCTCGAAGTCGTCCTCGTCGATGTCGTCGCCGGTGAAGACCTTCAACACGCCCTCGGTGCCTTCGAGTTGGCGCAGTGGCGACTGGCGCGGGGCCGCGATGACCAGACGTACGCCCTGTGCGAGATAGGACCGGGCCATGTTCATCAGGACCGTGGAGCGGCCGGACTTGGCCGGACCCGCGATGACGAACGCCGGTACGCCGTCGGCGAGATCGGGGCCGTGGCCCATGACCTCGTCGCCGCCGATGCCCACCAGGGCCCACAGCTTGGAGCGGGAGGCCTCCGGGTCGCGCAGCTCCCAGGCCTCGTCGAAGGAGATGCGGCTCGGCAGCGTGTCGACGCGGAACGGGCGCCGATGGCGCGGCACGTCCGCGTCGCGGGCCGTGGCCGCCTCGCCGATCGCGGTGACCGCGGCGGCCTGCCCCTGTCCGGTGACATCGTCCGAGAGCAGCGCGAACTGTGTCTCCGTACCGCTCTCGTTCTTGTACGCGCGGCCCGGCGGGATCTCCTCGGGCACCTTCTTGCTGGGGATGCCGAGCATCGAGAAGTCGGAGCGGTCCGCGAGCCGCAGGCCGTACTTGTCCTCGGTGAGGGAGGAGATGCGGCCGACGAGCAGCTGGCGGTCACCGGTCAGGATCATGTGGATGCCGACGCTCGCGCCCTCACGCATGATCGTCGTGAGCTCGTCCGTCAGGCTGCCGTGGTCGATCTCGCCGAGCGTGGGCAGCCAGCCCTCCCAGCGGTCGAGCAGCACGACCAGGTGCGGAAGGCGGTCGTCCGCGGGCTCGGCGGCCCGCTGCTCGCCGATGTCGGCGTACCCCTTGTCCGCCAACAGGTCTTGGCGGCGCGTGAGTTCGCCCTTGAGACGGTTGACGAGACGGACCACACGCTCGGTCTGGTTACGGCTGACGACCGCGCCGCAGTGCGGAAGCCGGGTCAGGGCGTTGAGCGCGCCGTTGCCGCAGTCGATGCCGTAGAGGTGCACATCGGCACTGGAGTGCGTACGGGCGATGGAGCCCGCGATGGTGCGCAGGACCTGCGAGCGGCCGCTGCGCGGCGCACCGCCGATCATCAGATGCCCGAAGGACGCGAAGTCCACGACGACCGCGCGGCGGGCCTGGTCGCCGGGCAGGTCCTCGATGCCGTACGGCGCGGGGGCCAGCTTGCCGGGGCCCGTCGCGGCCGCCGACACCGGCACCTCGTCGAGCAGCAGCGTCTCGGAGAGCGCCGGCAGCCACGGGCTGTGCTGGGCGGGGATGCCGAGCGTGGCGTTGGCCTCGATGACCGTGTCGACCAGGACCTTCAGGTCGGTGATCTCCTCCTCCTCGCGTGCCTCGGCCTTCGGCTTGACCAGCGTGCCGCGCCCCAGGTTCGCCCAGTCCAGGGAGTCGACCCACGGCGCGAGCAGCGTCGGATCGGCGGCGCCGGGGCGCCGGCCACCGACGCGGCCCGACTGGAAGGGAACGAGCGAGGCATGCCCGAGACGCACGTACGCGCGACCCGGCGTGTTCTTGGAGATGTGCCCGGCCTCGGGGGAGTCGATGACGTCGGAGGACTCGCCGCCGTCCGTCACGCGCAGGGCGATACGGAGGTTGGTGTTGGCGCGGATCTCCGGGGACACGACACCGCTCGGGCGCTGCGTGGCGAGCAGCAGGTGAATGCCGAGCGAACGACCACGCTGAGCGATGTTCACGAGTCCCGTCACGAAGTCGGGCAGGTCGCGCACCATGGAGGCGAACTCGTCGATGACGATGAGGAGTCGGGGCACGGGAGCGTGCGACGGATCGCGCCGCACCAGGTCCTGGTAGTCCTCGATGTCCTTGGCGTCGGCGTCGGCGAGGATGTGCTCGCGCCGCTTCAGCTCGGCGCCGAGGGATTCGAGGGCGCGCTCGACGAGGTGCGCGTCGAGGTCGGTGACCATGCCGACGGTGTGCGGCAGCTTCACACAGTCCTTGAAGGCGGACCCACCCTTGTAGTCCACGAGCACGAAGGTCATGTTCTCGGGGGTGTTGGCGACGGCGAGCGCCGCCACGATGGTCTGCAGCAGCTCCGACTTACCCGAACCGGTCGTTCCCGCGATCAGACCGTGCGGCCCGTCCTTGCGCATGTCGATGCCGAAAGGCCCGTCGTACGACTCACCGATGACGGCCATCGTCGACTGTCCGCCCGCCTGCCAGCGGGCGGTGATGGCGCCCGCCGTCGGCGGCTCCAGCTGCAGCACGTCGAGCAGCCGGCTCGAGCCCGGCAGCGCGGAGTCCTCGGTCTCGCCGCTGATGTCGCGCAGCGCGGACACCGAGCGGGCGAGCCGCAGGCACCAGCTGGGCGACACGAAGTCGGGCCGTACGCCCCGCACCCGCTCGGCGCCGGTCATCTCGACGCGCAGCCGCAGCTCCGGCGCCGCGCTGGACTGGGGAGTGTCGGGCGTGGTCGTGGTGTGCCAGGCCTGGAAGGAGGGGAATCCGCCGGGGGCCTGCTGCGGCGCGGCGGCAGTCGGCTGAAGCGAGCGGCCCTGGTTCTCGTTGTCGTGCTCCTTGGGCTTCGGCTCGGCGACGACGAAGGCCTGGCACTCACCCGGCAGGAACCGCTCCTCGGAGTCGAGGCAGAGCGCGTACATGCCCACGGAAGGGCCCTCGCGCAGCAGCCGCACAACGCCCGGCAGGGACCGCAGCCGCCGCGAGCCGTCCCACACCACGACGATGTCCGGGTCGGAGAAGTTGGCCCCCTGGCTCTTGTTCTCCTCCAGGGCCTTCAGCCGGGCTTCGAGCGTCTGGGTCAGCTCACCGATGCGGGCGCCGACGGTCTCCGCGTCCGTGCCGATGAGTACGTTGATGTCCTGGCCGGAAGACGGCCGGGAATGCGGGAGCCAGCGCACCCAGTCCCAGCTGTCCCGCGCGGTGTTCTCGGTCAGGACGTAGAACTGGACGTCCATCGGGCTGTGCAGCGTCGCGGTCTGCGCCACCGCCCAGCGGCCGAGCGCGGTCGCCGAGTCGCCGGGGCCCGCGATGCCGATGACCCCAAGTCCCTTCAGGGGCAGGGCGACCGGCGCGTCCTCGATCTTCCACGTCACCTGCCGCCGGTGGTCGTCCTTCTCCGGGTCGTCGAGGATGACTTCCGAGGGCATCTGCCCGGTGCCGAACCGGAGGAGGAGATGGTCGGCGTCGGTGCGCCGCCGCTCCCAGAGACGGGTGCGGGGGCCGGTGCTGAGGGCGAGGACGGTGGCGGGGTCGGGGACGGCCTGCCGCCGGTCGAGCCGCTCGGCGACGAGCGCGTCCTGGGCGTCCTTCTCGATCCGCTCCTTGGTCTCCTTGTACTCCTTGACCTGCTTCGCATGGGACTTGCGCCCGTGCTTCTTGTCCATGAAGTAGTTGCCGAAGAGCATGATCGGGCTGAGGCCCGCCATGATCAGGTAGTACCAGCGGTCAAAGATCATCGCGGCGACAACGGCACCCACCAGCGGGAACAGGGCCATCAGCCAGGGCAGCGGCCGAGCTTCATAGTCCCGGGGCGGGGTGGGAAGGCGGAAGGTGGTCTGCCGCTCGGGCGGCCGCAGCCGCGGAGGCCGGTTGTAGTCGAGCCCGGCACCGTCCTCGGACCACTTCAGGGCGGCGTTCGGGGGCGCGTACCGAATCAGTTCGAGCAGAGTGTTCCCGAGCGCGATCTGCGCACCGAGCGGCCACTCACCACTGTCACGCCGCTTTTCGCTGTCCCGCCGCTCTTTCTTGTCCCTCTTCTTGTCCTTCTTCTTGTCCCCGTCGCTGTCGGCGCTCTTCTCCGTGCCGAAGGGCTCACCGTCGAGGGTTACGCCCTCCTTGTCCTTCTCGTCCCCGTGCAGGGTGACTTGGCAGGTGCCATCGGTTGCAACTGACAACGTGAGGGCGCGGTCGTTCATCTCCGGATCATCGATACGGATGTACGCGGCGGGCCCGCTGCCGATGTCGTAGCGCCCGATGCCGAGCCGGTGCACGGCACCCGCCGTCGGCCCGCTGGCGACGCGCAGCTCGACGAGGCCGGTGGGTTCGCCGGGCAGGCAGCCTGCGGGGTCGTTCAGGCTGACGACGGCGCCTTCGCGCAGCGGGGAGGTGCCGACGGTGGCGGTGGGATCGACGGCGTACCCGTCGACATAGACGAGGGGAGCCCCGGCGGCGGGGACTTGATTGCTCCCGAACCCGATCGGAATGATCTGCGCGCCTGCGCCCTGCCCGCCGTCCGCACCGCCGAGGCCGACCTGCCGCGCCAGTTCGACCGCTATGTCCTGCACGGTGGACTCGGGATCGGCGTCGAGGACCACGTCGGCGGTGGCACCGCCGAACGGATCGACGACGGTCAGAGTCAGGCGCACGATCGTCCTCCCCGTAACTGAACAATGGCGTTGACGATAGCCGCTCCACCCTTCCCACTGGCAACGGCCTGTGCACCGGCTCATAGCAGAGCTGTGACTGAACCGGGGTGTGATCCCTTCCGCCCCACCCGTAAGCTGCTGGCGCAAGAGCGGACGATCACACCATCCGCGCGAAACGGGAGCCACGGGGGCTGGCCCTGCGGCGAGTTGATGAGGAGAGAGCCACATGGCCAAGGACCTTGATGTCACATATCAGGACATGCGAGACGCGGCCAAGCACGTCGTCAAGGAGAAGGACAAGCTCAAGGAGAAGCTGGACGGCCTGCGGAAGTACATCGCGAACCTGGTCGAGACCGGCTACGTGACGAAGAGCTCCTCGAAGGCCTTCGACGAGAACTTCGACGAGTTCGTCAAGGGCGCCAAGGACACGCTCGACGGTCTGGACGGCATGGGTGACTACCTGACCAACGCCGCGGACAAGTTTGAGCAGATTGATGACGAGCTGGGGCGGGCTGCGAAGAAGTAGTGGCTCACGGCCTTTCCGAGAGTGGCGGGGCGATGGGGAAGCCTGTCGCACCGCTCTCTCCGGGAGTTGAGGCCGATGAGTGGTGAGGCCGCGGCGGCAGAGATCAGACGCGTCCGACGGGACCGGATGGAGTCGGACGAGCCCGGCACTGTCGTACCCCCCCAGAATCCTCCGCAGCTTCTACACGGTCTCCTTCACCGTCCCGTTCGCGGTCGTCGGCGTCTGCCTGCTGCCCGACCCACGAGGCTTGTTGAACGTGACGCTGATTGCCGCGCTTGCGGCCCTGGTCGCGGATGTGTCGGATGCGGGGTTCGGGTGCTGCGGGATCTCGGGTAGAGAGTGTCAGGTGCCGCATTCCTGCAAAGCCGGCGGGACAGGCCAAGGAGCAGGACCACCATCGCGATCCCACTGGTCGTGTCACGCGGTCCTTCATGCGGCTGTACTCGTCACCTGAGAGCGCGTCTCCGGCAGAACTATGTGTCGAGGTTGACGAAAAGGCTTCGAGCGAAGTCGTCGAACTCGTCGATGTTCGAGGTGATCCACCCGATGTCCTCGCCGAGGGTGCGCACGATCACATCGATGCCAAGAGACTCGATGCGCCAGGCGTAGTTCACCGAGCAGCACATGGCACCGGCCTTGGCCGCGACGAAATAGCGGATCGAGCGCATGCCACGCCCCAAGCGCTCCGTGTCGAAGTCGATCACCTCGGGGTCCTGGACGGCACCCGGCTCGTTCTTCTGGACGAGTTCCTCCAGTGTCGACTCGACGTCACCCTCGCTCGGGCCCGCGTGGACGAGGAAGGTGAGGAACTCCCGGCGGGGATCCGGAACGTAGAGAAAGATCTGGTGCACCGGAACTGTCTGCGGGATCAGCTCGGCTGCGGAATCGAGCTCGAAGGCCAGCACCTTGACCTGCTTCTTGTCGACCGGTTCGTCGTCGACGAGTGCCCAGAGCAGTTCCGATGTACGGCGAGCCCACTTCTTGCGCTCCCGCACGGCACCGCGTCCTTCGCCGAGGACGGGCATGGCGGGCCAGACGGTGGCATCGCTGTCCGTGTCGAGGGAGAAGGTGACGGTCACTCGGTCCTCCAACGGAACGTGGTCATGACGGCGTCGAAAAGCTCGACGAGGATGTCGGTGAAGTCGCCCTTGGGGTCTCCGTCACCGATGGTGCTGAAACTGACGACGACCCATCCGGTATCCGCACCGGACGAGGGCACTTGCACGATGTAGTCGACGTGCCTCGACGGCGCTTCGGCGCCCTTCTCCGGGTCTGCGTCCACTGTGCGTTCTTTGCGTACCGCCGCCGAGCCGGCTACCTCCGCGGGTTCGGAATCCGCGGAATTGGTGAGCAACTGGGTCAGTACGTCCTGCCGACCGACCCCGTCGCGCGTTGCAGTGTCGATTTTGGCGACGATGATGGAAGCGGCGATGAGGTACCCGTGCATGGGCTCCACGGGAAGGTAGAGGTCTACCCCGTCCCGTCGCTGTGCTTCCTTGACTGAAGAGTGCAGCCTTCGATAAAGCTCCAGCCGGGCTTCCGTCACTTTGTCCCTGGGAAGATCGTGCGAAAGCCTCTCGGCAGCCTCATCAACGATCTTCTTGACCGCATCTTGGGTGCCCTCCCGCAGGGGGATCCGCGTCCACCCGGGAGGCACAATCAGGGTGTAACCGAAAGCGTTCCTGGTATCAGTCGGTGGCGTCACGGCGGCTCCTTCGGCTGATTGCCCCATAGGCGAGAGTGATCGCACCGGGCAGCAAAGGCGCTATCAGGACCGCGGGGTAGTGGTGCATCAGCAGGAACAGCGGCGCGAGTTGGGCAAGTCCGCCTCCCGCGAAGTAGAGGATGAATTCCTTCCGCCATCTGCCTTGGTTGTGTAGGACGACGACGCCGATGGACAGGGCGACGACCGCCAGCAACGGCAGTGCTTGTCCTGGAACACGCAGGACACCACTGAGCGATTTCGGGATGGCTCCGGAAGAGATGAGGGCCCCGCCGATGATGACGACGGCAAGGAAGGCGAGGGGAGTCACGATGGCAATCCGCGCGTTCCTGATCACCCTCCCGTCCTCAGGTGAGAGGCCGGTGGCCGCGCCGACTGTTCCGTTGTCCATCATGTAAGAGGCTCCAGGTTCCGTATCTCGCGGCCTGCCGTTGAAAGTGTCTACCAGGCGGACGAGGCCTGCGTCACGCCGTGGCTTGCCTTGAAGTCGTTGTAGCCGTCCCAGCTGGGCTTGTGTGGAATGTCGACCCCATCGCTCACCGCATTCATGGTGTCGTTGTCGCCCAGCAGCTTGTCCCCCCAGTCGACGGCCGTACCGCCGTAGGTGGCTGCCATTGCGAGGCTATAGGTGGCATTTCCACCCAGCTTGGCCCCCCTCGAGACGCCCTCTCCGAACAGGTCTTTGTTCGTCTTGATCCCCTGGCGCACGGAGGCGAGCTCGCTGTCTCCGAGGTGCACGGCTGTGGACCACTTGCTGGGCGGGGGCATCTCGTCGGCCACGCGTCCGGCGCGTCCGGCGATCCCCTTGCGAAGAGCGGTCATCTCCTGGCGGATGCTGGCCTTGGCCCCGTCGTCGGTCGCGCTCGCGAGCCGGTTGGCCAGTTGGTTACGCAGGGACCTGGTAGCCGCAACGCCGTCCTTGAGCTTGGTGACCCGGTGAACCGTGGAAGCAGCACGAGTCGACTTGCTCGCGGCCTTGAGCCCGATCATGGCACCACGACCCAGCCCCATGGTGACCAGCCCGAACGCATCGAAGGCGAGGTCCATCCACGTGGCCTTCCCGGCCTTCACCAGCACGAAGCGGCCTGCCAAGACCATGAATCCCAGCCCGATGACGAGGAAGTTGAGGCCTGGGATGAAGATTGCAGCAATGGCCAACGCCGTCCCGATCCAGCTGAGCACATCGAGAAAGAGCTTGAAACCGTCCGCGTGTTCCTTGGCCCAGGCAACCAAGTCGTCCCACATGCTGTCCTCTACCGCGTCATCGATAGCTTCCAGGATGCTCGTGCGCAACGAGATCGCGTGGCTGTAGTAGTGGGAGGTGGCGGTGAAGAGCTGCTTCCTCGCCTCCTCGACCGCTTCCTCGTCCTTCTCATCAGCCTGCGCTTTGTCGCGTGCCTTTTTGGCAAGGCCTTGGGCATGCTCCAACTCGTCGGCCCATGTGTTCAGGTGGCCCGACACCTTCTCGTAGCGCCCCTTGGTCTTGTCGAAGCGTCCGGCGAGTTCGTCGGACTCTTCCTTCAGACTCTTCGCGTACTTTCCCTTGATGTTGTCGTCATCGCCGAGTTCGCGGAGCTTCTTCACTTGTCGAGCCAGCGTTTCCGCAATGTTCGAGAGGCGTTTTGCCTCCTGGCGGACAGCGACAGGGTCGCCTGGGGTCGGGTCTGATTCGGAAAGTGGGGACCAGTCGACCGGTCGGCGAGCCACGCGAGTTCTCCCTTACTTCTTTTTCTTGCGCTTATTTGCCTCGGCGAGTTCCTTGTCGAGTTTCTCGAAGTTCTCGATTGACTGCTCGACGAGTTTGCCGACCTTTTCGATGTTGTCCAGCATCTCCTTGCGGTGGTCGTCCCAGTTGTCGGTGAAATCCTCCATGGCTCCGGAGATGTAGGGAGATCCGTACTCGTCGCGCAGGTCATCCTGATGCCCGGAACAGCCCTTGAACTCCTTGCGTACTGTTCTCAAGTCCTTCTTGATCGTGTACAGGTAGTCGTAGTCCACGCCGAGATCAGCCATGGTGCACTCCTCGCTCCTTCCCTCTTTAACTTCACATCCAGACACGTGGCTCTGCATCAGGGCCATTGCCGCAGGTCGTCGACTGGAAGCCATGGTTGCGGCGAGCGCGGCTGCAACAGGCAAAGGCGCCGTTTTGAGGTCGACTGCCGGTGGGGCGGAGGGTGTTTCGTGGGCTACGACGCTATCGGTGCGGCTGCCAGTTTCGCTACCGCGAACCTCCTTGCGGAATAGGATGATTGAGGAATATGGGCATGAATCGGACGTTGGTCGCGACCTGATTGTGCCCAGACCTTGGATGGATCCAGATGTCCCCTGGTCGTACTCAACGGTTGCGACCTTTTCGGCTGGCACGGTTGCAGCTGACGAGGGGCGTGAGCGGAGGGGAGAGGGGTTGCAGGGTTGGGTTGTCAGCTGTACGGGTTCCGGTCACGGTCCGGCGCCTTGTCCCTGTTCCACCGCTAAGCGCACGGAAAGTTCCTCACCCGCAATCAGCCGTTCTGGAGCCGTTCGGCGGCCCAGGATCCGGCGGTGAGGAGCGGAAGCAAGGGGGCGACGAAGACTCCAGGGCAGATGCCGATGACCCAAGTGGCGAAGATCGCCAGCGGTGTTATGGCCGCGGTGGAGACGATGCCTCGCTGACTCCCGTGCCTTGCCGCCGGAGTCTGTCGCTGCCGTCCAACTCGGCTGTGTCATAGGCAAGTTCGCCAACAGCAGCTTGTCCGTTGGGCGTATCACGCAGGTGGTCCGACAGATCAAAAAGAGCCTGGTGCGACGGTGAGCGTCGCGCCAGGCCCTGATCGTCTTCCCGTTCTGTGCCGTTCAGCGGTTGATGGACTGGATCTCCTCGACCGTGATGTCCTGCACTGCCTCGATCGTGCCGTTGGGCATGTTGACCGGTGCCGCCTGGCCCGTGCCCGTCCAGCTGATCTCCCAGGTGAGGGATGCCTTGAGCGGGAACGTCTCGCCCCCCGACGAGCGGCGGTAGATGATGCCGCAGGGCGGGGTCTCCTTGGACTTGCCCTTGGCGTAGGGCTCACCGATCTTGCCGTCGACGATGGGGCATTCGCCGTTGGCGGGGATCGTGGTGGCGTCCTTGGTGCCGGGGTTGAGCGTCAGGGACTTGGGGGTGGCGGTCGTCGTCGCCTGGAGGTTGAAGCCGGGGACGTTGATCTCCGCCGTCGCCTCGACCTTGTCGAAGACGGCCTTGTCGAGCCAGGCCCACGTGGGCAGGTTCACCTTGGTCGTGGCCTCGGGCGCGAGGGTGACCTTGGTACCCGGGAGCTCCATGTGCTGGTAGGCGAGGGCGGCCAGCATCTCGGGAGTGATGGCTTCTTCGTGCTGAGGCGGCGGGGGCTCGCCGTTGTCGACCCAGAAGGGCAGGTCTGTGCACCCGGTCCGCTTCAGGTAGTCCGGCTCGTTGGGGTTCTCGACCCCTGCCCAGAACATCCCCTCGCCGTCCTTGTCGACGTTGTAGTCCTTGTAGCCGGGGGTGTCCGTCCAGCCGTAGTCGTCCTCGTAGTGACGTTCCATCTCGTTGATCGCCGCGCCGGCGTGGCCCGTCATGCCGGGTGTGTTCTTGGCGTCCTTGATGTTCTTGGACATCTTCTTCTTGAAGTCCTTGGCGCCAAGGTACGGGGCGTACCAGCAGGGCGGCGGCGTCCAGTTGACGTCTGCCGAGGAGACGTTTCCGCTGGCGCCGTCCTTGGTGACGGCTCCGGAGTACTGGACCTTCGCGGCGGCGTAGATGCCGGTTCCGTCGCCGCCGCCCTTCTCTTCGGTGCTGGCTCCGTTGCCGTTCTTCTCCGGCTCTCCCGCGTAGGCGGGGCCCGTGAGGGTGAGCGCGCCGAGGGCGAGTGTCAGAGCGGCGGTACCGGTACCGAGGGCCGCACGTCGTGGTCTGTTCACTGGCACTTCTCCGCCTTCTCTTCGACGAACACCTTGGCTGCCTGCCAAAGACCCTTGCCTGTCGGGTGCTTGACCATAATGATCTTGAAGTGGTCGAAGTCCGAGATGCTGGGCTTGGTCTTCTGGACCTTCCCGGTCTTGACCTCTTTGCCGTAGAACTTGGTCGAGTCCGCGCAGAACGCGACCTCCACCGAATTGCCGTTCGCCGTGGACCGCGTGGTCGCTTCGTAGTGCCGTCGCGTGCCAGTGGCGGTCCAGCCGTCTTCGACCCGGCTGTCGATCTGCACCTTCGCGTAGTGCAGGCCCTCACCGGTGGCGTAGGTGGTCACGGCCGCGTTCTTGGACGTGCGCTTGTCGACGCCGTGGTAGATGGCCCGGACGAAGTTGGCGGCGTCGTTCATCGCGGCCGCCTCGTTCTTGTCCTTCGGCTTCTCCCAGTCGAAGACCAGCTTCATGTCCTTGGGCAGCGTCAGGTCCACGCCGTCCGGCTTGTCCTCGGCCGGTGCTCCCGACGGGTCGGGGGACTTCTTCGACTTGTCCGCACCCTGCTCGGCGCCGGCGATCTTGTCGTTGTCCTTGGATTCGTCGTCCCCGCTGCCGCACGCGGTCAAAAGCAGGGCTGCGGTCGCGGCGAGCGCGGCGGTGACGGGCATGGTGCGGCGGTTCACAGTCGGCTCCCGGTGGGGCGAGGGGTGTCTCCAACAGGCCGACGTTATCTGTGGGGTTGTTGGTTCCGCCAGGGTCGATTGCGGGGCAAGCCGTCCCATTTCGATGGACTGTCATCGTGTCGTGACGCGAAGTGCGCGGCGTTAAGGCTGCGTGAGTGCTGTCGTCCTGAACCGCTGTTGTGGCACCGGCAGTCGTACGGTTGCGCTCTGGCCCGGTCGCCCACGGAAAGCGGGGTGACGGGTGTCGGTGAACGGGGAGCGGTATGAGTGATTTATCGGTCGACTATGCGGTGTTGCTCAGAGTGAAGAGCAACCTTGACCACATTGCCCATCTGATGAAGCAGCCCGGCCGTGACATGGAAAAAGTGAGCGGCGATGCGATGGGTGTGCTCGAACTCGCCAAGCGCATGGACGATTTCGGTGACGAGTGGTCGTACGGGATCAAGCAGCTGACGAAGTTCTCCGGGAAGGCATCGGAGGCGCTCCTCAAGATCAAGGAGTCCTTCGAGAAGCTGGACGATGAACTCGCCAAGGCGGGCGAGAAGGGCAAAGGCAAGGGGAGCGGTAAGTAGGCATGGCTGAAGCACTGCTTGAGGATTTCCCGGCCTTGGGATTCGTGCCCTGTCCAGGTGACCGAACGGTGGCCGACGACGTGGCCAAGAAGGTCGGCAAGACGGCGAAGGCGCTCACCGAGATCTGCCATGTGCTGCACGGGACCGGTGTCGGCGACTGGAAGGGCAAGGCTGCGGAGGGCTTCCGGGAGAAGTTCGACGACGAGTTCCGGCCCAAGATGGACGAGGCCCGCGACTCATTCCGTGAGGCCTCGTCCGCCCTGACCGACTGGGCCGACTACATGGAACGCAAGCAGAAGGCCGCCGTCGACCTGGAGGCCGATGCTGCCGAGGTCAGCAAGCGGCTGAGCGACGCGTACGAAAAGGTCGGCAAGCTCAACCGCGCCGATGAAGCCAAGAAGGTCGGCAAAGGCGGCAAGGACAGCAGAGCCGCCGAGGAGCACGAGGAAAAGCTCCGGGAGGTCAATCGGACGGTGAACTCCACGGACATCGAACTGGAGGAACTCCGCCGCAAGGGCCGCCGAATGAAGAAGAACTATCAGTCGTACGGCAAGGAAATAGCCGAACGGCTGAAGGCCGCCATGGATATCGCCCCGAATGAGCCCGGCATGTGGGACAAGCTCGGGGATTCGCTCGAAAGCCTCGGAAAGGCACTGGCCGACCTGCCGGGCAAGCTGGGGGACGTCCTCGCCGACATCGGCGAATGGATCAAGGCGCACGCGGACTGGATCACTGTTGTGGCCTCCGTCGTCGGTGTCATCGCCATCTTCTGTCCTGTGCTCGCGCCGTTGGCCATCGGGCTGAGCGCCGTCGCGTTCATGGCGCATGCCGCGGCGTACGGGACGAAGGGGCTCATTCCGCCCTGGGGTCCCAACGCCAGCAACTGGCTGACGCTGGGCGGCGACGCGCTGGGCATGGCGCCCGGTGTCGGCGCCGTGTTCAACGGGGCGAAGGCCGGCGTCACAGCGGGGCGGGCCGCGCAGGGCTTCGCCAACGGCGCCCGGGTCGGGCTGAAGACAGCCGGCAAGACCGTGGCGCGCAAGGTCGACGAGATCGACCCGGTCTCCAAGGTGATCCAGAAGCCTCTGAACGCCGCTGCGACCAAGCTGGGTGTATCGCGGGGAGCCGCCCTGAGCGCCGGGGAAGGTGTCCAGGCCGCCGGCAACCTCGCACTGACCGCTCCGACCGCGATCAACGCCGCTGGGCCGAGCCCCGAGAGGCTCGACACCGCCACCTGGGGCACCGGAGCGCAAACCATCGTCAATGGCTCCGGCGGCGGCAAGTTCGGCGGGGCCATGGCCATCGGCAGCGTGATCGGTCTTGGTGCGTGGGAGGTGTCGGACTGATGACGACGGCTCCTGGAGCGCCGATGCCGGCAGGAGCGGTCGGCCTGCGGCCCGCCATCGGGGAGACCGTGGCAGCCTCCACCGGGCCTTTCCCGGACGGGGCCCCCGACTTCTGGTTCGATCTGCCCCTTGGCTTCTCGGAGTTCGACCTCGACGAGGACTCCGAGGCCCGCATGCTGCGGACCGCCGAGGCGATCGACCCGCTCTTCGCGGACGCCACACCCGTACAGAAATTCAGCCTCGTCCTGTCCGGCGAGTACGCCCTCCACACCATGCTCAAGGCGGGCGCCGAGCACATTTCGACCTGCATGTACCGGATGGCCGACGGCAAGTTGTCCCAGGGGACGCTGGCCGTGTTCGTCGAGCGGCCGACGGTTGGCCCCGGGGTCCAGGACAGGACGGGCTCGGCCAGGCGCACGGCCGAGCAGTGGCATGCGCTGTATCCGGATGCCGAGGCCGCTGTGGTCATGCTGCCGTACGGCCCCTCTGCCCTCTGCATTCGCGACCAGGACCTGATGCTGCCCGGAGCGCTCTGCGGTCTGGACGAATCCGTCCCCACCACGATCCGGTTCGTGGAAGTCTGCGTGCCGCTGAGAACCGGTCCCGGGTCGGCGCTCTTTCTCTTCATGACGGAGGACAGGGAGCACTGGGACGACTACCTCCAGATTCTGGGCGGCATCATGAAGTCGGTCTCGGCGGACGAGATCCCGGCGGACGAGATCCCGGCGGACGAGATCCCGGCGGACGAGATCCCGGCGGACGAGATCCCGGCGGACGAGATCCCGGGGGACGAGGTCCCGGAGGTCCCGAGGGGAGAAGGAGCGAAGCGCCGGCCATGAGTGTTGACACAGGCGGCTCGGCGCGGCAACGGCGTACGCGGTATCGCGCCGTGGTGGCGATCGTCGTCGGCTGCTACGTGACCGTGGTGATCGTGGGGATGTACCTGGTCGCGGGCGCCTTCGGTCTCGGCCTCCAGATACCCCTGTGGATTCTGCACGGGGTGCTTCTCGTCGTGCTGATCCACCGGCTCGGCGTCTCCGGTGAATCCAGCCTGTACGCGACGCTGTTCATCGTGTTCGCCTCTGTGCTCTCCGTGGGGGTCGCAGGCATGGCCCGCGACGACATCACGCTGGAGAGGCGCGGCGAACAGATCTCCGCCACGGTCACGAAGGAACGCCTCGATCCGGCGCAGGGGCGCAAGGCCCGGCACTCCCACTACACGCTGGAGCGGCGGGACGGCACGAAGGTGTTGGGGCCGGAGCTGGAGACGACCTCCGACGCGTACGACGTCGGGCGGGTCCTGACGGTGCTGGAGGATCCCGAGGGCGAACTCGCCCCCCGGACGCTCGGCGAGGCGAGCCCAGCAGGTGAACTGCTCGGCGCCGGATCGTTCGCCCTCGCCGCACTCGGCTCTGTCGGCTGGATGACGTGGCGAGGCTCGGCGGCAGCCAGGCGCAGGGCCGCCCGCGAGCCGGCCAACAGGATGCGGAAGGCGTACAAGGCCATCACGCGCAACCACGCCACGCAGGACGAGCAGGAACGGAAACTTCGTGAGGCCTTGCGCACGTACCCCGCCGACCGCCGTGGCTACATCACGGTCTATCCCGAGGACTACCCCGACGTATCGCATCACCGGGCCGCCCGCATCGCCTGGGAAACGGGGCTGCGCGCGGAGGCTCATGGCAACCGGGGCTCGTGGCGCTTCCGGGAGACCGTGGTCGAGGAAGTCCCGTACGACTGAGTGCTGTTCGGGGCGTGCGGTTCGGGGCGCGTGCGGTTCGGCGGGCGTGTCCTTTGCCGGTGCTACGAGGAGCTGGACGCCGGCGCCAGCCTGATCGTCCGGGCGAAGTCGTCGATCGCGTCGAACGACGCCTCGAGCAGCGCCGGGTCGTCGTAGTGGCCCTTGAGGACCAGGTCGATGTCGTTGGCCGGGTCATTCCACGCGTACGTGACCGACAGCATCAGGACTCCGTCGGGGCCGGTCCAGCTGCGCAGGCAGCGGATGCCCTCGCCGAAGTGGGGGGAGACGAACGGGGTCGTCTCCACGCGCTGGCCGGGGACCGTGACCGTGGGGTCGGGCTCCGCGAGCATCTTCAGGTGCGCGGCGCTGTGCTCCTCGTCGCAGGCGAACTGCTTGGTGAAGAAGACAAGCGGCGCGGCCTGCGGCGGCATCGGGCCGAAGATGAAGCCCTGGTCGGCCCCGATGCGATCGCGTAGCATCGCGGCCGAACCCTCGAGGAACTTCTTCATCTGCCGCTTCTCACGCCAGGTGAGCTTGCGCTGGTGGAGCATGGCGCTCGCATCGAGCTGCAGGTCAAGCCACTGGGCGAACTCCGACTTGGTGCCGCCCAGCGGCATGTGGAACCACAGGGCCGGGTCGGAGTCGGTCTCGACGATCATCATGCGTAGCTCCAGCGGAAGGTGGTCATCACGGCGTCGAAGAGTTCCACCAGGGTCTCGGTGAACTCCGTGTCCATGTCCGGGGCGATCAGTGTGCTGAAGGAGAAGGTCATCCACAGGGCGGGGGTGCTGTCCGGGATCGGCACCGTGTACTGCACCCGCAGCGACGGAACCTCGACCCCCTTGTCCGGATCGGCGGGGCACGTCTCCAGCGTGCGGACGGCCGCCGTCCCGTCGAGTTCCCGCACCGAGGCCTCCTCGGCGTCACGGGCCAGGTCCACGAGAACGGCCTCGGGCTCGATGTTCGGCTTCGGCGCCCCCAGCGGCGCGGAGGCGACGAACGAAGCCGGGATGATCATTCCGTGCATCCGCTCGACCGGCAGGTAGAGCGTCAGGCCGTCGGACTTGCGGGCCTGCCGCGCCGTCTCCTTCAGCTCCTTGGTGAGCTGCAGCCGGGCCTTGGGAATGTCGTCCTTCGGGAATCCGGCGGGGAGTTGAGACACCGATTTCCGTACGATTCGCTGGATCGCCTCTTTCGTTCCCATCTGGAGGGGAATCGTGTCCCATCCGGGCGGCGGGACGAGATTGAATCCGGTCGGTACGCGGACGGGTTCCGCGGGGCTCTCGACAGCCTCGAGGGTCTCGGGATGCTCAGGGTGTGACACTGCGGTTCCGAATCTTCTCTGCGACCCAGGTCGAGCCGACCAGCACGGTGAACAAAGGGGCCCCGATGATCCCGGGCCAGAAGGACGTCAGCAGGCTGGGGACGAGCAGCGCCCAGCCCATGGCGAGGTCGCGGGTCAGCAGCGGCGGACGCCTGCTGGGCGTGGGGTTCTGGACCAGGATCCAGAGGAGATGGAGCAGGCAGGCCGTCAGGCCGGCCCAGTAGATCCAGAACAGGACCTTGCGGCCGCCGTCGGGGAGCACGACGGCGATGGCGATCAGCGGGAGGACGGACACCAGCGCACCGATGACGGTCGCCCGCACCCGGAAATGCGCGCCCGTGCCCAACTGCTCTCTGAGGGACCCAGCCATCTGTTCTTCTCCCGCTCTCCTCAGCCGACCCGGGTCACCCGGGATCTACCAGTGGGTGTCCTCCGCCGGCATCCAGCCGCTTTCCTTCCAGGTGTTGTAGCCCTCGTTGTACGGCTTGTCCCCGGGAGCCAGGCCCTGCTGGTCCAGCCAGCCGATGGAATCGCTCTTGCTCAGGGACTTGTCCATGACGTCGACAGCCATGCCACCGTACCCGGCGGTCATCGCGGCCCCGTATCCCACGTGGCCGAGCTTGGAGGCCCCGCCGGACACGGCGTCCGGGAAGGCTCCCTTGTTCGCGCGCAGCTGGCCGAACAGTCCTGCCGCCTCGTCGTCGCCCAGGTGCGCCCACTTGGAGGCCGATGACACCGAGGTCGGGCCCTTGGCGACAAGGCCCGCGTCCCTGGAGATCTTCTTCAGTGTGAAGTGCCGCAGGTCCGAGAAGAACTTCCGGGATACGTCGTCCTGAGCTCCGGCCATGGCCCTGCTCAGGTCGTTCAGCATGCCCTTGTGCGACCTCAGGCCCGCCTTGAGACCCGCGGTCCTGCTGGTCTGCGCGGCGGCGGAGGTGGCCTTGTTCGCGCCCTTGAGCATGTTGATGCCGCCTCGGCCGATGCCCATCAGGAGCAGGCCGCCGACGTCGAAGGCGAGGTCGGTCCAGGAGGCGTCACCGGAGGCGACCAGCATGGATCTGGTCAGGATGGTCACGACGGCGATCGCGAGGACCAGGACGTTCAGGCCGGGAATCCAGATGGCGACGATGCCGGCGATGGTGGCGATCCAGCCGAGGCCGTCGAGGACGGTTTTGATCCAGTCCGCGTTGTCGTGGAACCACCCCTTGAGGTTGTCCCACCACGAGTCCTCGATGACGTCGTCGATCTCGTCCCTGATCTTGCCCGCGTGGTGTCCCGCGCGGTCGTCGCGGTTGCCGGTGATCTTGTCCAGCTGATTCCGGTATGTCTGCAGGGGATCGTGGTCCGTGCCGCTCTCGGACGGCTTCGGGGTGTTCTTGTCGCCGGAACTGTCGCCGGATTCGCCCTTCTTGGACTTCTCGGCGTCTATCTCGTCCTGCTTCTCCTTCGCCTGGCGCAGCACGCCGTCGGCGTCGGACTGGAAGTCCTCCAACTCGTTGGCCCAGGTGGTGAGATGGCCGTGGACGCGCTCATAGCGGCTGGCCACCTCCCGCATGTGCTTCTCCAGCGTGCCGGAGTCCTCGCGCAGGCGCTTGACGTACTTGCCCTTGAGCTTGTCCTCGTTGCTGATGGCCCGGAGGTTCTTGGCCTGGGTCCGCAGCTTCTTGGCGATCCCCACCATGTGGCGGACCTCGGAGCGCACCTCTTCCGGGTCGCCGGGTACCGGGTCGGAGTCGCGGAGCGGCTGCCAGTCGATCGGCCGGCGCTTCGACGTCGCTGTAGTCACTTCTTCCGCTTCTTCTCGTCGCGCTTGCTCAGCTGCTTCTCGAGATCCTCGAACGCCTTCTTGGTGCCCGAGACGAGCTTGCCGGTGGACTCGATGCCCTCGATGAGCTTGGTGCGGTAGTCGTCCCAGTTGTCCACGAAGTCGCCCATGGCCTCGGCGATCTCGCCGGACCCCCAGTGCTTGTGCATGTCGTCGCGACGCTTCTCGAGGCCCTCGAACGTCGTCTTGAGCTGGCTGAGCGTCCGCTCGGACTCCGCGAGGAACTCGAAGTCGACCGTCAGGTCTGGGTCTGCCACTGCGCTCTCCCCCGGTGGGCGGCGTTACGTTCCTGCGATCACCGGTCGACTGTCGGCTCCCGGTGGGGTGAGGGGTGTCTCCAACGGGCTGACGTTATCCAGGGGGTTGCTGGTTCCGCCAGGTTCGATACGGGGCAATGTGACCCAATTCGGTCCGACTGTCATCGTGTCGTGACGCGGAACCGGCGATGGTGAATGTTCTGGGTGGTGCCGAAGGTTCCGGCGTGAAGATCGCCGACAGGAGGGGGCGGGCGAGGCCGCTCGGCCCGTCCTGTCGGCGGTCTCCTCAGGGAGCCGGGACCTCCGTCGGGAGCCCAGACCTCCGTCAGGGAGCCCGGACCTTCATCAGGGAGTCCAGACACCCAGCGTTCGCGCGAGTTCCTCAAGGTCCTCCGCCGCGCGCAGGACGTGCGCGATGTCCTCGGAGGCGGTCCAGATGGCCACGTCTGCCCCGTGCTCCTCGACCTGCCACGCGTAGCGGACGCAGGCCAGCAGGTGAGGGGAGTCCTCCTGTGGGACGTACCGGAAGGTGGTCATGCCCTTGCCGAGCTTCTCGGACCTGAAGGGCTTGACGACCGGGGGCTCGACGGCGGCCGTGTCGTCCGCCTCGGTCAACGCGCGCAGGGTTTCCTCGCGGGGGCCCGACGCCGGGCCGATCGCCGCGATGACCGCCAGCGGCACCTCGGCGGGGTGGTCGAGGTGGAGGAAGACCCAATTGTCCGAGCCGGGCGGGGCGAAGGCCTCGGCGCAGCGCTCCAGGGTCCCGGCGACGAAGTCGACGCCGTTGGGGCCGGGGTCGAGGTCGCTGTCCGCCCACAGGTCCTCGGCGACTTCCCGCGCCCAGGTGTGGATGTCGTCCCAGGCCTCCGCGGGGGCGCTGCGGCCGGTCCGTGGCGGGACAAGGACCCAGGCGTCGTCATCGACGTCGTCGATGTCGATGATGGGCCAGAAGTACTCTCTCGTCTCCGACGGCACCGTCATGCCCGCCTCCAGCGGAAGTTCGCCATCACGGCGTCGAACCATTCGACGAGGACCTCGGCCAGCTCGTCCCTGGGATCCCCGCCCCCGACCGTCGAGAACGCGGCGACGAACCAGCGGTCCGGGTCGCCCGGCACGGAGAGGATGTACTCGACGCGCCGCGAGGGGAGCTCGGCGCCCTTCTCCGGGGCGGCCCCGGCCACGTGCTCACGGCGTACGGCGAGTGCGCCGTCGATCGCGCCCGAGCTCAGGTCGGCGTCCTCCGCGCCGTCGCTGGAGAGCAGCTGGACAGCCGTCTCGATGGGGTCGGATTCACCGCGCGGACGGCCGGAGGGCCTGGGCACGAGGGATTCGGTCACCAGGATCGACGCCCCGATGTTGAAGTCGCCCAAGGGCTTCACCGGCAGGTAGAGGTCCAAGGCCTTGCTCTTCTGGGCGCCCGCGACGGACGCACGGAAACGGCGTTCCAGTTCGCGTTTGTACGGGCCGATCCTGTCCATGGGGGCGTCGGCGGGTATGCGGGTGAACGCCTCGTCCAGGATCTGGCGAACGGCCTCCTCCGTGCCGCGGCGGAGGGGGACTTGGACCCATTCGGCAGGGAGGAGGAGGCGGTAGCCGGTGATCGGGGTGTCGGGGGCGTCGGGGGCGTCGGTGGCGCCGGGGGCGTCGACGTGGCCGGCGGTTTCCGGCGCCGGCCCGGTGTGCTCAGCCTGCACGGAGGCGCTCCTTGCGGTTCAGGTGCCACATCCCGGCGAGTCCGGCGAGGCATACGGCGACGGCGATCCAGAGAGCCGGGTGGCCCTTGCCGATGGCACCCATCAGGGCGTAGAGGAGGTAGAGGCCGAGTGCTCCCCTGATCATTACTCGCTCACCGGACAGTTCCATCCAGTCCTTCGGATGGCGCGCCAGGTAGATCAGGATCACCGGGGTGAGACTGCACAGAGTCCATTCCCAGGTCGGCATCGATACGAGTTCACGCCCCAGGAAATCCTTGGTCGCAGGCCCGGCGAAGCACCGCAGAAGAGCCAACGCCAGAACGACCTTCATCAGGAAGAGCACCCTGAAGGGGTTCACACGCAACCGCCGGGGGTCGGCCTCAGCCTCCGCGCCCTCTGCCATTGATCTTCCCTTCACCATCGCGATGCCACCGGCCTGGTCATGCGGTCCTTCATACGGCTGTACTCATCGTCTGAAACCGAGTCTCCACTCTTATCAGCCGCGTCCAGCCCAGTGCCGACCATCCACGACCCACGGAGGGCGTCCTTGTGACGCTCGGCCTCGCGGGCGTTGTCGGCGAGTTTCGTGTTGTCCGGGTACTGGTCCCGCCACTTCTTGATGTCCTTCATCTGCCGGCCGAGCTGAGCATCGCCCAGTGCGTCGGCCTTCTCCCGCACATTGATCTGGGGCATCTCGGCATCGCGTACCTCCTTGCCCGCCTTCTTCCCTTCATTCGAAGCCCTCTGCTGCGCCCTGATGCCGCGGGCCCTGGCCTTTGCCCGGTCGCCGCCGGACCTGCCGCCGCCCTTCCGGCTGTTCTTCCTCGCGTTGTCGATCGTGTTCTGGCGGGTCCGCTGCCCCCCTGCTTTGGCAGCGTCGTTGGCCACTCCTGACGCGGTCTTGCGCGAGCTGTTCTGCAGCGCCTTGATCGCCTTGGCCGCCTTGACGCCGTTGCGTGCCATCTTCAGTGCACCGAGGTCCATGACGACATCGAACCAGGAGCCGTTTCCTGTCGCGGCTTGCGCGATGTGGATCGCGGCGACGATGCCGGTCAAGATGAGGGCGACGATGCCGATGGCAGGGAAGAACATGGCGGCGATGCCGATGATTGTCGCGCCCCAGCTCGCGATGTCAGCCAGGGTGTCGAGCCAATCGGCGTCCCCGATCGCCGCCTTGAGATCGTTCCACCAACTGTCCTTCATGTCGTCGTCGATCGAGTCGCGGATCTTGCCGGCGTAGTGGCCCGCGCGCTCGTCGTAGTCCCCGGCCGCGGAGTTGAGCCGCCCGCGGGCGTTCTCCAGATCCTCCTTGGCATTCTTGAGGGCCGGATCCTCGGCGTCGGACCCCTTGTCGCCCTTGCCGTCCTTCTCGCCGTCCTTGCCCTTCTTCTCGGAGTCCGGCTTGTTCTCGTGCGCGTCGATGATGCGCTGGGCTTCCTTGGCGTCATCGAGGGCCTTGTCCGCGCGCTTCTGGAACCCTTCCAGGTCCTCGGCCCAGCCGGACAGGTGGTTCTTGACCTCGCGGTAGCGGTCCTCCGCCTCGTCCAGCTTGCGGCCGAGCCCGCGGGCGTCCTCGGCGAGCTTCTCCGCGTACTGGCCCTTGAGGTTGTCGGCGTCGGCCATCGCCGTGAGTGCCGCGGCCTGGGTGCGCAGATACTCGGCGATTTTCTTCATGTGCTTGACCTGGCCGCGGACCCCCTCAGGGTCGCCCGGTACGGGATCGCTTTCGCGCAGCGGTTGCCAGTCCTTTGGACGTGCCATTTTCCATTCCCCCGAAAGGAGTCCATTGCTCGTCGCTCGTTGCTCAGCCGAGGCCGTTCGAGCAGTGCTTACTTCTTCTTCTTTCCGGCCTTCGCCAGGTCGTCTTCGAGCTTCTTGAACGCGTCCCGGGTGCCCTCCACCTGCTTCCCGACCTCTCCCAAGGATTCGAGGAGGCGCTTGCGGTTCTTGTCCCAGTTGTCGACGAAGTCGCCCATCGCGTCCTTGATGTCGGACGCGCCCACGTCCGACTTGACGTCGTCCTTCCATTCATCGAGGTTCTTGAACTCGTCCTCGATGGCATTCAGTTGGCGCGCCGACTTGTTGAGCAACTGAAAATCGACGATCAGGTCTGAACCGGACATAATCCCCCGCTCTCGTGGCGTTTCCCGCTTCACGCTTCCCGACTCCGTGAATGGTTCGGGTGCGCGGAAGAATACCCAGGAGGCAGGGCAGGGTGCGGAGTTGGCGAACCGTCACGGGCCGCGGTGGTCGGTGGCGTGATGGGGTTGTGGGCGGTGGTGAGTACGGGGCGTGGCCGCTATCCCCGCCCCCGCGAAAACTCCCCCCGCCCCACACGCCCCGCGATCCCGTCATCCCCGTCCCGCAGCAGCGAGCCGTACCCCGTCGCCGCCCACACGCTCCGGTCGGCCGGTACCTCGAAATACGGGACCTGGCGCCCATCGGCGGCGTCGGTGTCCGTCAGTACCTCCGGGGCGCGGCGCGTGCGCACCGCCGTCCCGCACTGTTCGCATGCCGCGATGTGCAGCTGATCGCGGCGCCCCAGCGGGCGCCACCGGATGCGGCGCTCGGCGCGGCCGTGCAGGGGGTTGAAGAAGCAGAGGGGGAGCGGGGGTTCCGTGCCCTCCAGGGCGTCCCGGCCCTCTGCCACCAGGGCGAGCACCCCTGCCAGGTCCGGCAGGCCGCGGGCCCCGTCGAGGACCGTGCCTGCGGCCGCGTAGGCGTCAAGTGCGTGCTGCAGACCGGGAGTTGAGGTGTTCGCCCCCTGGACCGCCTCGCCGAGGGCCACGACCTCCGCCTCCGTCTGGCGGCGCAGAGCCGCCTCATCCGCCTCCCGCGCCGCGGCGAACACGGCCTGGGGGAAGGCGAACGGAGAGCCCGCCGTACCCGTGCCATGACGCCGCCGACGACGTACGAAGAAGAAGAGGCCACCGGCGGCCAGGACGAGGACGAGGGCGAGTGCCGCTGGCATCAGGGACCAGGCTGAGCCGCCCGCACCGGAGTCACCCTTCTCGGCCTCCGCGTCGCCCCCGCCGCCCGACCCCTCGCCCAAGTCGGCCGTCGCCTCCTCGTACGCCTTCTCGCCGTCGCCCCGCTCGATCAGCTCGACCGCCTTCGCGGTCTGGTCGGCGAGCCCGGCGTCCTTCATCTCGTCGAGGAACCCGACCGTGCGGACCGCGTCGGCGGCCTGCTGCTCCTCGCCCGGCCACTCGAAGCCGTTGAGGTCGCCGGTCCACCGGTCGCCGGCGGTGACGAGGATCAGCTCGCGCTCGTCGAGCCGGTCGTGCACGACCTCCGCGAAGACATCGGACTCGCCGTCGTATGCGTCGCCCTGGACGATCGGCACGAGGGCCACCTTGATCGGAAGGCCGGTCTTCTCGATCTGCCGTACGAGCTGCTTCTGACGTGCGGGCGGTACCGAGTCGGCGTACGCGGAATCGACGTACACCGGCGAACGGCGCAACGCGTCGGCGATCTTCTCGCCGGGGCTGGGGGCGGCGGGCGCCTGCGCTGCGGCCGGGGGCGCCGCCACGACAAGAACCGCGAGGGCCATGGCCGCTGCGGCGCGCTTCAGGTCACTGAACACCGGCGTACTCCCGTACCTGGCGGATGAGTTGGGGAATCCCCTGCTGTATCGAGGGCAGCGGCCCCGGCGCCTCCTCGTACGGCACGCGCACTGCTGCCCCTGGCAGGGTCAGCCGCAGCGTATGCGCGTGCCGGGGCTGCGCGCCGACCAGGACGCGGCACTGCGCGCACACGGGGATGGTGCGCAGCCGCTGCTCCTCGGGCGCGTACTGGGCGTCACGCCAGCCCGTCGCGGGCCCGTGCAGCGGATTGAGCGCACAGCACGGCTTGTCGGCGCCGGCGAGCGCCGCGCGGCCCGTCCGGGCGAGGACGATGGCGGCGGCGAGATCGGAGGGCGTGGCGTCGTCGTCGACGTGCCCGTCGGGGTCACGGTCGACGAGCAGCGTGGCGGCGTCGAGACAGTCCCAGACGCGCGTGCGGAGACTGGAACGGAGCGCGGCGTCGGGGTCGAACTCCCGCCCCAGCGCGTCGATTTCGTCGCGGGCGGTGCGGCGCAGGAAGTCGAGGGAGGGCGCTGGAGGCGCGTCGAATTCGGGAAGGGGGTTCGGAGACGCGCTATTGCTGTTCGCGCGGGGCCGCCTCAGGCTCGGCACGGCGAGGCGGGTGATGCCGAGCAGCGAGGCGACGACGCCGAAGACGACCCCGGCGGCGAGGGCGCCGACCATCAGCCCCGGCCAGAAGTCCCCGGAGAACAGCGGCGAGAGTTCGTCGTCCTCGACGGGTTCGGGAGCGTCGTCCATGCCGAGCGAGGAGGTCTCGGGCTCCTTGACGCGCGGTGCGTCATCGAGGAGCTTCATCAACTCGTCGAGCCGCTCACCGAGTCGGTGGTCCCGAGCCCGGTCGTCGTCGTCATCGCCGTACCGAATCGAATCGGGAATCTCGAAGGCGACGAGATTGGCATCGATGCGTACGTCGTACGTGACGACGTCGATGTACCCGCCGAGCGGATCGGCGACGACGTAGACGCCACGCTCACCCTCGGCCCCGATCCGCTTGCGAACGGCCTCGACGAAGATCTCCGGCTCACCGGCGGACTCGTCCTCGGTGAGCTGCGGCACGAGGGCGACGAAGACGGGACCACCGTCGAAGTCCTTGATCTGGCCCCGGAGTTGGCGCAGCTGTCGCGCGTCGAGGACGCGCGGGCTCTCGGGATCGCTGTAGACGGGACTTCGCTTCAGGCCGTCGGTGACGCGTTCGACGCGGGTCGAGAGATCGGCGGAGGTGGGTTGCGGGGTGGCGCTGGAGGTCTCCTGGTCGAAGACGAGGGTGGCGCCGAGGGCGATGGCGACGGCGGCGAGTGCGGCGACCCCGGCTTCGATGCGCAGGGGAGTGAGGTGCCGTCGTGGTTCCGTGGCCGCGCTCCCTCGTACCTGCCGCCGCCAACGACGTACATAAGGGCTGATGAGAAGAATGAGAACGGGTACGCCGGTCAGCGCGATCCCGGTGGCGAAGGACTGGTTGTCGCGGTCGACGGGATCGATGTGCATCTCCGCGACTTCTTCACCGCTGTCACCGCCGTACTGCTTACGGGCGGCCTCCGCGCGCTGGGCTGCTTTCTCGCGCCCCTGCGAGATGACGTCGACGAACCGCTCGAATTTCAGCAACGGCCCGGCGTCGTAAGGAAGTTCATAGAGCGAGACGGTGGAGGCATCATCGGCGGGAGCCGGCACTCCGAAGGCTTCGGCGTCCGCGACCCCCATGTAGTCGACGAGCACATACAGCCCGTCACGCCCGAGCCGGTCGTGCACGGCCCCCAGCAGCCGGTCGTCGCCGATCCCCTGATCGGGGAGGACGAGGACGTAGGTGGGAACACCGGTCCGCTTGGCGAGCTTCGCGAAGTCGGGCGCGGAGGAGCGGGGGATCTCGCGGGGCAGCTGGTCGGTTACGTAGACGGGGTCGTCGCGGAGCCGGTCGGCGAGGGCGGCGGCCTGGGTGGGGGTGTCGTCGGCGGGGGCGGCTGTTGCCGGGGGTGCGAGAAGCCCGAGCAGCAGGAGGAGGAGACAGGCGCCGGCGCCGGCGGGCAGCCCGAGATGGCGTCTGCGACGGCTGCCGCCCGCAGGGTCCACCCCTACGGGTGGACCCTCGCCCCTGTGGACAGCCACGGCTGCCCCGACCTCTGTCACCCGTCCCGCCCCTTTGCTCATTGGGCGCACTTTACTGTCGCTACTGCCGACGGAACACTCGCATCAACGGTTGATGGACTGGATCTCCTCGACGGTGATCGGCTGGTCGTTGCCGTACTCGCCGTCGGGCAGGTCCCCGCCCGCGCCGCCCGTGCCGGTCCAGGTGATCTCCCAGGTGGCGGTGGCCTGGAGGTCGAAGGTGCCGTCGCCCGACGAGCGCTGGTAGGTGACGCCACAGGGCGGCTTCTGCTTCGACTTGCCCTTCGCGTACGGCTCGCCGATCGAATCGTCGTCGTTCATCTCGCACTTGCCGGATGCGGGGTGCAACGTGGCGTCTTCGGTGCCGGGCTTGATGCTGAGCGCGACGGGCTTCGCGACGGTCGTCGCCTCGATGTGCAGCCCCGGGGCGTCGAGCGAGGCGGTCACGGACACGGGCTTGAAGTCCCCCTTGTCGAGCCAGGCCCAGGTGGGGAGATTGACCTTGGAGGGGCCGTCGGGGGCGAGGGAGACTTTGGTGCCGGGGACCTTGATCTGGTTGTAGGCGAGTTCGGCGAGGGTTTCGGCGTCGATGGCCTCGGGGACGCCGGGGTCCTCCCCGTTATTGACCCAGAACGGCGGCTTGTTGCACTTCTGTTGTTCCTCGAGCGTGGCGTCGGGGCTGTACTGGGCGCCCCACCACATCCCTTCTTTCTCCTTGTCGATGTTGTAGTTGTCCTTGGCGTAGGCCCGGTTCTCGTCGGACATGTCCTTCAAGGCATCCTGCGGAGCGCCGGGGTCGTGCCTTGCGGTGAAGTACAGCCGGTCGCGGAACTTCGCGAACTCGCCGGCCTTCCACTCGGGGGCGTACCAGCACGGCGGCGGGGTCCAGTTGGGGTCGACGGACGTCACGGGCCCCGATCCCGGTCCGCCGTTCCCGGACGACGTGTAGCTGATGCGCGCCATGGCGCCGACCGTGTCGTCCTTCTTGGTGGCCGCCGTGTTGCTGTCGCTGACCACGGGGTCTTCACCGGCGACGGCCGGGTTCCCCGAGGCGAGTATCAATGCCGTGCTCGTGGCGATCAGGACCAGCGATATTCGGCGTTTGGTCACCTGCACTCCTCAGCTTTGTCCTGCACCTGAACCTTCTGGGCTCGCCACAGCCCCTTGGCGTTCTTGGAGGGGGTCATGAGGACCTGCCAGGAGTAGTAGTCGTTGATGCTCGGCTCTGTGTGGTGCACCTTCTTGGTCTTCACTTCCTTGCTGTAGAGCTTGGTGCTGTTGCTACAGAAGGAGACAACGCTCGTCTTCTTGTTCTCGGCAGGCGTGACCTTGGTGCGGGAGAAGCGCATCTCTCCGCTGATGGTCAGCCCCTTGTCGACCCGCTGCTTGATCTGGTCCTTGGCGTAGGCCTGAGCGGGACTCTTGAGTTCCGAATAGAACTTGTACGCAGGGTCGTTCATGTTCTGCTTGACGATTCCGTACCGGATGGCGCGGGCGAAATTGTGGGCGTCGCTCGCGGCTGCCGCCTGGTCGGGATCGCTCATGTCGACGTCGTCGAAAACGAGGCTGACGTCCTTGGGAAGCGGCATCTTCGGACGGTCGGTCACGGGAACTTCGCTCTTGCCGGCGCTCGGCGACGCACTCTTCTTCGCGGCGCCGTCATCGGCCCCGGCGATCTTGTCCTTGCCCGAGTCCTCCTCGCCCCCACCCCCGCACGCGGTCAGAAGGAGAGCAGCGGCAGCCGCCATCGAAACGGCGGCGACGGGCAGGGTGCGACTGCGGTTCACGTGGGACTCCCGGTGGGGCGACGGTTCTGCAAGGCATCAGACGGTACTGAAGTGGTCAATGGTTTCGCCAGAGTCGACTTTTGCCTTACCGATTCCGGCTCCGGCTCCGACTGGCGAACACCGCTCAGCGGCACTGCGCGGCCTCGTCCTTGACCTTGGCTTTCTGAGCGAGCCAGAGGCCGTCGGTGCTCTTCGACGGGACCATCTCAATCCGCCAGAACCAGTAATTCTTGGGGCCCGGTTCGAAGGGGATCTTCTCCTTGGTCCGGAGGTCCTTGCCGCTCATCTTGCTCTCGTCGGAGCAGAAGGTGACGACCATGCCCTTCTTGTCCGCGCCCCCGCCCGGCTGCACCTTCGCGTCGCTGTGGGACCGCTCGCCCGTGACGCTGAAGTCGGCCGAGGAATGGTTCCTGATCTGGGACTTCGCGTACTCCCGGGCATCACTGCCCGGCTCCGAGTAGAACTTGTACGCGGCGTTCTCCGGGTCCTGCTTCACGATTCCGTACACGGTTGAACGAGCGTAATTCTGTGCGTCGTTCAGCGCGGCGGCCTGCTCCGGATCGGTCAGCTCGCTCTCCTCGAAGACGAGCCGCACATCGGAGGGAAACTTCATCGCGGGCCGCTCGATCGCGGGCGCCTCGCTCTTCTTGGCGCCGGGCGACGCACTCTTCTTCGCACTTCCGCTCCCCGCGGCCTTGTCCTCCCCCGAGTCACCGTCGTCACCCCCGCATCCCGTGAGCAGGAGGGCAGCGGCAGCCGCCAACGAGACGGCGGCAGGCAGGACACGACTGCGGTTCACGTAGGACTCCCGGTGGGGCGAGGGTTCTTCACGCCATCCGACGCTACTGAAGTGGTCGATGGTTTCACCAGGATTCACGGCAGTGAGTAGTGAAGGTCTCGGGAGCGGCCGCACTGAATAGTTATCGCAAAAGGGGCGAGTTCCGATGGATTCGGGATGATGCTGCGCAATGTTCTGTAAGGGCCCAGAATGTGGGAGAACTGGAGAGGGTCCGCTTACGTGATCTCGAGGAACTCATGACTGCTGTAGCCGAGTTGTTGGACAGGTGTCGGCGTACGAAAACGGGGCGTATTTCCTGGATGGCGGGGAGTTCGAGGTCGACGACGGTCTCCTCGACGAGGCGTACCGGCAGGTTACGGGGAGGGAGCCGCTTGAATGATCGATGTGCTCCCGCAGCGGATTCCGGGGCCTACCCGGAAGAGCCGAACCTCATGAAGCGCTGAACGGGAGAGCCTCGGCCCACTGACAAAGGGTTCCGGGCCCTCCCGTCCGCCTGATCAGGCAGGAGAATCCGCTCAGCGGCGGTTCATGGCCCGCTTCACCTTCTTGCCGCCCGCCGACTCATCCAGCGTCTTCCACAGCTTCGACGAGCTGACCGACGTGTAGACGCCCGGAGCGCCCTGCGCCCCGCAGCCCTCGCCGTACGAGACGACGCCGACCTGGATGGGGGCCCGGCGGCCGGGGACGTGGCGGAAGATGGGGCCGCCGCTGTCGCCCTGGCAGGAGTCCTTCGTTTCAACTCCCGCGCAGAAGTTGACCTTTGAGTCGTACTCCCCGTAACTCGTCTTGCATTCCGCGTGCGAGAGGATCGGGACCTTTACCTCGCGGAGGCGGTCAGGGGTGTTGGGGAGTTCCGTGTCCGTGTTTCCCCAGCCGGCGACCGTCGCCTTCTGGCCCGGGCGGATCAGCGCGTCCGTGCCCTGGGTGGGGAGGGCTATCGGGCTGATTCCCTTGACCGGCTTGCTGAGTTGGATGAACGCTACGTCGTAGGCCTCCTGGCCCTTGAGGTAGCGGGGGTGGACGACCACGCCGCCCTTCGCGGCGTTGCGGATCTGGCCCTGGCCGGCGGAGGAGAGGACCGTACGGCCCACCGCCAGCTGCAGCTTCTTCGGGCTCACGGGCTTGCCCGCGTCGTCGACGAGGCAGTGCGCCGCCGTCATCACCGTGTCCGCGGTGACGAGGCTGCCGCCGCAGAACTGGCGGTCGAGCGCGCTGCCCTGGCCCTTGTCCATGACGGCCACCATGAAGGGGTAGGCGTCGTTGGAGACTTCGGTGCCGCCGATGATGGCGTGCGCCGGGGTGCCCGTGGCCACCAGGGCCAGGGCCGCTGTGGCTACGCCGGTCGCCGCGACGGTCTTGCGCGAGCCGCGTCGTGCACGTGAGGGAAAGGAAAGTCTCATGGGGGTTGAATTTCTCTTTCGTGAGCAGGAGTTTCAGGCCCGGGACACCACCGGCGCTCTGCTCGTGTGACGTGCATTCGCCGGGGCCGCGCCGGACTGTGAGACGGGGGACAAGGGGCATGGGTTCATTGGGCGGTGAGGTTCATTGGAGTACGTGAAAGTTGAATGGGATACGGAGTTCCGTGGGTTCAGTGTTGATGCCGGGGCTTACCTCGCCGCCCTTCCCGGGCTCAAGGGCGTCCTGCCGGACGGGGCTTGGGAGTTCGTCTCCGATGCCGGGCACTACTCGTTCTCAAGTGACCGGTGTGTGAAGGACCTTGAGCTTGCGGAGGTCTCCCTGCCCGTCGCGAAATCGGCCGGCCCCGCCGCCATCGGCTTCCTGCCCAACCCGTGGAAGCACCCCGCCGGGCTGCGGATCGAGTACGTCGGCGTCACCGGGTTCTCCGTCGAATATCACGACTCCATCGACTGGATGGAGGCCATCACGGTGCTGCTCGACGAGGTCCGGCCGGTCCCCGGCGGCGGCATCGTGCACGAGATCGAGCTGACCGACGCCACGATCGTGGTGCGGTGCGCGGACCTTGTGGCGGTGTGGCAAAAGGAATGAGCCGCGGGGGAACCGGCCCCGCCCCTTCCGGCGTCATCCGTGCGGCTGAAGGAACAGCGGTCCGGCAGAAGGCGGATCGGTCGGTGTTCCTCATCACCGCGCCCTGCGCCGCCCGTTGCGCAAAGGGCGTCTATTCGCGTACGCACATCTCTGCCTCTCCAGAGGTTCCAGGAATGCGTGGGAACCATGGAGCGTGGATTGCGCGTGGATAACGATGAGGGGTGCGGGCTCCGGCAGCCTTGGCGCGCCTTGAGGGGCTTATGTGCTGCTGATACGGTGCGATGACTTGACACTGTGCCTGGGGCTGAATAGCCCGCCCGAGGCGAGCGAGAGAGTCGCGAGTGTCCGAAAATGACCGAATCTTCTTGGGCGTGCGGGGAGCAGTTGCGTGAAGATCCAAGAGCGTACGGGGGCGGGCAACAACCGTTCTGCCGCGCCGGTTCAGCCAGCGGTCGGTGAGCGCCTTCCCGCGCCGCCTCGCGAGCGCAAACCGGCACTCGCCGCCCTGGCCGTTCTGCTCATCCTCATCGGCGCGCTCGGCGCCACCGTTCTCGTGCTGCGCGCAGGGGAACGTATCGAGGTCGTGAAGATCACGAACGAGATCCCGGCGGGCGAGTCCGTGAGCGACAGCAACGTCACCTCGGTGATGGTCGCCGAGGACTCGGGCATCAACTACGTGAAGTGGTCCCAGGTCGACAGCCTGAAGAAGCTCAAGGCCACCAACACCATCCCCAAGGGTGCCGTCGCCGTCGGAGAGATGTTCTCCAGCAAGAGCGGGCTGCCCGCGGGCAAGTCGGCCGTCGGCGTCTCCCTCAAGGAGGGGCAGTACCCGGCGGACGGCCTGAAGACCGGCGACACCGTGGACGTCTACCAGGTCGGCGACTCGGCGTCGTCCGGGTCCAGCGACAAGGACACCGGCGGCTCCGCCGGAACCGGTGGCGGCACGAGCGACAGCCCGATCGTCGCCGCCGCCCGCGTCAGCTCCATCGCCGACAAGAGCGACGCCACCGTGAGCACCGGCGCCCTCGGCGTCACGCTCCTGGTCGACAGCGCCGATGCCGCCGCCGTCACCCGGGCCGCGTCCGCGGGGCAGGTCTCTCTCGTCCAAGTGTCTCCCAACGGCAACTAGAGGCGAGTAGAAGAGACATGGCGCTCATTGCTCTCGCCGCAGACAAGGGGTCTCCCGGGGTCACCACCGCGGCCGTCGCGCTGGCGGCCGTCTGGCCCCGGCGCGTCCTCGTCGCGGAGACCGATCCCGCCGGCGGCGACCTGGTCTACCGCAGTGCCGCCGCGCACGGCGGACCGCTCAACCCGAACACCGGCATGCTCAGCATCGCCGCCACCGCGCGGCGCGGCCTCGTGCCCGATCAACTGTGGGATCACACGCAGCCGTTGGCCGGCGGGCTCGAGGTGCTCGTGGGTCTTGGTGTCGCTGAACAGGCTGCCGGGCTCGCGGGCCTCTGGCCCACCCTCGGCCGCGCCTTCTCGCAGCTCGCCGACTCCCCGCACGCTCCCGCCGACGTGATCGCCGACTGCGGTCGCGTCAGTGGGGACACTCCTGCCGTCGAGCTTTTCCCGCAGGCGGCCCTCGTGCTGCTCGTCTCGCGGACCGAGCCCGAGGCCATCGCCCGCGTGCGCGACCGTGCCGCGGCGCTTTCCGCCAAGCTGCACGGCGGATCCCGTGGGGCCGCGTCGCTCGCGACCCCGCTCATCGGCGTACTCCTCATCGCGGACCCCTCGACGTCCGCCAAGCTCGTCCACCAGGTCAACGACATGCTGATGGCCGCGCAGACCGGCGCGCGCGTCGTGGGCACGCTCGCCGACGACCCGGCGGGCGCCGACCAGTTGGCCGGACGCAAGCGCGGCCGGCTCGACAAGTCGATGCTGATCCGCTCCGCCCGCAAGGTGACCGTCGACCTGTACCAGCAGTACGGCGCCGCCTGGGCCACCCCGACCGCGGGCACACAGGGCATGCAGGGCGCGCACGGGGCGGGCCGATGAGCGTTCCCGTCGATCACCAGCTCGTCAAGCGGTTCCGGCAGGACGCCGGTGACCGCATCGCCGAGCAGCGCCGTATCGACCAGGTCTCCGGTGTCACCCCCATGTCGGGCGAGGACGAGCGGCAGTACGCCCGTGCCGTCATCGCCCAGATCCTGGAGGAGTACGCCCGGATAGAGATCAACGCCGGGCGCACCCCGCTGGACGCCGAGACCGAGGAGAAGTACGCGGCCGCCGTGCACGCCGCGCTCTTCGGCGTCGGCCGGCTCCAGCCGCTCCTGGACGACCCCGAGGTCGAGAACATCGACATCAACGGCTGCGACCAGGTCTTCGTCGGTTACGCCGACGGGCGCGAGGTCACGGGCGATCCGGTCGCCGAGACGGATGAGGAGCTCGTCGAACTCATCCAGGTGCTCGGCGCGTACTCGGGACTCTCCTCCCGCCCCTTCGACTCCGCCAACCCGCAGCTCGACCTGCGCCTCCCCGACGGCTCGCGTCTCTCCGCCGTCATGGACGTCACGCGCCGCCCCGCGCTCTCCATCCGACGTGCCCGCATGGGCAAGGTCTTCATGTCGGACCTGGTGGGGAACGGGACCCTGACGCCCGAGATCGGCCACTTCCTGGCCTGCGCCGTCCGGGCGCGCAAGAACATCATGATCGCGGGCGCGACGAACGCCGGAAAGACGACTCTGCTGCGGGCGCTGGCGAACGAAATCCCGCCGCACGAGCGTCTCGTGACCGTCGAGCGGGCCCTTGAGCTCGGCCTCGACCAGTTCGCCGACCTGCACCCCAACGTGGTCGCCTTCGAGGAGCGCCTGCCCAACTCCGAGGGCCAGGGCATGATCTCGATGGCCGAGCTGGTGCGCCGTTCCCTCCGTATGAACCCGTCGCGGGTCATCGTCGGTGAGGTGCTCGGCGACGAGATCGTGACCATGCTGAACGCGATGTCGCAGGGCAACGACGGCTCGCTCTCCACGATCCACGCCAACAGCTCGAGTGAGGTCTTCAACCGCATCTCGACGTACGCCCTCCAGGCCTCCGAGCGGCTGCCCATCGAGGCGAGCCAGATGCTCGTGGCCGGAGCCGTCAACTTCGTCGTCTTCATCCAGCGGCGCAACAACTACCAGACCGGCGGCAAGCTCCAGCGCATGGTGACCTCGGTCCGCGAGGTCAACGGCGTCGACGGCCGCGTCCTGTCCAGCGAGGTCTTCGCGGAGGCCGCCAACGGGCAGGTCGTCGCGCATGCGCCGATAGCTTGCATGGACGACCTGGCCGCGTTCGGCTACCGCCCCGCCGGGCAATGGGGGTGAGCACGACATGAACTCACTCGGCTCGATGGGCGGCCTCTTCTCGCTGCCCGTCCTGTACGCACTGGGCTGCGGCATCGCGGTCGGCGGAGGCCTCGCGGTCCTCGCGATCGCGCTGCGCGGGCTGCCGGTGAAGCCGGAGCACGAGAAGCAGAAGGCCAGCGAGCGGATGAGCGAACTCATCCGGTTCGCGGGCCAGCGGGGCTCGTTGGCCGTCGGTGTCGGTCTCGTGGTTCTGCTGCTCACCCGCTGGGCGGTGGCGGGCATCGCGTCCGGCATCCTCGTCTTCTTCTGGGACAAGCTGTTCGGCGGCGCGGCGGAGGAGCGCGCGCAGATGAAGCGCGTGGAGGCCCTCGCCGCGTGGACGGAGTCCCTGCGCGACACCATCGCGGGCGCGGTGGGCTTGGAGCAGGCGATCCCGGCTTCGGCGCGGGCGGCGGCACCGGTGCTGCGGCCCCACTTGGACGCGCTGGTGGACCGGCTGCGGGCGCGTACGCCGCTGCCGGAGGCGCTGCAGGTCCTTGCGGACGAGATCGACGACGCGTCGGCGGACATCATCGTGGCGGCGCTGATCCTCAACGCGAAGCTGCGAGGGCCGGGGCTGAGGCAGGTTCTCGGCGCTCTCGCCAAGTCGGCGCGTGAAGAGGTCGACATGCGGCAGCGCGTGATGGCGCAGCGGGCGTCGACGCGGCGGTCGGTGCAGATCGTGGTGGCGGTGTCGATCGCGTTCGTCCTCGGCCTTTCGATCTTCAACCGCGACTTCGTCGAGCCGTACGGCACGCCGGTCGGCCAGCTCGTACTCGCCTGCGTCTGCGCGCTGTTCGCACTCGGCTTCTGGTGGCTGCGGAAGCTGTCGACGGTGGAGACGCCGGATCGCTTCCTGATCCGGGATGAGCCGGGGGTGCAGTTTGTGCGGCCTCGGGGGGCGGGTGGCGCGGCCGAGCAGCAGGCGCCGTTGACCGGGCAGGCGGGGCCTTACGGCCAGCCGGGCCAGCCGGGGCAGCCGGGCTTCTCGAATCCTGAAGGGGTACGTCGATGAGCCTGACGATGCCTATCGTGATCGGCGCGATCATGGGCCTGGGGATCTACGCCCTCGTACGCGCCTTGATGCCGTCCAAGCGGAGTGCGGTCGCGACGGTCGCGCGCATCGATGCGATGCGGGCGAGGGGCGCGGCCTATGAGTCGCACCGTTCCCCGGAGAGCAAGTCGGACTCCAGCCGGCTTGGTTCGGCGCGGGCCCGGGTGGGCGTGAGGGTCGCCGAGTTCTATCTGCAGCAGGGCTGGGAACAGCGGTCGTTGCGGGCGGACTTGGCGGTGCTTGATCGGAGCTGGGAGAAATTCCTGGCTACGAAGACGTTGCTGGCAGCCACGGGTGTCTTCTTCGGGCCGTTCCTCTTCGCCATCGTCTGGACGCTGGGATTCGGCAGCAGCCCGATCATCCCGGTATGGCTGGCGCTGGTGTTCGGCGTTCTGTTCTTCTTCCTCCCCGACCTCGAAGTGCGGCGCGACGCCCAGGACAAGCGGCGTGACCTGCGCCGCGTCATCGGTGCCTATCTGGACCTGGTGTCGATGAGCCTGGCGGGCGGCCGGGGCCTCCCCGAGGCTCTGATGGCGGCGGCGGAAGTCTCCGACGGATGGGCGACAAAACGTATCCGAAACGCACTGGCCGATGCCCGGATCACCGGCATCAGCCAGTGGCAGGCGCTCGGCACACTCGGCGAGCAGCTGGGCGTCGAAGAGCTCAAGGACTTGTCGGCTTCCCTCGGCCTGGTGGCGGACGACGGAGCCAAGGTGCGCGAGTCGCTCGCCTCCCGCGCGGAGACGATGCGGCACCGCGAAATGGCCGAGATCGAGGGCAGTGCGGGCGAGAAATCCCAGTCGATGCTCGTCGCGCAGCTGCTGCTGTGTGCTGGCTTCCTGGTCTTCCTCATCTTCCCGGCGGCGATGCGCGTGTTCCAGGTCTAACGAACTTTACGGCGACGGACGGATCCGCCGGACGGCAAGTGCCCGGCGACCTCCCCCCACTCCTGAGAGGACAACTCACCATGAACGGACGGAACTTCAGCACCGGGATCCCGGCTGTGGACTTCCTTGTCACCTTCCTGAAGGGCCGCGTCGAGCGTGCCCGCTCCGGCGAGCTCGACCGCGGTGCTTCCGCGGTCGAGTGGGTCATCATCTCGGCGGTCGTCGTGGCGATCGTCGGCGTGGTCGCCGCCGTCATCAACGGTGCCCTGAAGGGCGGCGCGGAAGACGTCAAGGACTGCATCGAGGGCGCCGACGCCGGCAAGACCTGCTGATCATCAATCGGTTATCGGGGAACGAAGGCGGGGACGAGTGCGCGGGAGCGTGAAGCGATGGGTACGCCGCAGGGTGGAGGCAGCCTCCACCCGCGGTGAATCCGGCATGACCGCGATCGAGTTCGTGCTGCTCACCCCGGTGCTGTTCTTCATGATCTTCGCGACGGTGCAGTTCGCGCTGTACTTCTTCGCGGACCATGTCGCCCAGGCGGCGGCCCAGGCGGGCGCGCGCAAGGCCCGCGCGACGGCCGACGAGAACCCGGGCGGCTGGCGCGGCGAGGCGCGTGACGTGGTCGACGACTACATCCAGCAGCTCGGCCCGCAGCTGGTGATCGGCCCGGACGTGAAGATGGTGGAGCCGAAGGCGAACACGGTCGGCGTGGAGATCACCGCGAAGGTGCCTTCCGTCTTCCCCGGCCTCGACATGACGGTGCGCGCGCAGTCGGCGGGCCCGGTGGAGCGGTTCGTGGAGGACAACGGCTGATGAGGAACGCATGGGCCCGTGCCGTCCTCAACGGGATGCGCGCGTCGGGCCGTCGGTCGGATCGGGGGCTCTCGACCGTCGAGGTGGTCATCCTCGCGCCCGTGATGATCCTCTTCATTCTGATGCTGGTGGCCTTCGGCCAGCTCGTCGATGCCCGAGGGGCCGTCGACGGTGCGGCGCGTGACGCCGCGCGTGCCGGTTCGATCCAGAAGGACCAGGGCACGGCGATGTCTGAGGCGCGGGCTGCGGCGCAGGCCGACCTCGAGGGCATGTGCGTCGGGCCGATCAACGTCAACCAGACGAGCGCGGGCTTCAAGTCCGGCACGTTCTTCACGGTTGAAGTGAGCTGTCAGGTGAGGGGCTTGGGCATTCTCGGCCTCGACATGGAGACGACACTGAAGGCCAGCTTCAGCTCTTCGCTGGACCCCTACCGGAGGTCGGCGTGAGCATCAGTCCCCACCTCGCTCCTCGTATACGAGAATGGGCCGCCGCCCGTCGCGAACGCCTCGACGACCGTGGCTCGGGCGCGGGCGCCGTCATCATCTTCGCGCTCGTCTTCCTCTCGCTCTCGGCGTTCGTCATCGACGGCGGCTTGTCCATCTCCAAGCGGGAGCGGGCCGCCGACATCGCGGAACAGGCCGCGCGCTACGCTGCCCAGGACCTCGACACCGAGGGCATCTACGAAGGTGCCAAGGGCGCACCCATCAACTACGAGAACTGCGACGCGCGCGCCAAGAAGTTCGCCGGAACGATGGGCATGAGCGGCGCGGACATCGCGGCGACGCATTGTGTGACGGCCAACGCCGACCAGGTCGAGGTCGAGGTCCAGATGACCTACAGCCCGGTGTTCACCGGGATGTTCTACGGCGGGGACGTGACGGTGCGGGGGCGCGCGGTCGCGGAGAACGCGGTCGGCTGAGGCCGGGCAGGTATCAGCGACCGGAGTTGGCGCGGAGATGTCGCGCCACGCCGGGCGCGGGGCCGCCGGGTCGTGGAAACCTCGATGCGGGGCTTTGGTGATCCGGTGGTTGATTGGTGCCGGGGCCGCCCAGTTGTCCTGAGGTTGGCGGTTCCGGGCCGGGTGTAAAGGGCGCTCCGCTGCGCTGCGCGTCGGCTTCGCCGATTCCGCTGCGCTCCACCCTTGACACCCACCCCTCCACCGCGAGAAGGAAGACGACCGGGCGGCCACGAAGCGGGGCTCACGGGGACCACCCGGCGGGCCATCCGGCTTCACTGCCGGGTGCGGACTGGTTCGTAGCAGCGCTGCCCGCTGAAGGGGTGCGCGGGCCGCTCGGGGATGGGTCCCGGCTTCGTCAAGCGTCTGCCGACCGGATCTTCCGGGGCGGGTGCAGGGTGGGAGGGGGCCAACTCGCCTACTCCTACGGCTAGTTGATCCCCCCGGGGCTGGCCAGCCTAGGGGGTGGGGAACCTACTTCGGCAAAGTTGCGTTTCGAATCGTGTGCGCCCCCCTTGTGTCAGAACACAACTTTCCCAAAGTAGGTCCCGCACCCCCGGCCATTCGTGACGCGTGACCTGTGACGGCCAGCCCGGAAGAACCGGTCGCCAGACGCTTGACGAGACCGGCACTCATCCCCGGACCGGCCGCGCACCCATGACTCTGACGGCACGTGTGACGAACTAGTCCGCACCCGGCAGGAAAGCCGGATGACCTGATGGCCGGTCCCCGTGAGCCCCTCTTCGTGGCCGCCCGGTCGGCGCTCACCTGCGGTGGAGGGGTGGGTGTCAAGGGTGAAGCGAAGCGGAATCGGCGCAGCCGACGCGACGAAGGAGCGCCCTTGACTCCCGGCCCGGAACCGCCAACCTCGGGAGAACCGGGCGGCCCCGGTGCCGATGAACCACCGGACCGGTAAAGCCCCCGCCCGGCACGCTCGCACCACTTGGCGGGGACGCCACCGTCAATCGGGCCCGGGAAGGTCGATTTCCGCCCAGATTGTTTTGCAGGGGGTCGGGCCCAGCTCCGTACCCCACCGGTCGCACAGTGCCGCGACCAGGAGCATCATCCCTCTGTCCGACTCGGCTTCAGAGGACGGGAGTTGGGGCACCACCCCTCCACCATCCACCTCCGCGACTCCAAGAACCCCCACGGCCCCCAACTGGCCTTCGCCCTGACCGCATGGGGCGACCTCGTGACCTACGCATCCGGCAGCTGAACAGCTGCGGCCAGCAGCCCAGCTGCGCCCAGGGCCTCGACCCAGAAGTAGAACCACGCCGGATAGAAAGCCCTCGGGCGCTCCACCGCTCGGGACGCCAGCCGCCCCAAAGCCATCCCCGCAAGCGCCACCGCGGCCGCCAGCGCGATGCCCCGTTGCAGATCACCGGAAGCGTACCGAGCCGCCCAGCCGAGCAGGCAGCCGAAGGCGACGCCGAACCCGCCGTAGACCGCGCGGACCTCGGCACGCGCTTCCGGGACGGTCAGCTCGATACCGAAAGGGCGGATGAGGGCAGCCGGCGCGATGAGGCCGAAGACGCCCATGCCGAGGAAGAAGAGGGCGGCGACGCCTATCCAAAGGTCAGAGGCCATGGCGAAGAGGCTGCCGCCGAAGCACATGCGCCTTCAATTACCCCCGGGGTAAAGCGCTCAGCCGACCGGGCGGCACAGCAGTGGCTTCTCCAGCTCCGAGCAGGGGCGGTGGCCATGGGCGGGGAGGCTGTCCTTGCCTGCGCCCTCTGTCAGGTAGCGCAGGAAGCCTGCCGCGATCGAGTCGGCGGGGGGCTCTCCGTACGTATACGCGAACTCCGTCTGCCAGTAGGGGTACGCGCCCGCGTCTGCGCCCTCGACCGTGGCCTGGTAGCCCGCGATGCGGACCTGGTTGATGCCTTCGTGGGTGAGCGCGGCGCCCGCCTCGCTGTGGCCGAGGGCTCCCGGGGTCGAGGCCACCGTGTCCAGGAGAATGCCGGTGTCGCCGACCTCACAGCGGCCCGGCTTGCTGCGGTCCATGCCCGCGCAGTCCCCCGAAGTGACCTCCAACAGCTCCTTGTCGTCGAGGACTTGGCTGACGAGGGTGGAGCGGGTGCCGGAGCCGGGGTGGCGGCTGACCAGGTGGACGGGGACGTTGTTGCCGTTGACCTGGGACCAGTTGGTGATCTCGCCCGCGTAGATCTGGCGTACCTGCTTGAGGGAGAGGTCCTGGACGCCGGCGTCCTTGTTGACGGACAGGGTGAAGAGGGAGAGGGCGACCGGGCGGGGAAGGAGCTGGGGGCGGCCGTCGCCCTTGGCCCCGTCGGTGAAGGCGAGCCGGTCGGGGAGGCCGGCCCCACCGGCCTTCCCCGTACCGGCCTTCCTGCCGGCGGCCGCCAAGGAGTCGAGGCCCGCGACACTGCCGTTGAACGTGTTGTCCGTGATGGGGATCCTGGCGCCCGTGCACTTCCTCACGTACCGCTTCGCGGCCTCCGCGACGGCTTCCTTGAAGGCGGTGGAGCCGGAGAGGGTCAGCGTGCCCTCTGCGCAGTCCACGGGTGCCGCCTGGGCGGTGGCGTCGTCCCTGGTGAACGTGGTGAAGGACTGGGCGGCGGCGATCAGCACCAGCAGGGCGATGAAGACCATGACGGGCTTCGAGGCGAAGGTGTGGCTCTCGGTCTTCTTGATGCGGCCACCGCGTACGCCGCCCTTTATGCCGGCGACGACATCGGGATCGGGGAACTTCCGCCCGGCTGGGAAGTCGGGGTCGCGTTCCAGGACGGCGAGGACCTTGTAGTGGGTGCCGCGGTTGAGGGGCACGCGGGGCAGCTCGATCAGCCCGTTGTCCATGCGGAGCCCGGCGGCCCCCTCGAAGCAGGGGCCCAGGTAGTCGTGGCTGTACTCGGTGACGACCATGCCGTCGACGCGGCGGCCGGGAAAGCTGATCCGGATGCCGACCTGGTCGTCGTCGCGTACGACGTAGTCGTTGGCGTCGATGTGCGTCCAGCCGCTGTTCTGGATGCGGAGCAGGACGAAGGACGGGTCGACGAGGGAGGTGCCGTTCTGCTGCATCTGCCGCAGCACCCCGGCGTGCGGATGGGTGTCCGCGTTCTTCGCGGTGGTATCCATCTGCACGCGGTAGCCGAGCCGTTTGCGCCCGGCGAACCCGAACTCCCACAGCGCGGCACCGACCGGTATCGCAAGCCCGAGGGCGGCGACCGCCGACTCCCAGGAAAATCCACCACTCATCGCCGTACGACCCCCCGTTGGCTGCACGCAGTTGATTGGGTGGCCAAGTTATGAGGGGGGAGGAGGCTGATTCCGGTCAACGAGCGGTGTTTCCAGGGGAATTCATCGAGCGGCCGCCTGCGGCGACCAGGGATTCATCGGCTGTTGGGGTAGGTGTTGGGAAAGCAAGGGGGTAGATGTGGCTGGTGAACTGCAGCACAGGCTCATGGCGCGGCGCGAGAGGCAGGAACTCGACCGGATGCTGCGTGCTGCCTCCGAGGTGGTCACGGCGCGCACGTTGGCGTCCGCGGAGGTGCCCGACGGGGTTCTGGAGGCCGTACGGGGATTCTGGAGCACGTCCGCCGAGTTCGATGCGGCGCTGAACGACGATGCCCCCGACGAGCTTCTTGACTCCTGGGTGCAGGAACTACTCGCCCGGCACGGCTTCCTCACATCGGCTTTCCTGTTCACCGACCTCGGCGCGGTGGCAGCGGTCATTGAGCAGGAGTACCGGTTCGAGTTCTTCGTCTCACACCTGACGTAGCACGGACCCACGGACCCACGGAGCCACGGAGCCACGGGAGAGTGGGCCGGCGGCTGCTCATAAGCTGACCTGGAACGGCACATGCCGACGGAGGAGACAGGAACAGCCATGGCCCGGTATACGGAACCGCAGACCATCGCACGCGGCGGATTCAGCATCAAGGTGCCGGAGACGTGGTGGGAGTTCGACGTGCGTCCGGAGTCGCGCGACGCGTCCATCCGGCAGATGATCAACGATCGCGTACGCGCCCGCCCGGAGCTGGCCCCGCACCGGGAGACCTTCGAGGCGTTCTTGCGGAAGGCGTCGAAGGACGCCTGGCAGTCCGGCGCCCTGTACTGCGGCTGCATGGCGGAGAGCTTCGGCGGCGATACGCCGGTCACCGGCTCGGTCACGGTCTCCCTGGTCGGCGCCCGCACGCCCAGCGGCGACGTCCTGCCCACGGACCCGGACCGCATCGTCGCCCAGCTCGGCGTGCGCCAGGCCAAGCGGGAGGGCGACACGTGGCGGAAGGTGGAGACGGTCGACATCCCGGGAGTCGGCCTCGCGGCGCGCACGTACGGCCTTGAGGACATCACCGTGCCGGGCGACGAGCGCACGATCCGCGTCGTCCTGATGCAGACCTTCATTCCGGTGCCGGGCCAGGAGGGGAAGGTCGCGCTGGTCTCGGGCAGCAGCCAACTCCTCGAACTGGCGGACTCGTTCTTCGACATCTTCGATGCGGTGACTTCTACTTTCCGCTTCGCGGAGTAGGGAGGATGCCGACTCAGACTCAGATGGCCTCCACCCTGGAACGCCTCGCCGCGCTCATTCCTCCCGTCGGCCCTCGTCGCTCGCGGGACTGGGCCGCCGTGGAGCAGCAGCTCGGCACCGCCCTGCCGCAGGACTACAAGGAACTCGTCGAGACCTACGGAGGCGGGGTCTTCGACGAGACCGTCTGGCTCATGGATCCCGGATGCCGAGACGAGGGCTACAACCTCCTCGACCAGGCGAAGGAACGCGCCGAGATCCTGGCCGACCTGTGGGAGTTCGAACCCAAGCCGCCGCAGCTGCTGCGGGACGACGGGGCCGAGGTGTTGCCCTGGGCGTACATCGAGGGAAGCGGCGCGTACCTCTACTGGCTATGCCGACCGGGGCAGCATCCTGACGAGTGGACCGTCATGTTCAACGAGGGGCGGGGCCCGGAATGGGAGTACCACCCCGCCCAGTGCGCGCCCTATCTCCTTGCCGTACTTACTGGAGAGGCAGACACGGTGTACTTCCCCGAATTTCCCCCCGATGAGCATCAGTTCGACTCGAACGACGACATCCTCGGGTAGCCGGGCCGGCCAGCCGTGAGCAGCGGTCTGAAATCCGCCGCCCGTCCGGCTACTTCCCGTCGCCCTTGCCCTTCCCGTCCCCCTTGCCGCCCTTCCCGCCCTCGCCCTTGCCCGCCTTCACCGCGTCGTTGACTTCCTTGGCCAGGTCGTCGTCCAGCTTCTTGAACTCGCGTACGACGGCGTCGGACAGGTCCGCCAACTGGTCCAGCTGCTGGCCGATGTCCTCGCGGCCGTCCTCCCAGTTGGACTCGAAGTCTTCGAGCGAGTCGTAGACGCCGCCGTCGCCTATGTCGTCCTTGTAGGACTCGAAGGTCTTCTTGGTCCGGTTCATGCGGTTCTTGATGGACCGCAGCCGGCTGCCGTAGTCCTCCAGGTCGGTGAGTGGGATGCTGAGGTCACTCTTGCCCTTGCTGCCCATGTGCGCCTTGCCCCCGTCAGCGGTTGATCGACTGGATCTCCTGGACGTTCATGTCCTGCGTGGTCTCGAAGGTGCCGTCGGGCAGGTCGTCGCCCGTGCCCTGTGAGCCCTCCCAGGAGATCTCCCAGGTTACCGATGCCTTCAGCTGGTACGGCTTCCCGTTCGTGGCCCGCAGGTACTTGATGCCGCACGGCGGGTCCTGCTTGGACTTGCCCTTGGTGTACGGGGTGCCGATGCTGCCGTCGGCGTTGATCTTGCACTCGCCGGATGCGGGGAAGGTCTCCGCGTCCGGCGTGCCGGGCTCCAGGTGGAGGCTCTTCGGTTTTGCTGTGGTCTCCGCCCACAGGGGGGTGTTCGGGAGCTCCGCGCGGACCTTGACCTCCTTGAAGGTGCCCTTGTCCAGCCACACCCAAGTCGGCAGGTTCACCGTCGACTTGGCCTCGGGCTTCAGCTCGACCTCGGTGTCGGGGACCTTCACCTTGTCGTAGGCGTACTCGGCGAGCATCTCGGGTGTCGGGGCGTTCGGGTCGTCCGGGATCTCGCCGTCCGGGACCCAGAACATGATGCGGCCGCAGTCCCAGGACTTGGGGTCCGAGGAGTCGGGCGCGACGCCGCGCCAGAAGCGGCCGTCCTTGCCCTCGTTGTAGTCCTTGTAGCCATCGGCCGAACTGTTCGTCGGCTTGTGCAGGTCGAAGTTGTCGGCTGGTTTGCCGTCGCGGTAGTGGTCGGTCCAGAGCTCCTTGCCGAACCAGGACTCGTGGATGCCGACGTCGCCGCCGCCGTCCGTGTCCACGAACTTCTTGAGCTCGGCGGAGGTGAAGGCCGGCTCGTACCAACAGGCCGGGGGCTCCCAGTTGGGGTCGATCGGGGCGAGGTTGCCCTGCTTGCCGCCGCCGTCCCCGCCGCTGGGGTAGCTGAGCTTGATGGAGGAGACTCCGGCCGACAGATTGCCGTTCTTGTCGGCACCGCCGCCGGATGGTTCTTCGGTCGGGGGTTTCGTGGTGCCGCCGGGAATGTCGTCGGCGTACGCCGTTCCCGTTCCCGCGGCCCCCAGGATCAGTGCCGCCGCGCCTGCCGCGACGCACCGCCGTGCGCGAAAGCTCTTGGTCGTCCCCGGCCTTGTCATCCCCGGCATTCCTTCACCCTCCCCTGGACCTCGACCTTCTGCGCCTTCCAGATCTTGTCCGCGCCCTTCGGCGGGCTCATCAGGACGCTGAACTTCTGGTAGCTGTCGAGGGATTCCTTGCTGTAGTGGATCTTGTCGCCCTTGATGTCCTTGCTGAAGGACTTCGCCTGGTTGCGGCAGAAGGTGACCAGGACGGCCTTCCCGCCGCTCAGTTCGGTGGCCTCGGACTTGAAGTAGCGGTCCGTCCCCGTGGGCACCCAGCCGCCGTCGATCCACGCCTTGATCTGAGTCTTCGCGTACGTGGATGCCTGCGCGCCCGAGTAGTACTTGTAGGCGGGGTCGTTCACGTCCTGCTGGACGATGCCGTGCTTGAGCGCCCGGATGTAGTTGGCCGCGTTGTCGACGGCCTTCGCCTGCTTCGGGTCGGAAGGCTCGGCGAAGTCGAAGACCAGCTTCAGGTCCTTCGGGACGCTGACGTCCGGGCCCTCTCCCTCGGGCGACTCCGAAGCCGCCGGCTTCTCGGACCCCTGTCCCGCGCCCTCGATCTTGTCCGGGGATTTGTCGTCCCCGCCGCCCCCACAGGCGGTCAGGAGCAGGGCCGCGCTGGTCACCAGCGCGGCGACGGTGGGCATGGTGCGACGGGCCACGGTTGCAGTCCCCCAGAGGTCGGCATGTGCAGGAGAGAATGAAGCCGGACGAAGTTATCAGGAGCGGGTTACCGGAACTGGTGCGCTCTGTGAAGGCTCCCGCGTTCGGCGTGATGACGGAAGCGAATGGTCCTCAAGTGCTACGCGGGCGCAGCGAATCCGTGCCGGAACTGTGACGAGGGGGACGTGTGCGGTCGCCTGCCCGGTCAAAGGGGAGGCCCGACAGTTCAGCAGCACGCAGAACGAGTTGGGCCTTCGGTGCAACTCAGGCGTAAACGGGCACCCGTAAGGGCCGCTGCCCCTGTTTGACCTTCCGTCGCTTCCGTACCATCGCCTAATGAAGGTCGAAACCATCGCCTAAGAAGGTCGAATCGACGGCCTCCAGCCGCTCATCCGCTCCCTCCCAGCAGCAGAGGACACCAGGACACCCGCCATGGCGCGCACCACTTCAAGCTCTACGGGCCCGTCGGCTCCGCGGAACCGGACGCCGCAGCCGCTGCCCCGGCGTCGTCGTACGTTCGGGGACTTCGTCAAGGCGTTCCTCGCCTTCGTCGCCCTTGTCGCGCTGGTCGTCGGCGTGCCCGGAGCCCTCGCGTACGCCGTGGGGTGGCCGCTGCCGGGCGGTTCGCCCTCGCTGGAGTGGCTGCAGCAGGAGATCACGGTCGGGACGTTCATCAACGTACTGACCGTCGTCGTCTGGCTCGCCTGGGCGCAGTTCACCGCCTGCGTGCTCGTGGAGGTCAAGGCCGCGCTGTCCGGCGTAGGCATGCCGAACCGGATTCCCGGCGCCGGCGGCAGCCAGCTCCTCGCCCGGCAGCTCGTCGCCGCGCTGCTGCTCGTGGGTGCCACCGCCGCCAGCTTCGCGCCCGGGCTCTCGCAGTTCGGGCAGTCGCTGGAGGGGAACCAGAAGCCGGCCTCCGCTGCCTCCGCCCAGCAGACGCCCGGTGGCCTCTTCGGGCAGGAGCAGGCCGGGAGCGCCGCGAATGCCATCGCCGAGCAGGCCGACCAGGCCGCCGCCCATGCGGAGGGCGGTGGCAGCAACAAGAAGGACGGGGACACCAAGTACTACCGGATCCAGCCGCCGGAGGGCCGTCACCACGACTCCATGTGGGAGATCGCCGAGCGGCACCTGGGCGACGGGCGCCGGTACAAGGAGATCTACCAGCTCAACAAGGATCGTGAGCAGCCGGACGGGTCGCGGTTGTCCGAGGCCAGTCTGATCCGGCCAGGTTGGATCATGGAGATGCCCGCGGACGCGCACGGCGGCGAGCTCGTCGAGATGCCCGACGAGGCGCCCAAGATCTCGCAGGACGTGAAGGAGCAGATCTCCGACTACGCCAAGTCCGGGGATCACAAGGAGGGTGGCGGCCAACAGGACAGCGGCAGCGGCAGCGGCGGCCAGGAGCAGGGCGGCGGCGGGTCCGTCGATCGCGATACCGCGCACATCACCATTCCTGAGCAGCGGCCCTCCGAAGGGGGCGGGCAGGGGCAGCAGGAAGCGCCCGCCGCCAGCAGTGGGAGTGACTCCGAAGGGTTCTCCTTCGGGCTCCCCGAAGCGCTCCTCGGGGCGCCCCTCCTCGCCGCCGGACTGCTCGGCGCGCTCGGACGCCGCCGGCGCCACGCGCTGTGGCAGTCCGCCATGGGCGCCGTCGGCGGCCGCCGCGGCATGGAGCCGCCGACACCGACCGGGGGTGCCGCGGCCGCGCAGGACGCGCTGCTCGTGGGCGCCGACCCCGACGGCGTACGCCTGCTCGACCTTTCACTGCGTGGCCTCGCCGCATCGCTCGCCGAGGAGTCGCGTGCCCTGCCGACCGTCTACGCTGCCTGGCTCAGCAACGGCGATCTGCATCTGCAGCTCGCCCAGCCCGCCGGGCGGCCGCCCGCGCCGTGGCAGCTGGGACAGGACCAGACGTTCTGGATGCTGGCGCGCACCGATGCCGAGCGGTACGAGGATGTAGATACCGCCGCTCCCTATCCGGGGCTCGTCAGCCTCGGCACGCTCGACGACTCGCGGCTGCTCCTCAACCTGGAGGCCGTGCCCGGCGTCGTGTCGCTGAGCGGACGTGAGGCCGACCGTGCCGCCGTGTTCGCGTCCGTCGCCGCGGAGCTCGCCACCAACGGCTGGTCGGACCGCATGACCATCACGCTCGTCGGCTTCGGCCAGGACCTGACGCCGCTCGCGCCCAACCGGCTGCGCCACCTCGACGACATCGAGGCGCTGATCGAGACGATGGAGGCCGAGACGCGGCAGCGGCGTGGTGCGCTGGGGGCGGCCGGGCACGACTCGGTGCTCACCGGGCGTACGGGCCCGGCCCAGCACACCCGCTGGGCGCCGCACCTCGTGCTGCTCGCCGCCGAGCCGACCGGCGACGACGCCGTGAAGCTCGCCGAACTGGCCGCGGACGCGAGCCGGTTGGGCATCGGCTACCTCGTCGGCACCGAGTCCGGCGACCTGCCGGGCGCCGCCTGGGAGATGGAGATCACCCGCGAGGGCAAGCTGCTCGCCCCGCTGCTCGGGCTCGAACTGGAGGCGCAGACGCTGCCGGAGGCCCTGCAGCGGTCCGTGGTCGAGCTGTTCGTCGAGGCCGACCCGGGGGACGGGGCCACCGGCTCCGGTTCCGGTTCCGGCCGTGCGGCGACCGCTCCGCCGTTCCTCGTCGACGTCACCGAGCAGGGCAGGCCCGCGGTGTACGCCCGCCTTGTCGGTACGTACGAGATCATCGGCCTCGACACTCCGGACGGCGAGCGCAGTCCGCTGATGCACGAGGCGCTCGCGCTGCTCCTGCTGCACCGCGAAGGTGTGCACCCCCGGGTGCTCGCCTCCGCGCTGTGGCCGCGCGGTGTCACCGAGGACGTCCGGGACGCGCTCGTCGACCGGCTGCGGGAGTGGCTGGGGACAGAGCCTGACGGGTCGCCGCGGCTGCGGGCCGACCAGAGCGGGCGGCTCACGCTCGCCAAGTCCGTCGTCTCCGACCTGGACGTGCTGCGCTCGCTCTACCACGAGGCCACGCAGGGGCGCGGTGCCAACAGCCGTGCCGTGCGCGGGCGGATGCTCACCGATGCCTTGGTGCTGGTGCGCGGGCCGCTGCTCGCCGACCGGCCGCAGGAGCGCTACGGCTGGCTCACGCACGAGATCATCGACGCGCAGCTGCCGCTGCTCGTCGCCGACATCGGGCTCGCCCTCTCCGAGTTCCACCTGGAGAAGGGGCGCGCGGAGAAGGCCATCGAGGCGCTGAACGCGGCGCTCGGCTCCGCGCCGGGCGATGAGCGGCTCTGGAACGAGCTGCTGCGGGCCACGCATGCCACGGGTGACTCCGCGCGGTTGCAGGCGGTTGCCGCGGATCTCGTCGCCCGTAGTGGGGCTCGGGGTGTGCCGCCCCGGACGGAGGCCTTGCTCGACGAACTGCTTCCTGCCTGGCGCAGTGGCCTGACCGCGGTCAGCTGACGCCTGGCTGTATCGGAACTCGGCAGCCGGGGCGTTGTGCCCACCTGTTCCGCCCTGCGGAACGCCTGCCCACAACGGGGGAGTACGGAGTCTCTTGGAGCTGATCCTCGCCGTCGGCGGCGCCCTCTGGGGCGCCCTCGTCGGGCTCTTCGTGCCGCGTGCCGCGTACCGTCTTTCGGTTCCGCCCGGCGAGGGCTGGCGCGCCGAGACCCCGGAGGGGGCGGCCCTCACCTCCTGGGTCGGGCTCGCCGGGGGCTACGGGCCCCGGACCTCCGGGACCGTCGTCACCACCGCCCTCGTCTGCGCCGCTCTCGCCCTCACCACCGGCGCGCGGCCCGAACTCGGCGTCTGGATGCTGCTCGCGCCCTTCGGCGTGCTGCTCGCCGTCGTCGACTTCACCGTGCACCGGCTGCCGGACGTGCTCACGCTGCCGCTCGCCGGCGCCGCGCTCGCGCTGCTCGGGGGCGCCGCGCTGCTGCCCGAGCACGGCGGTTCCTGGCTGACCGCGCTGTACGGCGCGCTCGCGCTCGCCGGTGCGTACTTCCTGCTCTTCCTCATCAACCCCAACGGCATGGGCTTCGGTGACGTGAAGCTCGCCCTCTGCCTGGGGGCCGTGCTCGGCTGGTACGGCTGGGGCGTGCTGCTGCTCGGCACCTTCGCCGGGTTCCTGCTCGCCTCGCTGTACGGAGTGGGGCTCGTCATCGCCCGCCGCGCCGGGCGCAAGACGGCGATCCCGTTCGGTCCCTTCCTGATCGGCGGCGCGTTCGTGGGCCTCATGATCGGGGCGTACGCCGCCTGACGTGGCACGGGGCGGGACCGCCTGACGTCGGGCGGCACAAACGGCTGGCGTACGCTGGATCAGTCCGTCCGCAACCCCTATGAAAGGGACCTCCCGGTGACCGAGAAGGCCGACCTTCAGTCCGTCCTCGACCGTGCCGCCGCAGGTGGGCGGATCACCCCCGAGGAGGCGCTCGACCTCTACCGCGACGCCCCGCTGCACGCGCTCGGCGCCGCCGCCGACGCCGTGCGCCGCCGCCGGTACGCCGGGACCGAGCACATCGCGACGTACATCATCGAGCGGAACATCAACTACACGAACGTCTGCGTGACGGCGTGCAAGTTCTGCGCCTTCTATGCCGCCCCGAAGGACACCAAGAAGGGCTGGAGCCGCGACCTCGACGACATCCTGCGCCGCTGCGCGGAGACCGTCGAGCTGGGCGGGACGCAGGTCATGTTCCAGGGCGGACACCACCCGGACTACGGCGTCGAGTACTACGAGAAGCACTTCGCCGCCATCAAGAAGGACTTCCCGCAGCTGGTCATCCACAGCCTGGGGGCGAGCGAGGTCGAGCACATGGCCCGCATCTCCAAGGTCTCCGTGGAGGAGGCGATCCAGCGCATCAACGCCGCGGGCCTCGACTCCTTCGCAGGAGCGGGTGCCGAGCTGCTGCCCGCCCGCCCGCGCAAGGCCATCGCGCCCCTCAAGGAGAGCGGCGAGCGCTGGCTGGAGATCATGGAGACCGCCCACAACATGGGCGTCGAATCCACCTCCACCATGCTCATGGGCACGGGCGAGACCAACGCCGAGCGCATCGAGCACCTGCGGATGATCCGCGACGTACAGGACAGGACCGGCGGCTTCCGCGCCTTCATCCCGTACACGTACCAGCCCGAGAACAACCACCTCAAGGGCCGCACCCAGGCGACGATCTTCGAGTACATCCGCATGATCGCGATCGCGCGGATCTTCCTCGACAACGTCGCCCACATCCAGGGCTCCTGGCTGACCACCGGCAAGGAGGCCGGCCAGCTGACCCTGCACTACGGCGCGGACGACCTCGGCTCGGTGATGCTGGAGGAGAACGTGGTCTCCATGGCCGGCGCCAAGCACCGCAACAACCTGCGCGAAATGATCGACATGATCCGCACGGCGGACCGCGTCCCGGCCCAGCGCGCCACGACGTACGAGCACCTCGTCGTGCACGACGACCCGGCGAACGACCCGGTCGACGACCGCGTCGCCTCGCACATCTCCTCCACGGCGATCGAGGGCGGCACGGCCCACCCGGAGCTCAAGCTCCTCGCCTCCAACTGAGGTTCCGTTGCTGACACTTCACGTCGCCGAACGCTCGCCGGAGACGGCGGTCCTGGCCGACGGCGCGAACATCGCCGCCGTCGGCCCGCCCGAGGAACTGGCCGCCGCGCACCCTTCGGCCCGCGTCCGGAACTGGCCCGGCATCCTCACGCCGGGCCTGCTCAACCCGTACGGTCCCGAACTCCTCGAAGCCACCTACCACCCCGACCCGCGCGAGGCCGCCGAGCTCGGCACCGAGCCCATCGGCGGGGAGCGGGCGGCGGCCATCTTCCGCGCGGACCCGTCCCGCCTGGGCGCGAGCGCACGCCGGGGCGTACAGCGGCTCCTCGCGCACGGCACGGTGGCGGTGGCGGGCGAACTCCGCGCCCGCCCGGTCCTGGACGCCGTCCGCAGGGCGGGCCTCGCGGTGGGCGCCCGCCCACCACAGCTCCCGGGCCCGCCGTCCTTGTCCCCGACCCCGCTGGTCCTGCTGCCACCTCTGACGACGGGCGGCCCGGCCCGCTTCGCGATCTTCGACGTCACCGACCGGGCGGACCTGGTGCGACGCGGCGCGGGGACGTGCGTGGCGACGGTGATCGGCGGACGTCTGGTGTACAGGTCCCGCTGAGGAAGCTGCGGGGTGCGCCCCGTAAGGGGCGCGGGGAACTGCGCGAGCAACCAAAGACGAACCCGCACCCGCAGCAAACACCGCGACACGGCAGACGGGGATGCGCCCGCCAGGAAAGAAGACCGGCCTGACACAATAGGCCGGGTGACCCGCGCCTCCCTGGACAAGCAGCCGCACGAAGTCGCCTCGATGTTCGACGACGTGGCGGAACGGTACGACCTCACGAACGACGTGCTGTCGCTCGGCCAGGCCCGGCTCTGGCGCAAGGAGGTCGCGAAGGCGGTCGACGCGCGCCCCGCGCAGAAGGTCCTCGACCTCGCCGCGGGCACGGCAACCTCGTCCCAGCCGTTCGCCCGAGCGGGCGCGTACGTCGTGCCCTGCGACTTCTCGCTCGGCATGCTCCAGGTCGGCAAGAGGCGGCACCCCTGGATGCCGTTCACCGCGGGCGACGCGACGAAGCTGCCGTTCAAGGACGACACGTTCGACGCCGTCACGATCTCCTTCGGGCTTCGCAACGTCCAGGAGACGGACCAGGCGCTGCGCGAGATGTACCGCGTGACGAAGCCCGGCGGCCGGGTCGTCATCTGCGAGTTCTCGCACGCGACGTGGGCGCCGTTCCGCACGGTCTACGAGGAGTACCTGATGCGGGCGCTGCCGCCGGTGGCCCGCGCGGTGTCGTCCAATCCCGACGCGTACGTCTATCTCGCGGAGTCCATCCGCTCCTGGCCCGGGCAGCCGGAGCTGGCCGCGCGGCTGCGGGGCGCGGGCTGGTCGAAGGTGGCGTGGCGGAATCTGACCGGTGGCGTGGTGGCGCTGCACCGGGGGTTCAAGGCGTAGCTCCGGGGGCTTCCTGAACGGGAGTTGACGGGAACCGGCCACCGGGCAAGATGTGTCCGTTGATACGACTCTGCCGAACCGCCTCGGGCGCTGCGAGCTCGGTGGGCACGAGTCGGTCCTGCTGGTCATCTCCCCAATGACGGAGCGTTCCCATGGCGTCGCCGCAATGTCCCCAATGCGGGTCATCCATTCCTGATGAGGCTCGCTTCTGCATGAAGTGCGGGCGGGAGCGGGTGCGGGACACGTCCGTGGACGCGGGGCCCGACGTGCCGCCTGAGGCCGAGTTGGGCGTACCCACAGGGGTTGAGTCCAGCGGCGGTGAGGCTGCTGCCGAAGCGGAACCGGCGGTGCCAGCCGCGCCTCTCTCACCACCCCCGCCCCCGCCTCCGCCCGCGCCCGCGTACGTCCCCGCGCCGCCCTCGCCGGTGGGTGCCTTCCTGGGGCGAGCGTTTCGTGGGGACTGGGCCGGGGCCGCGCAGGCCGCCCTGTGGCCGGTGGGTCTTGTGCTGATCGCGGCTGTGGCGCTGGCCGTTCCCTCCTACGGGCAGGGGGACGACGGTGAAGACGTCGTCGTCGGGTTCGGCACCCGGATGCGGATCGCGCTCGCCCTGCTGCTCCAGGCGGTCGGCGGCGGCTTCGAGATCTCGGGCGGCGAGCGGCAGGAGACGATGTTCGGGGGCGGGAGTTCCGGCGGCGACCTCGCGTTCGACGGCAGCGCCACGCTGCACCTGATCCCGCTGACCGCGACCGCGCTGTGGATCGGGGCCCTCTTCATCGGCGTACGCATCCTGCGCAGTCGTGTTCTCGTACGCGGCGGGGGACACGGAGGCGGCGGCACCGCGGGGCTTGAAGCGGCCCTGCGGGTCACGCTGTTGGTGACCGGCGGGATCCTCGTGCTCGGTCTCTTCGCGCAGCCCGAGATCGAGGGCGTCGAGATCTCCTCGTCGCCCGTGCTCGCCACGCTCGGCGCGCTCGTCCTCGCGCTCGCCGTCTCCTGCGGTGTGCTGCACCGCGCCGACTTGGGCCAGTGGCCCGCCCAACGCCCCGCCTGGCAGGCGCTGTTCCGAGCTACCGGCACCGCGCTGCGCGCGCTCGCCGTCGTGCTCGTGCTCTGCTCGGTCGTCGCGTTCATCAGCCTCACCCAGATCGACGACCTGGCCGGCGCCATGGACCTCGACGACGCCGATGTGTCCCCGCTGCTGATTGCCCTGCTCGTCCTTCCCAACCTCGGCATCGCGCTCCTCGGCCTCGGGTGGGGAGCCCCGCTCGACGCGTCGGTGCAGAGCAGCAGTTCAGGGTTCGGCGGGGGCTATGAGAAGGAGTCGTTCGGCCTCTCCGAGCTGGGCGATGTCACCAACTCCTGGGCTGTCGTGGGTGCGTTGGCGCTCGGCCTGGTCTGCGCGCTGACCCTCGGCGTCCTCGCCGCGCGCCGCTCCGCGCACCGAGGGGAGCAACTGCTCGCCGCCGGAGTCTTCTTCGGGCTCGTCCTGCTGCTCGCCGGGGTCGGCGGGCTCGGCGTCGAGGCGGCCGGGAGCGCGTCGTCGGAGTTCGGCGGCGGCATGAGCGGCTCGGGCAACGGCAGCTTCGAGGCCGGCGTGAGCGTGCCGGACGCGCTGCTGTTCGGGCTGCTCTGGGTGTCCGCGGCGGCGTTCGTCGCGCCGTTCCTGCTGCAGATCCTGGGCCAGCGGTCGGGGGTTGTCCCGGCGCCGGTCCCGCCGATGCCGGCCGGCCCCGCGGGAACTGCCGCTCCGGGAGCGGGGGTTGCACCGGATGCGTCCGCGGCGGCATCGGCTGCTGCATCTCAGGCTGCGTCCCCGGCTGCACCTCCGGCCGCGTCACCCGCACCGGCCGCATCCCCCGTACCCGTACCCGCAGCCGCACCCCCCGTATACGACCCCCACACCTTCCACCTCGGCCGGCGGCCCCCCGAGCCCCGCAGCCGCGTCGGCCTCTGGGTCGGCACCCTCGCTGCCGCCTTCGTCGTCGGGGGTGGCGCCGCGGCCGGCGTCCTGCTCTGGCAGAGCAACGGCGACGACAAGGGCGACAACGTGGGCAAGGACGACAAGCCCGCCGTCAGCCGCAGCGAGCAGCCCGACGGGTCGCCGTCCCCCTCGGCCACGCCCACCCCCACGGCCGAGCCGACCGCGACCCCCGACGCCGTGGACGACGATGAGACCGCCGGCGGCCAGGTGCCCGCGGGGTCCGAACTCGTCAGCGATGTCAGCGGCTTCGAGTTCGCCGTCCCCGAGGGGTGGTCCCGGCAGGGTGAGGACCGGCCGGGGCAGATCGTGTACGCCGGGTCGACCGGCCGCGAGGAGTTTCTCGTCGGCGTCGTGCCGAACGCCACGTACACCTCGTACGAGAACTTCACGACGATCGAGAAGGACGCCAAGAAGGACCCGGAGAAGTCGGACTACGAGCGGATCCGCCTTGAGCCGAACACCTTCCAGGGCCGCGGCGGCGCGATCTGGGAGTACACCTACACCGACGCGTCTGGCCGCGAGATCCATGCGCTGAACCAGAGTTACGTCGCGGACAACGGCACCGAGTACGCCATCCAGCTCTCCTGGCGCGCGGACTTCTGGCCCGCGGGCGAGGGCGAGAAGATCCACCGCATCGCGCTGGAGCACTGGCGGATCAACGGCTGACGCGGCCCGGCTCGTCCAGCTCCCGGAGCAGTCCGCCGTCCGGCGGGGCGGGGCGGCGCGGTTCACGGACCCCCGCGCCGCCGTCGCCCTCGCCGGGCCCGAGTTCGAACCAGACGGTGACGACGGCGTCGCGCGGGATCCACGTGCCGGGGAGCGGGTACTGCCGCACCACGTAGTCGGTGACGGCGAGCCGGAAGTCCGGGAGGTCCGGCGCCACGAGCAGCACGCCGTGCCGCGCGGCCGACTCGCGCGCGTCGACGGCCATGAGCCCGACCAGCCGCGGCACGCGCACTTCGGCGTTCCTGGGCGTCTTCGTCACGGATGTCACCCCCCGGGCGGTACCGGCAGGGTAGCCCTGGCGCGGCATCGCCGGAAGCGGTGAGCGCCCCGAAGGGGCGCGGGGAACTGCGCGCCCAGCCAGGATGGTGCCGCAGACGAATGACAGCGCGGCGCCCCACGGCCTCCCGGCGAGCGCTAAAGCACAAGACCGAAGCGATGCCCCTGCCGCTGTCCCCCCGGAAGCGTAAACGTCTCCTCAAGGCGCATGCCGAGCCGGCCCGCCACCGCCACCGACCGCTCATTGCGTACGTCGACCATGGCCACCACATCCGCTATCCCCGCGGCGCGCACCCGCTCAAGGGTGGCCCGCGCCGCGGCCGTGGCGTACCCCTTGCCCCAAGCGGAGCGCCCCAGCCGCCAGCCGATCTCGATCTTGCCCTTGGGGCCCCAGTCGTGCGGCCACGGCTGCGCCCCCGTGAAGCCGATCGGCTCGCCGTCCGCGTCGAGCAACGTCCAGAAGCAGAAGCCCAGTTCGGCGTCGTGTCTGCGCTGCCGGGCCGTCAGCTCCTCGTACACGGACATCTCGGCCGACACGCCGCCGTGGAACTCCATGACGTCCGGGTCGTCGAACAGCCGGTGCCAGACGAAGGCGTCCTCGTCGGTGGGGACGCGCAGCTGTACGGCGGGCAGGGTCTGGTGCGGCGGTGCCTGCTTTGTCACGGGTGGCCCTTCGGCTGGTGGATCAGTACCGCTGCATAGACTGCCCATATCCCGTGCCCGCTGGCACACAGATTTCGAGCCTTGGGGAGAACCCGCCGTGACCGAGCCCCAGCCCCTCACCGAACACACCGCAGATGTGATCGTCGTCGGGGCCGGGCCAGCCGGCTCCACGACGGCCTACTACTTGGCGAAGGCCGGCCTCGACGTACTCCTTCTTGAGAAGACGGCGTTCCCAAGGGAAAAGGTCTGCGGCGACGGTCTGACGCCGCGCGCCACCAAGCAGCTCGTCTCCATGGGGATCGACATCTCCGAAGAGGCGGGCTGGCTGCGGAACAAGGGTCTCCGCATCATCGGCGGCGGCGTTCGGCTCCAGCTCGATTGGCCGGAACTCGCCTCCTACCCGAACTACGGCCTGGTCCGTAAACGCGACGACTTCGACGAGCAGCTCGCCCGGCAGGCCCAGAAGGCGGGCGCACGCCTGCACGAGCGATGCAACGTCGGCGCCCCCATCGTCGACGACCGCACCGGCCGCATCACCGGCGTGCACGCCAAGCTCGGCGAGGAGAAGACCCCGGTCACCTTCCACGCGCCGCTTGTGGTCGCCGCCGACGGCAACTCGACGCGGCTCTCGCTGGCGATGGGGCTGCACCGCCGCGACGACCGTCCGATGGGCGTCGCCGTCCGTACGTACTTCACCTCGCCGCGCCATGACGACGACTACCTGGAGTCCTGGCTGGAGCTGTGGGACCGCCGCGGCGCTCAGGACCGGCTGCTTCCCGGCTACGGCTGGATCTTCGGCATGGGTGACGGCACGTCGAACGTCGGGCTCGGCATCCTCGACTCGTCGGCCGCCTTCAAGGAGCTCGACTGGCGCGAGGTGTTGAAGGCCTGGTGCGCCTCGATGCCGGAGGACTGGGGCTACACCCCGGACAACATGACGATGCCGATCCGCGGCGCCGCGCTGCCGATGGCCTTCAACCGCCAGCCGCACTACACCAAGGGCCTGCTTCTGGTCGGCGACGCGGGCGGCATGGTGAACCCGTTCAACGGCGAGGGCATCGCGTACGCCATGGAATCAGGACAGATCGCCGCAGATGTGATCGTCCAGGCCCAGGCCCGTCAGACGCCCGCCCAGCGGGAGTTGGCGCTGCAGCGCTACCCGAAGGTCCTCAAGGACACCTACGGCGGTTACTACTCCCTCGGCCGCGCCTTCGTGAAGCTCATCGGCAACCCGAAGGTCATGAAGATCGCGACGCAGCGCGGCCTGACGCACCCGATGCTGATGAAGTTCACGCTGAAGATGCTGGCCAACCTGACCGACCCCACGGGCGGCGACGCGATGGACCGCATCATCAACGGCCTGAGCAAGGTGGCTCCGAAGGCGTAGCGGCGCGGGCGCCGGGCGAGACGGTGCAAAATGGACGCATGATTTTTATTGCCGTCAAGTTCACCGTCCGCCCCGAGTACAGCGACAGCTGGCTGGAGCGGACCGCCGCGTTCACCGCGGCCACCCGCGCGGAGGAGGGCAACCTCTTCTACGACTGGTCCCGCAGCGTCGACGACCCCAACCAGTTCGTCCTCCTGGAGGGTTTCGCCTCGCAGGAGGCGGGCGCGGTGCATGTCGGGTCCGACCACTTCAAGACCGCCATGGAGACGATGTCCGAGCTGATCGCCGCGACCCCGGAGATCATCCACACCGAGATCCCGGGCAGCAGCTGGTCCGAGATGGGTGAGCTCTCCCCGAAGGGCTGACCGAAGGGCTGAGCCTTCACCAGAAGCGCACAGAAGGGCCGGGAACCCCCCGCTGGGGTTCCCGGCCCTTCTCTGTGGCTGTGTACGGCTGTGAGGGCCCTCAGAGGACGCGCACGGCGCCGTCGGCCGGGTAACCCGACAGGTCCTGGATGACAACGCCCTTGCTGGGGTTGGCGGCGTCGAGGTACTGACCGTTACCGATGTACACACCGACGTGGTACGCGGAACCGGCGCCACCCCAGTAAAGGATGTCGCCCACCTGGACGTTGGAGAGCGCGACCGGCGTACCGGAGACCGACTGGTCCTGCGAGACGCGCGGAAGGTCCACGCCCGCCTGCTTGAACGCGGCCTGCACGAGGCTGGAGCAGTCCCAGGCGTTGGGCCCGGACGCACCCATGACGTACGCGTCGCCGAGCTGGGCCTTGAGGAAGCTGATGACCGTGCCGACGCTGCCGCTGGCCGGGGCGGCCACATCGGCGGAAGCGCTGGAGCCGCCGGCGGAGGCGCTGAGCGTCGTGCGCTCGGCGGCGCGCGACGCGCGCTCCTCTTCCGCCTTCTTCTTGGCGGCGGCTTCGGCCTTCGCCTTGGCCTCGGCCTTCCTCTCGGCCTGCGCCTGGTCTTCCTTGGCCTGCTTCGCGGCCTTCACGGCGGCCGCATCCTGCTCGGCGCGGAGCTCGTAGCTGTCGGCGGCCTGCTGGGTGGCGTCCGCGGACTGCGCGATCTGCGTCGACAGATCCGTGGTGAGCGTGGGCATTTCGATGGTCTCGGTCACCGGCTCGGCGGCGTTCGCCGTGCCAGCGGCCGCGGCCACTGCCAGGGTGCTGAGGACGCCACCGGCAACTCCGGCGCGCAGGGCCTGCTTCGTGGCGCTGCGACGGGGCTTCCGGTGGCTGGGTATGTGAGCGGTGTGGGACATGAGAACAACCGCTATCAGGGAGTCAGGGTTCCCATCAAGAAACGTGTGCTGCGCCACAGTTGCTCGCGGCGGCCTTGAATCCCGGGCGTGTCACTCCTTATTGACGCCGTAACGGGCAATGCGGACAACGGTGATCACGCCTGTGATCATGGGCTTTCAGTGATACGTCCGAATTGCCCATGGACTACCACCCGTTGAGGCCGTTGGCCAAGCCCGGCTTCTCGACCGCGATCGGTGCTGTGGCGCAGGTCACATCCGCGACCCTAGGGGATCTCCCTGAGATCCCGCCGAGACCTTCCTGAGATCTCCCGCAGATTTCGGGGGTGTTGCCCGGCGCGGAATCCCCGCGCGCCGGGCACCGAATCCCCGCGCGGGGGTCACCGCTCCCTCCCTCTCCCTCATTCGCGCGCGAGGTGGCGTCTTCCGTGCGCGAGGCGGCGTCACTCTCGCTCGTGAATCGGTGCACACGTCCACATCTGTCCACACCTCGCCCGCCAAAGTGTGAACGGGGCGCCACTATCAAGCTGATGTGTCCAGCGCCAATTTGCTTGCGGCCGCCATCCCTTGATAGAGCGACACCCTCTCGACCAGGGGTAACTCGCTGAGATGTCACCTCTGGTGATCACTCAGGCGCTTCGCGTATGAAGATCACCGCTCATCCGACTTCATGATCCTTCGTCAGGTGGTGGAGATCACAAAGCCGTTGTCGCACCCCGTGTCGCAGATCACAGACCGGCGGGCATAAGATGCGAGGCAGTTGGGCTTGTGACCTGCTTCACATGTACGCGATCTTCGCGGGCCTCGGTCCAACGCAACCGCCAACAGTCAGTGCCGACTGAGAGGAGCGAGGAGCGTGAACGCCTATGCGCCCATCCTCGTGCTGGGAGCCCTCGGGGCAGGCTTTGCGATCTTCTCCGTGGTCATGGCCACGCTTATCGGTCCAAAGCGGTACAACCGCGCCAAGCTCGAGGCGTATGAGTGCGGGATCGAGCCGACGCCGACTCCGGCCGGCGGTGGGCGATTCCCCATCAAGTACTACCTGACGGCGATGCTCTTCATCGTCTTCGACATCGAGATCGTCTTCCTTTACCCCTGGGCCGTCACCTTCGATGCGCTGGGGATTTTCGGGCTCGTGGAGATGCTGCTCTTCGTGCTCACCGTCTTCGTCGCGTACGCGTACGTATGGCGGCGTGGCGGCCTGGAATGGGACTAAAGGTCTGAGGGGCCAAAGAGCATGGGACTCGAAGAGAAACTGCCGAGCGGTTTTCTGCTGACCACCGTCGAACAAGCCGCGGGCTGGGTGCGCAAGTCATCCGTCTTCCCCGCGACCTTCGGCCTCGCGTGCTGCGCCATCGAGATGATGACGACAGGGGCCGGGCGCTACGACCTGGCGCGCTTCGGCATGGAGGTCTTCCGCGGTTCACCGCGCCAGGCGGACCTGATGATCGTGGCCGGGCGGGTGAGCCAGAAGATGGCGCCCGTCCTGCGGCAGGTCTATGACCAGATGCCGAACCCCAAGTGGGTTATTTCCATGGGGGTTTGTGCGTCATCAGGCGGGATGTTCAACAATTACGCGATTGTGCAGGGCGTGGACCACATTGTTCCCGTTGACATCTATTTGCCCGGCTGTCCGCCGCGGCCCGAGATGCTGATGGACGCCATCCTCAAGCTCCACCAGAAGATCCAGGGCTCCAAGCTCGGGGTCAACGCGGAGGAAGCGGCCCGCGAGGCGGAGGAGGCGGCCCTCAAGGCGCTCCCCACCATTGAGATGAAGGGGCTGCTGCGGTGAGCGACGAGCACCGACACGGGAACGGCGACGCGAACGGTGTCCCGGCCCCCCGTGACGCCGCCGGCGAGGTCATCGGCGTACGCAAGGGCATGTTCGGCGCCGAGAACGGCGGTGACACCTCCGGCTACGGCGGGCTCGTGCGGACCATCACCCTGCCGGGCGCCTCGACGCGTCCCTACGGCGGCTGGTTCGACGAGGTCGCCGACGAGCTGGAGGGAGCCCTCGAAGAGCAGGGACTCGTCCCGGAGAATGCGATCGAGAAGACGGTCGTCGACCGCGACGAGCTCACCTTCCACATCGCGCGCGAACATCTGCTCCGGGTCGCCCAGACCCTGCGCGACGACCCGGCGCTGCGCTTCGAGCTCTGTACGGGCGTCTCGGGGGTGCACTTCCTCGAGGACAAGGGCCGCGAGCTGCACGCCGTCTACCACCTGCGCTCGATCACCCACAACCGCCTGATCCGGCTCGAAGTCAGTGCCCCTGACGCCGATCCGCACGTCCCCTCGCTGGTCTCGGTCTATCCGACCAACGACTGGCACGAGCGCGAGACGTACGACTTCTTCGGCCTGATCTTCGACGGCCACCCGGCCCTCACGCGGATCATGATGCCGGACGACTGGCAGGGCTTCCCGCAGCGCAAGGACTACCCCCTCGGCGGCATCCCCGTCGAGTACAAGGGCGCCCAGATCCCGGCTCCGGACCAGCGGAGGTCGTACAGCTGATGAGCACTTCACATGCATCCGCCCGTGAGACCACCGAGGGGACTGTATATACAGTCACCGGCGGCGACTGGGACGAGGTCGTCGAGTCCGCCGCCCGGTCCGACGACGAGCGCATCATCGTCAACATGGGGCCCCAGCACCCCTCCACGCACGGCGTGCTGCGGCTGATCCTGGAGATCGAGGGCGAGACCGTCTCCGAGGCCCGCTGCGGCATTGGCTATCTGCACACGGGCATCGAGAAGAACCTCGAATACCGCACGTGGACGCAGGGCACGACGTTCGTCACGCGCATGGACTATCTGACGCCGTTCTTCAACGAGGCGGCGTACTGCCTCGGGGTCGAGAAGCTCCTCGGCATCGAGGACCAGATCCCGGACCGCGCCACGGTCCTGCGGGTGCTCCTGATGGAGCTCAACCGCATCTCCTCGCATCTGGTCGCCATCGCCACCGGCGGCATGGAGCTCGGCGCGACGACGATCATGATCTACGGCTTCCGTGATCGTGAACTCGTTCTCGACATCTTCGAGTTGATCACCGGGCTGCGGATGAACCACGCGTACATCCGACCCGGCGGGCTCGCCCAGGACCTGCCGCCGGGCGCGGTGGACCAGATGCGCGAGTTCGTGAAGCAGATGAAGAAGAACCTTCCCGAGTACGACAAGCTCGCCACCGGGAACCCCATCTTCAAGGGCCGCATGCAGGACGTCGGCTATCTGGACCTCGCGGGCTGCATGGCCCTCGGCGCCACCGGCCCGGTGCTCCGCTCCGCGGGCCTGCCGCACGACCTGCGCAAGTCGCAGCCCTACTGCGGTTACGAGAACTACGAGTTCGACGTGCCGACCGCCGACACCTGTGACTCCTACGGGCGCTTCCTGATCCGCCTGGAGGAGATGCGCCAGTCGCTGCGCATCGTCGAGCAGTGCCTGGACCGGCTCGCCCCGGGCCCGGTCATGGTCGCCGACAAGAAGATCGCCTGGCCCGCCCAACTGGCGCTCGGCCCCGACGGTCTGGGCAACTCGCTCGACCACATCAAGAAGATCATGGGCACCTCCATGGAGGCCCTCATCCACCACTTCAAGCTGGTGACCGAAGGCTTCCGGGTCCCGGCCGGGCAGACATACGCCGCCGTCGAGTCGCCCAAGGGCGAGCTCGGGGTGCATGTCGTCTCCGACGGCGGCACCCGCCCCTACCGGGTCCACTTCCGCGACCCGTCGTTCACCAACCTGCAGGCCATGGCGGCGATGTGCGAGGGCGGCCAGGTCGCCGACGTCATCGTCGCCGTCGCGTCCATCGACCCCGTGATGGGAGGCGTCGACCGGTGACCACCACTCCTTCCCAACAGGGTGCGGGCGTCAGCCTCGGCATGCCCCAACTCCCCGCCCCCGACTACCCGGACGACGTCCGGGCCCGGCTCGAAGCGGACGCCAAGGAAGTCATCGCCCGCTACCCGGACTCCCGCTCCGCGCTGCTTCCGCTGCTGCACCTGGTGCAGTCGGAGGAGGGCTACGTCACGCGGACCGGCATGGCGTTCTGCGCGGACGTGCTCGGCCTGACCACGGCCGAGGTCACCGCGGTGGCGACCTTCTACACGATGTACCGGCGCAAGCCCTCCGGCGACTACCAGGTCGGTGTCTGCACCAACACGCTCTGCGCCGTCATGGGCGGCGACGCGATCTTCGAGTCGCTCCAGGAGCACCTGGGTGTCGGCAACGAGGGGACCACAGAGGACGGCAAGGTCACGCTGGAGCACATCGAGTGCAACGCGGCCTGCGACTTCGCTCCCGTCGTGATGGTCAACTGGGAGTTCTTCGACAACCAGACCCCCGAGACCGCCAAGCGGCTCGTCGACGACCTGCGCGCGGGCGTACAGGTCGAGCCGACCCGCGGCGCCCCCTTGTGCACGTACAAGGAGACGGCCCGGATTCTGGCGGGCTTCCCCGACGAGCGTCCCGGCGCCGTCGAGGCGAGCGGCGGCGCCGGACCCGCCTCACTCATCGGACTGCGCCTGGCCAAGGGCGAGGTGGCACAGCCGCGGGTGGTCCATCCGCGGGGCGGCGGCGCTCCGCAGGACGAGGCGCCGGCCGAGCACCTCAGCTCGCACGACGCACCGCAGCAGACCTCGGCATCCGACCCGGCCCACCCGGCCGGACCGACCGCCGAGGAGGGGGAGTGATGACCTTGGCAGCCGAGATCGACCACGAGACGAGCCCCGAGAAGGTGCTCGCGCCGGTCCTTTCGGCGTTCTGGGACGAGGAGAAGTCCTGGACGCTGGACACCTACCGGCGGCACGAGGGATACGAGGGCCTGCGCAAGGCCCTGGCGATGGCGCCCGACGACCTCATCGCGTACGTGAAGGACTCCGGTCTGCGCGGCCGGGGCGGGGCGGGATTCCCCACCGGAATGAAATGGCAGTTCATTCCGCAGGGCGATGGAAAGCCGCACTATCTAGTTGTCAACGCCGACGAATCGGAGCCGGGGACCTGCAAGGACATCCCGCTCCTCTTCGCGAACCCGCATTCCCTCATCGAGGGGATCGTGATCGCGTGCTACGCGATCCGTTCTTCGCATGCCTTCATCTATCTGCGCGGTGAAGTCGTCCCCGTGCTGCGGCGGTTGCACGAGGCCGTGCGTGAGGCGAAAGAGGCGGGATTCCTGGGCGAGAACATCCTGGGCAGCGGACTCGATCTGGAACTCACCGTGCACGCGGGCGCGGGCGCGTACATCTGTGGTGAGGAGACCGCGCTGCTCGACTCGCTCGAAGGCCGCCGTGGCCAGCCGCGACTGCGTCCCCCTTTCCCTGCCGTCGCGGGCCTCTACGCATGCCCCACTGTTGTCAATAACGTCGAGTCCATCGCGTCGGTTCCCGCGATCCTGAATCGCGGAAAAGACTGGTTCAAATCGATGGGCAGCGAGAAGTCCCCCGGCTTCACGCTCTATTCGCTCAGCGGGCACGTCACCAGTCCCGGCCAGTACGAGGCGCCGCTCGGCATCACGCTGCGCCAGCTGCTCGACATGAGCGGCGGGATGCGGGCGGGCCACCGGCTCAAGTTCTGGACACCGGGCGGTTCTTCGACGCCGATGTTCACCGACGAGCACCTCGACGTCCCCCTTGATTACGAGGGCGTGGGCGCCGCCGGATCGATGCTCGGCACCAAGGCGCTGCAGTGCTTCGACGAGACGACGTGCGTCGTGCGGGCCGTCACCCGCTGGACCGAGTTCTACGCCCATGAGTCCTGCGGCAAGTGCACGCCCTGCCGCGAAGGAACGTACTGGCTGGTGCAGTTGCTCCGTGACATCGAGGCCGGCAAGGGCGTCATGGCCGACCTCGACAAGCTGAACGACATCGCCGACAACATCAACGGCAAGTCCTTCTGCGCCCTCGGCGACGGCGCGGCCTCGCCGATCTTCTCCTCGCTCAAGTACTTCCGCGAGGAGTACGAGGAGCACATCACCGGCAAGGGCTGCCCCTTCGACCCGGCCAAGTCGACGCTCTGGGCCGGCAGGCCCGCCGACAATTCGGAGGTGAACGCATGACAGTGACCACCAACAGCGCTCCCTCCGGGGGCGGTGAGGCGGCGGTTCCGCCGGAAGATCTCGTCTCGCTGACGATCGACGGCATCGAGATCAGCGTCCCCAAGGGGACGTTGGTCATCCGGGCCGCCGAGCTGCTCGGCATCGAGATCCCGCGGTTCTGCGACCACCCGCTGCTCGACCCCGCGGGCGCCTGCCGACAGTGCATCGTCGAGGTGGAGGGCCAGCGCAAGCCGATGGCGTCCTGCACCATCACCTGCACCGACGGCATGGTCGTGAAGTCGCAGCTGACGTCGCCGGTCGCCGAGAAGGCGCAGCGCGGTGTGATGGAGCTGCTGCTCATCAACCACCCGCTGGACTGCCCGGTCTGCGACAAGGGCGGCGAGTGCCCGCTGCAGAACCAGGCGATGCAGGTCGGCGACCCGGACTCCCGCTTCGAGGGCAAGAAACGGACCTTCGAGAAGCCCGTCCCCATCTCCACGCAGGTCCTTCTCGACCGTGAGCGGTGCGTGCTGTGCGCGCGCTGCACCCGGTTCAGCAACCAGATCGCGGGCGACCCGATGATCGAGCTGATCGAGCGGGGCGCGCTGCAGCAGGTCGGTACCGGCGAGGGCGACCCCTTCGAGTCGTACTTCTCCGGGAACACCATCCAGATCTGCCCGGTCGGCGCGCTGACCTCGGCGGCGTATCGCTTCCGCTCCCGGCCCTTCGACCTGGTGTCGTCGCCCTCGGTGTGCGAGCACTGCTCGGGCGGCTGCGCGACCCGCACCGACCACCGGCGCGGCAAGGTCATGCGGCGCCTCGCCCAGGACGACCCCGAGGTCAACGAGGAGTGGATCTGCGACAAGGGACGCTTCGGCTTCCGTTACGCGCAGAAGCCGGACCGGCTGACCACTCCCTTGGTGCGCGATGCCGCAACGGGTCAACTGGAGCCCGCCAGTTGGCCCGAGGCCCTGGAGGTGGCGGCCCGCGGTCTCGCCGCGGCGCGCGGCCGCACCGGTGTCCTCACCGGCGGGCGGCTCACCGTGGAGGACGCCTACGCGTACAGCAAGTACGCGCGCGTGGCGCTCGACACGAACGACATCGACTTCCGCGCGCGCGTGCACAGCAGCGAGGAGGCCGACTTCCTCGCGGCGCGCGTCGCGGGCCGTGGCCGGGACCTCGACGGCACCGGAGTCACCTACGCGGCACTGGAGAAGGCGCCCGCGGTCCTGCTCGTCGGATTCGAGTCCGAGGAGGAGGCGCCCGGGATCTTCCTGCGGCTGCGCAAGGCCTGGCGCAAGCACGGCCAGCGGACCTTCTCGCTGGCGCCCTTCGCGTCCCGCGGCCTGGAGAAGGCCGGCGGCACGCTGCTGCCGGCGGCTCCCGGAACCGAGACGGAGTGGCTCGACGCGCTCGCGGCCGGGGCCGGCCTGGAGGGCGACGGTGCCAAGGCGGCCGAGGCGCTGCGCACTTCGGGCGCGGTGATCGTCGTCGGCGAGCGCGCCGCCGGTGTGCGCGGCGGGCTCACCGCCGCCGTGCGGGCCGCGTCCGCGACCGGCGCCCAGCTGGTGTGGATCCCGCGCAGGGCGGGGGAGCGTGGCGCCATCGAGGCGGGCGCGCTGCCGTCGCTGCTGCCGGGCGGCCGTCCGGCCACCGACCCGCGCGCGCGGGAAGAGGTCGCTGCCGCCTGGGGTGTCGCCGAACTCCCGCACCGCTACGGCCGCGACACCGGCCAGATCGTCGAGGCAGCCGCGACGGGTGAACTGCGGGCGCTCCTGGTGTCGGGTGTGGAGGTCGCCGACCTTCCCGACCCGGCACGCGCGCGTGAAGCCCTCGCGGAGATCGGCTTCCTGGTCTCGCTCGAACTGCGCCCCAGCGAGGTGACCGAGCACGCCGACGTGGTCCTGCCCGTGGCGGCGGTCGCGGAGAAGCCGGGCACCTTCCTCAACTGGGAGGGCAGGGCACGGCTCTTCGCCGCCGCGCTCAAGCCCGACCAGATGACGCGCCCGCTCGCGCCCAGCGATGCGCGAGTGCTGCACATGCTGGCCGACGCCGGCGACGTACACCTGGGCCTTCCTGACCTGACGACCGCCCGGCGCGAGCTGGACCGGCTCGGCGGCTGGGACGGGCCGCACGCCACCGAGCCCCTGGAGACAGGTGCCCAGCCGCCGAGGCCCGCCTCCGGAGAGGCCGTTCTCGCGGGCCACCGGCTGCTGCTCGACCAGGGCCGCCTCCAGGAGGGCGACGAGGCGCTCGCGGGGACGCGGCATGCGGCGGTCGCCCGGCTCTCGGCGGCCACCGCGGCGGAGGCCGGCGTCAAGGACGGCGACACCCTCGCCGTCACCGGTCCTGCGGGGGGCGCGACCGAACTCCCGCTCCAGGTCACCGAGATGCCGGACCGGGTGGTGTGGCTGCCGCTGAACTCGACCGGGGGAGGCGTCGCCTCGGACACCGGCGCGCGCCCCGGCGACCTCGTCCGCATCGGCCCGGCGGTCCTGCCGGAGCCCACTGAGGCCCCGGAGGTGACGTCGTGATGCACACCGTGGTGCCGCTTGCGGCGGAAGACCTGTCCATGTTCGGCCGTGACCCCTGGTGGCTCGTCGCCATCAAGGCGGTCTTCTGCTTCGCGTTCCTGATGGTGACGGTGCTCTTCTCCATCGTGTGGGAGCGCAAGGTCGTCGCCTGGATGCAGTTGCGCATCGGCCCCAACCGGCACGGCCCCTGGGGCATGCTGCAGTCCCTCGCGGACGGCATCAAGCTGATGCTCAAGGAAGACGTGATCGTCAAGCGCGCGGACAAGGTGGTCTACATCCTTGCCCCGATCGTCGCGGCGATCCCGGCCTTCATGGCGATCGCGGTGATCCCCTTCGGGCCCGCGGGCAACGAAGTCTCGATCTTCGGCCAGCGTACGACGATGCAGCTGACCGACCTGCCGATCGCGATGCTCTACATCCTCGCGGTCGCCTCGGTCGGCATCTACGGCATCGTGCTCGCGGGTTGGAGTTCTGGATCCACCTATCCGCTCCTCGGGGGCCTGCGCTCCTGCGCGCAGATGATCTCGTACGAGATCGCGATGGGCGCGGCCTTCGCCTCCGTCTTCCTCTACTCCGGGTCGATGTCGACCTCGGCGATCGTGGAGGCGCAGGCGGACCGCTGGTACATCCTGCTGCTTCCCGTCTCGTTCCTGATCTACATCGTGACGATGGTCGGCGAGACCAACCGCGCGCCGTTCGACATGCCGGAGTCCGAGGGCGACCTCGTCGGTGGCTTCAACACCGAGTACTCCTCCATCAAGTTCGCGCTGTTCATGCTCGCCGAGTACGTCAACATGGTCACCGTCTCGGCGGTCTCGGTCACGCTCTTCCTGGGCGGCTGGCGGGCCCCGTATCCGGTCAGCACCTTCTGGGAGGGCGCGAACCACGGCTGGTGGCCGATGCTCTGGTTCGTGATCAAGGTCCAGTTGCTGCTGTTCTTCTTCATCTGGTTGCGCGGCACGCTGCCACGCGTCCGCTACGACCAGCTGATGAAGCTCGGCTGGAAGGTCCTGATCCCGGTCTCGGTCGTCTGGCTGATGCTCGTGGCCACGGTCCGGGTGATGCGGAACGAGGACTACGACTTCACCTCGATCGCGCTCTATGTGGGCGGCGGAGTCATCGCACTGCTCTTGCTCTCCGTCGTCGTCGACATTTTCCGCGACAAACGCGAGAAGGAAGCGGCGGTCGAGGAAGAGCCGGTCGCCTTCGACCCGATGGCCGGCGGATTCCCGGTCCCGCCGCTGCCGGGACAGACCCTGCCGCCCGTGCCGCGCCGACGCTCGCGCCAGGAGCGGGAGTTGATTGTCAGTGGTGGGCCGGATACTCAAAGTGACGGAAAGGAGGCGTCCGATGGCTGAGCCGAACGAGGGCTCGACCCACGAGTCGAACCAATCGAAGCAGGGGTTCCAGAACCCCGTCGCGGGCTTCGGCGTGACCTTCAAGGCCATGTTCAAGAAGCGGCTGACCGAGCAGTACCCGGAGCAGGAGAAGACCACCGCTCCCCGCTTTCACGGCAGGCATCAGCTCAACCGCCATCCGGACGGCCTGGAGAAGTGCATCGGCTGTGAGCTCTGCGCCTGGGCCTGCCCCGCGGACGCCATCTATGTGGAGGGCGCGGACAACACCGAGGAGGAGCGCTACTCCCCGGGCGAGCGGTACGGCCGCGTCTACCAGATCAACTACGCCCGCTGCATCCTGTGCGGCCTGTGCATCGAGGCGTGCCCCACGCGGGCGTTGACGATGACGAACGAGTTCGAGCTGGCGGACAGCACCCGCGCGGACCTCATCTACACCAAGGAGCAGCTGCTCGCCGGCCTGGAGGAAGGCATGGTCGAGTCTCCGCACTCGATCTTCCCGGGCACGGACGAGCAGGACTACTACCGCGGCCTGGTGACGGAGGCGGCGCCCGGCACGGTTCCCCAAGTGGCCCTCTCCAAGGGGGAGACGCCCCAGGAAGCCGCCTCCACCTTCGGTGACGACGAGCCCGCGTCGGAGAAGGTGATCAAGCGATGACGCAGCTCGCCGCCTACACCACATCGACCGGTGAGGCCGTCCAGTTCTGGGTGCTCGGCACGGTCGCCGTGATCGGCGCCCTGTGCACCATCCTCATGAAGAAGGCCGTGCACAGCGCGCTCTGCCTGGCCGGGACCATGATCGTCCTGGCGGTCTTCTACCTCGCCAACGGCGCGTACTTCCTGGGCATCGTCCAGGTCGTCGTCTACACCGGCGCGATCATGATGCTCTTCCTCTTCGTGGTCATGCTCGTCGGCGTCACGGCCGCCGACTCCCTGAAGGAGACCATCAAGGGCCAGCGCTGGCTGGCCGGTCTGTGCGGCTTCGGCTTCGCGATCCTGCTGTTCGCGGGGATCGGGAACGCTTCGGTGAACGAGTTCGCCGGACTCTCCAAGGCGAACGCGGGCGGCAACGTGGAGGGTCTCGCCGAGATCATCTTCACGAAGTACGTCTTCGCCTTCGAGATCACCGGCGCGCTGCTGATCACCGCCACCGTCGGCGCGATGGTGCTCACCCACCGCGAGCGCACGGAGCGTGCCAAGACGCAGCGCGAGATGTCCGAGGAGCGCGTGCGGTCCAGCCATGTGCCGCCGCTGCCCGCCCCGGGTGTCTACGCACGGCACAACGCCGTGGACATCGCGGGCCTGCTCCCGGACGGCACCCCGTCGGAGCTCACGGTCAACAAGACGCTGCGCGAGCGCGGTCAGATCCGTGATGTGTCGGACGAGGCGATCGCCGATCTGCGGGCGCTCGAGCAGCGTTCCACGGAGCGTCTCGAGCGGTCGTCCCAGGCCGAGGAGGCGTCGAAGTGAATCCGGTCAACTACCTGTATCTCGCGGCGCTGTTGTTCGCGATCGGCGCCACCGGCGTGCTGATCAGGCGGAACGCGATCGTGGTGTTCATGTGTATCGAGCTGATGCTCAACGCGTGCAACCTCGCCTTCGTCGCCTTCTCCCGGCTGCACGGCAACCTCGACGGCCAGATCATCGCCTTCTTCACGATGGTCGTCGCCGCCGCGGAGGTCGTGGTCGGCCTGGCGATCATCGTGTCGCTGTTCCGCTCCCGCCACTCGGCCTCGGTCGACGACGCCAGCCTGATGAAGCTGTAAGGGGTCGCTGAAAAGTGGAGAACCTGATCGCGCTGCTGGTAGCGGCGCCTCTGCTCGGAGCGGCCGTACTGCTGTGCGGCGGGCGGCGGTTGGACCGCGTGGGCCACTGGCTCGGCACGCTGCTCGCGGCCGCCTCCTTCGTCGTCGGCGTGCTGCTCTTCACCGACATGCTGGGCAAGGGCGCCGAGGAGCGCTCCCTGTCGCAGCACCTGTTCAGCTGGATCCCCGTGGAGGGCTTCCAGGCGGACGTCGCCTTCCAGCTCGACCAGCTGTCGATGACGTTCGTCCTGCTGATCACCGGTGTGGGCACGCTGATCCACATCTACTCCATCGGGTACATGGAGCACGACGAGCGGCGCCGCCGCTTCTTCGGCTATCTGAACCTGTTCCTCGCGGCGATGCTCCTCCTGGTGCTCGCCGACAACTACCTGCTCCTGTACGTCGGATGGGAGGGCGTGGGCCTCGCCTCGTACCTCCTGATCGGCTTCTGGCAGCACAAGCCCAGCGCGGCGACCGCCGCGAAGAAGGCCTTCCTGGTCAACCGGGTCGGCGACATGGGCCTCTCGATCGCGATCATGCTGATGTTCACCACCTTCGGGACGTTCGCCTTCGGGCCGGTCCTGGAGTCGACGGGTGAGACCAGCGAGGGCAAGCTCACCGCCATCGGCCTGATGCTGCTGCTCGCCGCGTGCGGCAAGTCCGCCCAGGTGCCGCTGCAGTCCTGGCTCGGCGACGCGATGGAGGGCCCGACCCCGGTCTCGGCCCTGATCCACGCGGCGACGATGGTGACCGCGGGCGTGTACTTGATCGTCCGCTCCGGAGAGATCTTCAACGCCGCGCCGGACGCACAGCTCGCCGTCACCGTCGTGGGCGCGGTCACGCTCCTCTTCGGTGCGATCGTCGGTTGCGCGAAGGACGACATCAAGAAGGCCCTCGCCGGGTCGACGATGTCCCAGATCGGCTACATGATCCTGGCCGCGGGCCTCGGCCCCATCGGCTATGTCTTCGCGATCATGCACCTGGTGACGCACGGCTTCTTCAAGGCCGGGCTCTTCCTCGGGGCCGGTTCGGTCATGCACGGCATGAACGACGAGGTCGACATGAGGAAGTACGGCGGCCTGCGCAAGTACATGCCGGTCACCTTCGTGACCTTCGGTCTCGGCTATCTCGCGATCATCGGCTTCCCCGGTCTGTCCGGCTTCTTCTCCAAGGACAAGATCATCGAGGCGGCGTTCGCCAAGGGCGGCACGGAGGGCTGGATCCTCGGCTCGGTGGCGCTCCTGGGTGCCGGTATCACCGCTTTCTACATGACTCGCGTGATGATCTTGACCTTCTTCGGAGAGAAGCGGTGGCAGCCGACAGTGTCTGATAGCGGCTCCGCCGCGGGGGAAGGCAAGGAGCCGCACCCGCACGAGTCGCCCAAGTCGATGACGATCCCGATGATCCTGCTGGCCTTCGGGTCGGTCTTCGCGGGCGGGTTCTTCAGCATCGGCGACCGCTTCATGCACTGGCTGGAGCCGGTCACCCACCACGCGCACGGCGACTCGCCGCTCAGCGCCACCACGGTCACGGGCGCCACCATGGTCGTCCTGGTCATCGGCGTGACCTTCGCCTACGTCCAGTACGGACGCCGGCCGGTCCCGGTCACCGCCCCGCGCGGCTCGCTGCTCACCCGGGCCGCCCGCCGCGACCTCCTCCAGGACGACTTCAACCACGTGGTCCTGGTGCGCGGTGGCGAGCACCTCACACGGTCCCTGGTCTACGTCGACCACACCCTGGTCGACGGAGTCGTCAACGGCACGGCGGCCTCGGTCGGCGGGCTCTCCGGGCGGCTGCGCAAACTGCAGAACGGCTACGCCCGCTCCTACGCGGTCTCGATGTTCGGCGGCGCTGCGGTACTGATCGCCGCGACCCTGCTGATGAGGGCGGTCTGATACCGATGTCCTTTCCTCTGCTGACAGCGACGGCGGCCCTGCCCGCGGTCGGCGCGATCGCCACGGCAGCCGTCCCGGCCGCCCGGCGGAGCGCCGCCAAGTGGCTCGCGCTGCTCGTCTCGCTCGCGACGCTCGCGCTCGCCGTGACCGTGCTCGTGCGGTTCGACCCGGACGGGGACCGCTATCAACTCACCGAATCCCGGTCCTGGATCGCGGACTTCGGGGTGCGGTACGAACTCGGAGTGGACGGCATCGGTGTCGCGCTCATCGCGCTCACCGCGCTGCTCATCCCCTTCATCATCCTGGCGGGGTGGCACGACGCGGATCCTCTGGAGACCAAGTCCTCGCGCTGGCGGCCGACTCAGGGCTTCTTCGCCCTGATTCTCGCCGTCGAGGCGATGGTGATCATCTCCTTCGAGGCCACCGACGTCTTCCTCTTCTACATCTTCTTCGAAGCCATGCTCATCCCGATGTACTTCCTCATCGGCGGCTTCGGAGACCGCGCCCACGCGGGCAGCGACGAGAAGGCATCGGCGCAACGCTCGTACGCGGCCGTGAAGTTCCTCCTCTACAACCTGGTCGGCGGCCTGATCATGCTGGCCGCCGTGATCGGGCTCTACGTGGTGGCGGGGAACTTCTCGCTCCAGGAGATCGCCGAGGCGCGAGCCAACGGCACGCTGGACATGGCGACCAGCACCGAGCGGTGGCTCTTCCTCGGCTTCTTCTTCGCCTTCGCGGTGAAGGCGCCGCTGTGGCCGCTGCACACCTGGCTGCCGAACGCGATGGGCGAGGCCACGGCCCCGGTCGCCGTACTGATCACGGCCGTCGTCGACAAGGTCGGCACGTTCGCGATGCTGCGGTTCTGCCTCGGGCTCTTCCCCGAGGCGAGCAAGTGGGCGACGCCGGTCATCGTCGTACTCGCGCTGATCAGCATCGTCTACGGCGCGCTGCTCGCCGTCGGCCAGCGCGACATCAAGCGGCTTGTGGCGTACGCGTCGATCTCGCACTTCGGGTTCATCATTCTCGGCATCTTCGCGATGACCTCGCAGGGCCAGTCCGGCGCGACGCTCTACATGGTCAACCACGGCATCTCGACCGCCGCGCTGATGCTGGTGGCCGGCTTCCTGATCTCGCGGCGCGGTTCGCGGCTCATCGCGGACTACGGAGGCGTGCAGAAGGTCGCCCCGGTGCTCGCGGGCACCTTCCTGATCGGCGGTCTCGCGACGCTCTCGCTGCCGGGGCTCGCCCCGTTCGTGAGTGAGTTCCTGGTCCTGGTCGGCGCGTTCGCGCGCTATCCGGTGGCCGGGATCATCGCGACCTTCGGCATCGTGCTCGCCGCGCTCTACACCCTCGTCCTGTATCAGCGGACGATGACCGGCCCCGTGAAGCCGGAGGTCTCGGCCATGCCCGACCTGCGGGTGCGGGAACTGGTCGTCGTCGCCCCGCTGATCGCGCTCCTGATCGGCCTCGGTGTCTACCCGAAGCCGCTCACCGAGCTGGTGAACCCGGCGGTCAAGCACACCATGTCCGACGTACAGCAGAAGGACCCGAAGCCCGACGTGGAGGCGGCCAAGTGAGCGCATCGGCTGTCCACAGCCTGTGGACAATGGCGTCGGCCGCGGCGCCCCAGGACACGATCGACAAGATCGACACTCCCACGATCGAGTACGCGCAGCTGTCACCGACGTTGATCGTCATCGGCGCGGCGGTCCTCGGGATCCTCATCGAGGCCTTCGTACCGCGTAAGTCCCGTTACTACGTCCAGGTGTTCGTGGCCGTGGTCGCCATCACCGCGGCCTTCGCCGCGGTCGTCGGACTCGCGGCCACCGGATACGGCACGACAAAGGCGCACATCGCCGCGATGGGCGCCATCGCCGTCGACGGACCCGCGCTCTTCCTGCAGGGCACGATCCTCCTCGCCGGACTCGTCGCGATCTTCACCTTCGCCGAGCGGCGGCTCGACCCGCTGGCGCACGGCAATCGCGTCGACTCGTTCGTCGCGCAGGCCGGCGCCGTGCCGGGCAGCGAGGGCGAAAAGGCCGCCACGAAGGCCGGGTTCACCACCACCGAGGTGTTCCCGCTGGCGCTCTTCGCGATCGGCGGGATGCTCGTCTTCCCGTCGGCGAACGACCTCCTGACGCTCTTCATCGCTCTTGAGGTCTTCTCGCTGCCGCTCTACCTGCTGTGCGCGCTCGCCCGTCGCAAGCGTCTGATGTCGCAGGAAGCCGCCGTCAAGTACTTCCTGCTCGGCGCCTTTTCCTCCGCCTTCATGCTCTTCGGGATCGCCCTGCTCTACGGGTACGCGGGCTCGGTGTCGTACGGCACGATCGCGAAGGTCGTCGACGGCAGCATCGAGACGGTCAACCCGGCGCTCGCCGACACCATGGGCAACGACGCGCTGCTCCTGATCGGCGCCGCGATGATCGTCATGGGTCTGCTCTTCAAGGTCGGCGCGGTGCCGTTCCACATGTGGACCCCGGACGTCTACCAGGGTGCTCCGACCCCGGTGACCGGCTTCATGGCGGCGGCGACGAAGGTGGCCGCGTTCGGCGCGCTGCTCCGGCTGTTCTACGTGGTCCTGCCGGGCCTGCGCTGGGACTGGCGGCCCGTGATGTGGGGCGTCGTGATCCTCACGATGCTGGCCGGTGCGATCGTCGCGATCACCCAGACCGACATCAAGCGGCTCCTCGCGTACTCGTCGATCGCGCACGCGGGCTTCATCCTCGCCGGTGTCATCGCCATGACACCGGACGGCATCTCGTCGGTCCTCTTCTATCTGGGGGCCTACTCCTTCGTGACGATCGGCGCGTTCGCCGTGGTCACGCTGGTGCGGGACGCGGGCGGTGAGGCCACGCACCTGTCCAAGTGGGCGGGGCTCGGCCGCAGGTCGCCGCTGGTCGCGGCGGTCTTCGCGGTCTTCCTGCTCGCCTTCGCCGGCATCCCGCTGACGTCCGGGTTCTCCGGCAAGTTCGCGGTCTTCAAGGCGGCGGCCGAGGGCGGCGCGGGCGCGCTGGTCGTGGTCGGTGTGATCTCGTCCGCGATCGCCGCCTTCTTCTACATCCGTGTGATCGTGCTCATGTTCTTCAGCGAGCCGAAGGCGGACGGCCCGACTGTCGCCGTGCCCTCGCCGCTGACGATGACCGCGATCGGTGTGGGCGTCGCGGTGACGGTCGTTCTCGGTGTGGCCCCGCAGTACTTCCTGGATCTGGCGAACCAGGCGGGGGTCTTCGTCCGCTGACCGTCTCCCTCTCTGTCTCCGTCTTCGTTCGTCCGCCGCCCGACACCCTGTTCGACTGGGGTGCCGGGCGGTGGCGTCTGGAGGGCCGGGCCTGTGGATAACTTCCAGAGCTGTCGGTCCTGAGCCCTATCGTGGAGGCAGTGGTCGAAGCGCGACGTACGGGGGCAGGGCGATGGATGGGATCAGTGGCATGAGCGAGGTGACCGTACCGAGCGCGGTGGCGGACAGTGACGCGCTGCGGACGCTGCACCGTATCTTCGGGTACGACGCGTTCCGCGGCGAGCAGGAAGCGATCATCGAGCATGTGATCGCGGGCGGGGACTCCGTCGTGCTGATGCCCACCGGCGGCGGCAAGTCGCTCTGCTATCAGATCCCGGCCCTGGTCAGATCCGGCACGGGCGTGGTCGTCTCGCCCCTCATCGCGCTCATGCAGGACCAGGTGGACGCGTTGCGGGCGCTGGGCGTGCGGGCCGGGTTCATCAACTCCACGCAGGACTTCGACGAGCGGCGCGTGATGGAGGCCGAGTTCCTCGCGGGGGAGCTCGACGTGCTGTACCTGGCGCCGGAGCGGCTGCGCCTGGAGTCGACCCTCGACCTGCTCTCGCGCGCCAAGATCTCCGTCTTCGCGATCGACGAGGCGCACTGCGTCGCCCAGTGGGGCCACGACTTCCGCCCCGACTATCTGGCCCTCTCCCTCCTCGGCGAGCGCTGGCCGGACGTGCCGCGCATCGCCCTGACGGCGACGGCGACGCACGCCACGCACCGGGAGATCACCGAGCGGCTCGGCATGCCGGACGCCAAGCACTTCGTGGCGAGCTTCGACCGGCCCAACATCCAGTACCGCATCGTGCCGAAGGCCGAGCCCAAGAAGCAGCTCCTGTCCTTCCTGAAGGAGGAGCACGCGGGGGACGCGGGCATCGTCTACTGCCTGTCGCGCAACTCGGTCGAGAAGACAGCGGAGTTCCTGTGCAGGAACGGCATCGAGGCGGTGCCGTACCACGCGGGCCTGGACGGCGGGACGCGCGCCGCCCACCAGTCCCGTTTCCTCCGGGAGGAGGGCCTGGTCGTCTGCGCCACGATCGCCTTCGGCATGGGCATCGACAAGCCGGACGTCCGGTTCGTCGCCCACCTCGACCTGCCGAAGTCGGTCGAGGGCTACTACCAGGAAACGGGCCGCGCGGGACGTGACGGACTGCCCTCCACGGCCTGGATGGCGTACGGCCTGCAGGACGTCGTCCAGCAGCGGAAGCTGATCCAGGGTGGCGAGGGCGACGAGGCGTTCCGCCGCCGGGCCGCCTCGCACCTGGACTCGATGCTGGCGCTGTGCGAGACCGCGCAGTGCCGCAGGGCCCAGCTCCTCACGTACTTCGGCCAGGAGGCGGAGGGCCAGTCCTGCGGCAACTGCGACACATGCCTCACTCCTCCGGAGACCTGGGACGGCACGGTCGCGGCACAGAAGGTCCTGTCCACCGTCGTACGGCTCCAGCGCGAGCGCGGGCAGAAGTTCGGCGCGGGCCAGATCATCGACATCCTGCTCGGCAAGAAGACCGCCAAGGTCATCCAGTTCGACCACGACCAGCTCTCGGTCTTCGGCATCGGCGAGGAGCTCGCGGAGGCCGAATGGCGGGGCGTGGTGCGGCAGTTGCTGGCCCAGGGTCTTATCGCGGTCGAGGGGGAGTACGGCACGCTGGTCCTGACCGAGGAGAGCCGAACAGTCCTCGGCCGGCAGCGGGAGGTGCGGTTGCGCAAGGAGCCCAAGCGCGCGGCTGCCGCCCGGGCATCGAAGGGGGAGCGGAAGGCGAAGACGGCGGCCGCCGTGGCCGAGCTGCCTCAGGAGGCGGTGCCGGTGTTCGAGGCGCTGCGGGCATGGCGCGGGGCACAGGCCAAGGAGCTCGGCCTCCCGGCGTACGTGATCTTCCACGACGCCACGCTGCGGGAGATCGCCACGCTGCGGCCCTCGTCCCTGGCGGAGCTCGCCGGCATCAGCGGCCTCGGCGAGAAGAAGCTGGCGACGTACGGGGAGGGCGTGCTGGGGGTACTGGCGGAGCTGAACGGTACGGCCACTCCTCCGCCGGAGACCCCGGAGACCCCGGAGGAGGAGTGGCCGGAGCCACCGGACGACTTCTGAGTGGCCGAGCTGCCGGCGCCCGAAGGGGCGCGGGGAACTGCGCGCTCAGCCACGATGAAGCCGCAGCCGCCCAAGGACACTGAGTGGCACCCCCTGGGAGCGCTCAGCGGGAGCCGGGGGTGGACCCACCCCCGGCCCAAGGCCCCCGGCCAGCACTCTCAGCGAGCCGAGGCGACCCTGCCAGAAACCTCGCCGAGACCCACCCGGATCCCATCCGGCCCAGGTGCCCACGCCGTCAGAGTGACCTCATCCCCGTCCTCAAGGAACGTCCGCTTCCCGTCCGGCAGGACAAGCGCGTCGCGGCCGTTCCAGGTGATCTCGATGAGGGAGCCGTACTGCCCCTCCGAGGGGCCGGAGACGGTGCCCGAGCCGTAGAGGTCACCGGTGCGCAGGGACGCGCCGTTCACCGTCATGTGGGCCAGCTGCTGGGCGGCCGTCCAGTAGACGGTGGAGAAGGGCGGCTCGGAGATGACGTGGCCGTTCAGGGTCACGGTGATCCGCAGGTCGTAGCCGCCCGGCTCGTCCGCGGCGGACTCGGCCGAGTCGTCCAGATAGGGAAGGAGTTCGTGCGTCCGCGCGGGCGGGGTGACGCGCGCCGCGTCCAGCGCCTCCAGCGGGGTGATCCACGCCGAGACGGAGGTGCAGAAGGACTTGCCGAGGAACGGCCCGAGCGGGACGTACTCCCAGGCCTGGATGTCGCGCGCCGACCAGTCGTTGAGGAGCGTGAGGCCGAAGACATGCTCACGGAAGTCCGCGAGCGGCACCGGCGTGCCGAGCTCCGACGGCGTACCGACGACGAAGCCGACCTCCGCCTCGATGTCGAGCCGGACCGAGGGGCCGAAGACGGGTGCCGTGTCGGCGGGCGCCTTGCGCTGCCCCGTCGGACGTACCACTTCAGTCCCGGAGACCACAACGGTGCCTGACCGGCCGTGGTAACCGATCGGCAGGTGCTTCCAGTTGGGGGTCAGCGGCGTCGGCGAGTCCGGGCGGAAGATCTTGCCCAGATGCGTCGCGTGGTGCTCGGAGGCGTAGAAGTCCACATAGTCCGCGACCTCGAAGGGGAGGTGCAGCGTCACCTCGGACAGCGGGTGGAGGAGTGGACGGACCACCTCGCGGTGGGCCGGGATCGTCACCCATGCCGTGATCGCGCGCCGGACGTCGGACCAGGCGGTGCGGCCCGCTGCGAGCAGCGGGTTCAGCGTGGGCCGTGCGAGCAGCGAGACATAGGGCGAACCGAGCGCGGCGGCCGCTGCGCCCGCGTCGAGGACGTGATCGCCGAGTCGTACGCCGACCCTGCGCTCGGCGTCACCGGCGGGGGAGAACACGCCGTACGGAAGATTGTGCGGCCCGAAGGGGTCGCTCTCCGAGAGGGCGAAGGGGTCGCCGCCTTCGGAGCGCACGGAAGGGTCGCTCCCGGCCGGCTCGAGCGGGGTCTGCTCGGACATGCGTACCTGCCTCGCTTTCCATTGGGTGTGCCACACGTTACGTGGGAAGTCCCTGGTTCGGGCAGTGCCTAAAGAGTTCGCAATGTCCGAATAAGCCTTGCTGGAGTGGTCAATTCCGGCTTAGCGTCCTTTGGGGGACGCGGACGGGGTGGGTCCGGGTCAGACGGAAGGACACGTGGGGGGACCCGTGGCCAGGACGAACGACAGCGTGCCCGTGGCGGTGGACCGGGACGTGCCCGGCCTGATCGTAAAGTTCGGCAACTATCCGCTGCACCACGGCGGCGTCGGCGCCATCCGCAGCCTGGGGCGACTCGGCGTGCCCATGTATGCGATCACGGAGGACCGTTACACGCCCGCGGCGGTCTCGCGTCACCTCACCGGAGCCTTCCCCTGGCCGACCACAGGGGCCGAGGAACCGGAGCGGCTCGTCGACGGGCTGCTGCGCGTCGCCCGCCGGATCGGCAGACCCACGGTCCTGATCCCCACCGACGAGGAGGCGGCCGTCCTCATCGCCGAGCACCAGCAGCCGCTCGGTGACGCGGGGTTCCTGTTCCCGCGCGTGGAGCCGGAGCTGCCCCGCCGCCTCGCCAGCAAGCAGGGCCTGCACGGGCTGTGCGTGGAGCACGGCATCGCGTCGCCCGCGGCGGCCTTCCCCGAAAGCCTCGGGGACATCGAGGAGTTCGCCGCCGCGGCGGCCTTCCCGGTGGTCGCCAAGAACCGCGAGGCGTTCACCCGCCGCACCAGACCCGCGGTGAACGGGACGACGCGCATAGAGACCCCGGACGGCCTGCTCAGCCTGGCCCGTGACTGGGGCGCGCGCCCCGGTGTGATCCTCCAGGAGTATCTGCCCCGCGAGCAGGCCGAGGACTGGATCGTGCACGCGTACTTCGACGCGGACTCGACGCCGCTCGCGATGTTCACGGGCGTCAAGGTGCGCTCCTGGCCGCCGCACGCGGGGATGACGGCGAATGCGTACGTCGTCGACAATCCGGAACTCGCGGACCTCGCCGCACGTTTCATCAAGCAGATCGGCTTCACCGGAATCATCGACCTCGACCTGCGCTTCGACCGGCGCGACGGTCAGTACAAACTGCTCGACTTCAACCCGCGCATGGGCGCCCAGTTCCGGCTCTTCGAGAGCGAGTCCGGGATCGACGTCGTCCGTGCGATGCATCTGCACCTGACAGGCCGCTCCGTCCCGGAGGGGGAACAGCGCGCCGGTCATCGGTACGTTGTGGAGAACATCGACCTGCCCGCTCTCCTCGCCTACCGCCGCAGCGGATATACGACGCCGCACGCGCCCGCCCACGCGAGCGGCACGGAACTGGCGTGGCTCGCGGCGGACGACATGAAGCCGTTCTTCACGATGCTCGCGAGGTTCGTACGGCCGGGGGCGAAGCATCTGTACCAGCTCTGGCGCACGAACCGGCGGGGGAGCACGACGAGTTGAGCCGAGGCGCCGCGGCCGCCTCGGCGTGATCACAACTGAATCCACAACTGAATCCACAGCTGAATCCAGCACCACACGAAGTAGGCACACGCAACAAGTGACGTCCTGGGGAGGGACTTCGTGATCCAGCCAGTAGCAATCATCGGGGCGGGCCCGTTCGGCCTGTCCACCGCCGCCCATCTACGGGCCCGCGGCATCCCGGTGCGGATCTTCGGCGAGCCCATGGTCAGTTGGCGCGCCCATATGCCCGCGGGGATGCTCCTGAAGTCGACGCCCGCGGCGTCGAACATCGACGCGCCGCAGCGCGGCCACAAGCTCGTCGACTACTGCGACGCGGCGGGGATACCGCGCCTGGTCACCGACGAGGACATCATCCCCGTGGAGACCTTCGTCGCCTACGGGGAGTGGTTCAAGCAGAAGCTCGTGCCCGAACTCGAACAGGTGCGGGTGGTGTCGGTCGACCGCAGGGGCACGGCCGGCTTCGAGCTCAAGCTGGACTCCGGCGAGCAGTTCACGGCCCGCGTGGTCGTCGTCGCGACCGGGCTCTCCGGCCTCGCGCAGCTGCCGCCCGAGCTTGCGGCGGCCGTACCGGACGGACCGACCCCCACAGGGCCCGTCTCGCACAGCTCGCAGCACCACGACCTTTCGCGGTTCTCCGGGCGTGACCTGATCGTGGTCGGCGCGGGCCAGTCCGCCCTGGAGACGGCCGCGCTCGCCGCCGAAGCGGGCGCGAACGTACGGGTGGTGGCGCGCGGCAAGGGGTCGGTGGGATTCGGGGCGCCCCCGTGGGAGCAGCCGAGGCTGCGCCCCGAGTCGCCGTTCGGCCGCGCCTGGTCGCTCTACGCGATCAGCTACTACCCGCACCCCTACCGCTATCTGCCCCCGCAGGCCCGCCACTTCCTGGTCCGCCGCATCCTGGGACCCCTTGGCGCCTGGTGGCTGCGCGACCGCTTCGAGGGCAAGGTCGAGACGCGCGAGGTCCGCCGCGTCGCATCGGCGGACGTCCGCGACGGCAGCCCGGTGCTGCGGGTCGAGACCCTGGGCGGCCGCACCCGCGAGCTCTCCGCCGACCACGTCATAGCGGCGACGGGCTACCGGGTCGACATCGCCGCGATGGACTTCCTGGGCCACGCGCTCCGCGCCCGCCTCGCGGTGAGCCGGGGGACGCCGAAGCTCGGTGCGGGGTATGTCTCGTCGGTGCCCGGCCTGTACTTCACGGGGCTGCCGGCGGCGGCCTCGTACGGACCGGTGATGCGGTTCGTGTGCGGGACGGAGTTCGCCTCTCCGCGCCTTGCCCGGCATCTCGCGGCGGCGCACGGCTGAGGGGCGGGCGAGGGAGGACGAAGGGGCGGTGGGCGAGGGGGAACGGGAGGGCGGTGGCGAAGGCCAACTAGGGCCAAGACGAAGGGGAATCAGGTGGATTCGGCACCCGTCCGGGTACTCGTCGTCCCACCCCGGCGTGCGCCCCCGAGCCGTTCGGAACGACACGTCCCGGTGAATCCCCGGAGCGCCGGTTGTGCGACCGGCGCACTGCGCCCGTCACAGCTCTTGTGACGTTGCTTTCGGCATCGCCGCGGATCCGTATTCTCTGGATCATGGCCGCTCCCCTCGCATATTCACTTATCGCCACTGACCTGGACGGAACGCTGCTGCGCGGCGACGACACCATCTCCGACCGGTCGCGGGCCGCGCTGGCGGCGACGGTAGCCGCCGGGGCACGGCACCTGGTGGTGACCGGGCGGCCCGCGCCGCGCGTGAAGCCGCTCCTCGACGATCTGGGCAGCGGCGGTCTCGCCGTCTGCGGGCAGGGGGCGCAGTTGTACGACGCGGAGTCCGACCGGATGGTGTGGTCGGTGACCCTGGACCGGGAGCTCGCCGAGGCCGCGCTCGGCAAGATCGAGGCCGAGGTGGGGCAGGTCCACGCCGCCGTCGACCAGGACGGCGTGGACGGGCTCACCCTCATCGAGCCCGGGTATCTGATGCCGCACCCCACGCTGCCGGCCGTGCGGGTGCGATGGCGTGACGCGCTCTGGGCCGAGCCGATCAGCAAGGTGCTGCTGCGCCATCCCGAGCTGACCGACGACGAGTTGGCCGCCGTGGCGCGTGATGCCGTCGGGTCCCTCGCCACCGTCACCATGTCCGGTCCCGGCACGGTCGAGCTGCAGCCGCGCGGGGTGACCAAGGCGACCGGGCTCGCGCTCGCCGCCGAGCGGCTCGGGATGAGCTCCGCGGACACCATTGCCTTCGGCGACATGCCCAATGACGTACCGATGTTCGTGTGGGCGGCGCGTGGCGTGGCCATGGCCAACGCGCATCCCGACCTCAAGTCGGCTGCCGATGAGGTGACTTCGTCGAACGAGGACGACGGGGTGGCTGCGGTGCTTGAGCGGCTGTTCGGCTAGGCGCTAAGTGCTCCGCGGGAAGTGCGGTATTCGTCCGCGGGTCCGTCGTGGCTTGTCGCGCAGTTCCCCGCGCCCCTTACGGGGCGCAACTCACCCCGCAGTTCCCCGCGCCCCTTGCCGGGCGCAACTCACCCCGCCGTCCGCGGGATTCGCTTCTCCCACGTGCGGTGGAACACCACCTCTCCGCCGTCCTTGCACACCACCTCGTTCGACGTGATGAAGTCCGCCGCGTCGCAGGTGATCTCGGAGCGTGACTCCACCCGTACGTCCCAGGCCAGTTCGGGGCGGTGTAGGCGGATCGTCCAGTCGGAGCGGGTGCGGGCGGAGAGGGGGTCGGACTCGTTGATCGTGTACGTCTCCAGCGCGTCCTCGGTGAATTCAAGGCCGTCCGGGTAGACCCGCGTACCGCCGTAGCGCGGGTCCACCTCCAGGCGCCATTCGCCCTTCGCCACATCGCGTACGACCAGGCGCTCGGGGCGCTGCTCGTCGAGCGTCGCCGGGTACACGACCTCCAGCGGCTCGGACTGCTCGGGCGCGGCGAAGGTGATCCCCGGATCCAACTCGCCCTCCCTGACCGGCAGTTCCAGGGAGCTGCCCGCCGGGTCGAGGACGAAGCCCGCCGAGTCGGCCTGCGGCCAGATCCACGGCCAGTACGCCGACGACACCGCGAGCCGGATCCGGTGCCCGGGCGGGAACGCGTACCCGATGGCGTTCAGGTCGAACGTCACGTCCTCGGTGTCGCCGAGCGGCCAGGCGTCCGCCCGGTCGCGTCCATGGCGGGCGGACAGGTTGAGGACGCCGCGCGTGACCAGGGTCGACGAGCCGTCCGGGGCCACGTCGCACACCCGGGCGATCGCCTGCCCGAAGGGCACGTCCATGCGGAGCCGCAGCGTCACCCGGGGCCGGCCGAGGATGCGTACCGCCGATGGCACCTCGAACTCGAAGCACGCCGACTTGGCGTCCTCGTCCCGCTGGTCCGGGGGCAGATCGGCGTCGTTGCCGAAGGGGAAGAAGCGGCCCGCGTCCAGGCCGGTGTGCTGCGGGGAGTTCACGATCAGGGGGTTGCCCTGGAGGGCGTACGACACGGGGGTGACGTTCGGGGACGGCCAGGAGGGGTCGCCGACCCAGCCGCCCGGCAGCTCGTCGTACACCGTCGCGGGCCGGTGCGAATCGCTGATCCAGGAGCGGAGCTTCGGCTCCGCCATGACGTCGCCCGCGCCGGAGGCGCTATCGGATGCAGTGACGCCCTTCAGATGGTGGTCCCACCATCGCAGCGTCTCCTGGAGGAAGCCGATCGCCGGGCCCGGCGGCAGACCCCGGTCCGGGTACTGGTGCGACCACGGGCCGATCAACCCCCGTACGTCGCCCGGCAGATGTTCGACCAGGCGCAGCACCGTGTCCCGGTAGGGATCGTGGAAGCCGCCCACCGCGAGCACCGCCGCGCTGATCGCCGAGTAGTCCTCGCAGACGCTGCCGTGCCGCCAGTAGTCGTCGCGGGTCTGGTGGTCGAGCCAGGTGTGGATGAAGGGATCCACGGCTTCGAGGCGGGCCAGCCACATCTCGCGCCAGTCGGAGCCGGCGAACAGCGGGTCCGGCGGGCGCGACACGAACGCCAGCATCGTCGCCGCCCATGCGTGCATGTCCACCGCGAGGACGGAACCACCCATGTAGTGCACGTCGTTGTCATAACGGTCGTCCGTCGAGCAGACCGTGACGACCGCCTTGAGCGGCTCGGGCGCGAGAGCCGCGATCTGGAGGGAGTTGAAGCCGCCCCAGGAGATGCCGAACATGCCGACCTTGCCCGTGCACCAGGGCTGCGCGGCGAGCCAGTTGACGACCGCGACCCCGTCGGCCAGCTCGACCGCCGAGTACTCGTCGCCCGGCATGCCCTCCGAGTTGCCGTGGCCCCGCACGTCCACGCGCACGGAGGCGTAGCCGTGGCCCGCGTACCAGGGGTGGCGCTGCCAGTCGCGCGGCGCCGTCCAGTCGCTCAGCCGGTAGGGGAGGTATTCGAGGAGCGCGGGGACGGGTTCGTCCGTCACCGGGCGCCAGATGCGCGCGTACAGCTTGGTTCCGTCCGGGAGGGGTACCTGGACGTCCTCGCGGGTGGTCTCGTACGGGAAGGAGGAGCGAATCTGCATGGCGGGAACCTCAGTGGACGGGGTGCATGGTGCGGCGCAGCCACGGTGCGAGCAGGATGACGGCGACACCGGCGGCCACCGCGATGGCGCCGTTCACGCCGAAGTACGCCGGGTTGGAGACCTCTCCGTAGAGCTTCACGGCCTGCGCCTGGATGCCGTTGGCGAGGGCGAGCGAGAGGAACCAGAGGGACATCGTCTGGCTGGCGAAGGCCTTCGGGGCGAGCTTCGTCGTGGCCGACATGCCGGAGGTCTCGACGAGGATGTCGCCGAGCCCGAGCAGCAGATACGAGCCGACGATCCACCAGACGGCCATCTGGTACGTGTCGTCGGAGTGCCCCGAGGTCGGCAGGACCATCAGGAGGAACGAGAGGCCGCCCAGGATCACGCCGAACGCGATTTTGTTGGACGCGTGCGGCTGGCCGTGGCCCATCTGCGCCCAGACCGCGGCGACGACCGGGGCGAGCGCGACCTCGAAGGCGCCGAGCGCGGAGGCGTACCAACTGGCGGGGAAGGTGAAGCCGAGGATCGAGGTCTCGGCGTTCGTCGACGCGAGCAGGATCATCGTCGAGTACGCCTGGAACAGGATGAAGTTGAAGACGACCGACGCCAGGAAGAGCACGATGTACGGCTTGAGACGGCCGCGTTCCTCGGCCGTCACGCGCGGGCTGCGGAACATGACCGCGAAGTAGACGGCCGGCGCGATCACCGAGATCAGGGTGAGCAGGTCGACGAACCGGTCCATGGTCAGCCAGCCGACAGCGGCGAGCAGACCGCCCACGGCGGCCACCGCGACGAGGCCCACGACGATCAGGAACGCCGCCCGGCGCATCGCATCCCGGGGCAGCGCGAATTCGGCGGACGCCTTGCGCCCCGCGAGATGGCGCCGCCCCCACACGTACTGGACGAGGCCGAACGTCATGCCGATCGCGGCCGCCGAGAAGCCCCAGTGCCAGCCCCTGTGGTCGCCGAGCCAGCCGGTGATCAGCGGTCCCGCGAAGGCGCCCACGTTGATCGCCATGTAGTAGAGCGCGAAGCCGGCGTCGCGCCGGTCGTCGTCGGTGCGGTAGAGCTTGCCGACCATGGAGGCGACGTTCGGCTTGAGCAGTCCGGTGCCCGCGCTGATCAGACCGAGCCCGGCCCAGGTCATCGTCGCCGTCGGCACCGCCATCGAGTAGTGCCCGCAGGCGATGAGGATGCCGCCCCACAGGACCGCGCGGTACGAGCCGAGGATGCGGTCGGCGAGCCAGCCGCCCGCCACCGAGACGAGATAGACGAGCGTTCCGTACGCAGCCGACACGGACGCGGCAGTTCCGGAATCCATGCCCATGCCGTCGTCGGCGACGGAGCCCGCGAAGTAGAGGACGAGGATGGCCTGCATGCCGAGGAACGAGAAGCGCTCCCAGACTTCGAGTCCGGAGAGGGTGAGCAGCCCGCGCGGCTGACCGAAGAAGGCGTGGTCGTCGCCCGGCGGCGGCTCCGTGGAAGGATCCGGGGGCGGTTCGGCTTCGGCCTGCGTACGGGACAAGGAGCTGCTCCCGGTGATTCGGTCGATTACGGGGCGTTGCGGTCTTCTGGTTCGTATCAGCTGATCAAGAACATACCGGCGGTGATCGCGCCCCGCCTGGGCGGCATTGCACAGGCGGGTGCCCACTGTGATCGAAAGGCGACCGGATACGCTGACTTGAGTGATGGCAGCGACACATCGACAAACCGTGTCATCGACCCCGTCATCACGCGAAGATCGACCGAGTGATGATCGACCGAGTGACCGACTTGTGATCGTCAGCAGACAGGAGAACCCCTCGTGACCGTCGTCGGGCCCTTCGGCCTCAGCGTGCGGGACCAGGCTCTCGAAGCCGATGTCCAGGCCGGATTGGCGGCCGTCGAGGAAGGTCTGCTCGACGCCACCAAAAGCGGGGTCCCCTTCATCACGGAGGCGGCACAGCATCTGGTGCGCGCGGGCGGCAAGCGGTTCAGGCCGCTGCTCGTGATGCTCGCCTCGCAGTTCGGCGATCCCTACGCGCCGGGCGTCGTGCCCTCCGCCGTGGTCGTGGAGTTGACGCACCTCGCGACGCTCTACCACGACGACGTGATGGACGAGGCCGATGTGCGCCGCGGCGTCGAGAGCGCCAACCAGCGCTGGGGCAACTCGGTGGCCGTCCTGACCGGCGACTTCCTGTTCGCCCGCGCCTCGTACATCCTGGCCGACCTCGGTCCGGACGCCGTCCGCATCCAGGCCGAGGCCTTCGAACGCCTGGTCACCGGCCAGATCCTGGAGACCGCGGGGCCGACCGAGGGCCGCGACCCGGTCGACCACTATCTGGACGTGCTCGGCGGCAAGACCGGCTCGCTGGTCGCCGTGGCGTGTCGTTTCGGCGCCATGATGTCGGGCGCCGACGAGACCGTCGTGGACGTCCTGACCCAGTACGGCGAGCGGCTGGGCGTCGCGTTCCAGTTGGCCGACGACGTCCTTGACATCGCGTCCGACTCGCACGAGTCCGGCAAGACCCCGGGCACGGACCTCCGTGAAGGCATCCCCACGCTTCCGGTGCTCCGGCTGCGCGAGCGGGTGGAGAAGCTCGGTCTGCCCGAGGACATCGCCCTGTGCGAGCTGCTGGACTCCGACCTGACGGATGACACCCGGCACGCCGAGGCGCTTGCGCGGCTGCGGGTGCACCCGGCCCTTGAGCAGGCGCGCAAGGACACCGTGCGGTTCGCCGAGGAGGCACGGGCCACGCTCGCGCCGCTGCGGGACTGCGACGCCAAGACGTCGCTTGTGGAGCTCTGTGATCTCGTGGTGCACCGGGCGGGCTGAGGTTGTGCGGGGCGCCGGGCGGGCTGAGGTCCGGAGCCGGCCCAGGGGTGGCGTTCGGCGTCAGTAGCCGTAGCCGCCCCCGGAGTCCTCGTCCTCAGGCTGGTCCGTGGTGGTCTGCGCCTTCGCGCCGGTCGGTGTGACGGCGTACCAAGTGCCGTCCACGCCCTGGCCCTGCGCCTCGCGCGGCTCGTCGTCCTTGACGTACGTATAGAGCGGCCAGCCGTCGAGGGTGAGCTGCTTGGTGCCGTCGTCGCGGGTGACCGTGCCGACGAGGTCCTTGTCGACGCCCTCGACGGTCACCGTGCCGGGGGCGGGTGTGGCCGGCCAGACCTTTTCGCAGTTGTCGTTGCAGTTGGACTTCGACGGTTTCGCGGTGTCCTCGTCGAAGCGGTACAGGACGTGCCCCTTGCTGTTGGTGACGACCGTGCCGACCTCGTCGACCTCGGTGGCGGTGAGCGTCGCGGAGCTCTTGGTGTCGCCCCCGCCGCCCCCGCCGTCCTTGTCGCCGCTGTCGCTGTCGCCGCAGCCGGACGCGGTGAGCGCGAGGACGGCGGCTGCCGCGGCGGCGTAACCGCTGACGCGCCGGGTTCTGCTGTACCGGGTCGTGAACATGACGACCCCCTTTGTGGTCCGGGTACCCTCCCACTCGATCCTATTCCTGTGTGATGCAGGTCACATTATTTGGGTGCGGCTGGATTGAGTCCAGACTGAGATTCACTTCGTATCCATGCCCAGAAGCTGACGCAGGGGGCGTCAGCTCGCATACGGGGAGATTTCAGCTCATGGGCACTTTCAGCACTTCGGGCCTGCTCAGCGCTCTCGCGCACCGCCGCCGGGCCCTGCTCGCCTCCGGCATCGCCGTCGCCGCATCCGCGGGGGTGGCGTTGGCGACGGTTCCCGCCGCTGCCGCCGACACTGGCACCACCAGCGGTTCGATCTTCGTGGCGAGCCTGAACGGCGCGAACGAGGTGCCGGTGCAGGGCGGGCCCGCGGTCGGTGACAAGGACGGCTCGGCGCTCGAGTTCATCCAGGTCAAGGGGGACCAGGTGTCCGTCACGGTCAAGTGGCGCGGCACGGACAGGCCCACCGCGCTCCACATCCACCAGGGCGAGAGGGGCGCCAACGGCGGGGTCAAGGTCGACTTCACGAAACTGCTCGGCCAGAGCAAGGGCCACCGCGTCACCGGCACGGTCCAGGTCAAGGACGCCGCCCTGCTGGAGGAGTTGAAGAGGAACCCGGGCGGCTTCTACGCCAATCTGCACACCGCCGAGTTCCCGGGCGGCGCGGTCCGCGGGCAGCTTCACACGGTGACCACCGACTTCGACTTCCGGTTCGCCTCGTCCAACTTCCAGGCCCCGGTGATCGAGGGGCAGCAGATCTACGAGTGCAAGAAGGCCGACGACGGCTCCGGCAAGTTCGCCTTCGCCCAGCGCGACGTCAGCGCGCGGCTCCAGGGGAACATCGCGCACAGCTTCACCGCGCCCAACTCGGGCACTCCCCAGTGGGTGGCCCCCGACCGCAGCGCGGTCACCGGCAAGGTGATCTCCAGGACGCCGAACGGCGCGACGAACATCGCCGAACTCGACCTGGCGGCAACCCAGTCGGGCAAGCCGCACGGACGCCTCTCGCACGTGACGGAGATCCTGCGCCTGAACACGGTGGGCGGCGTCGCCCCGGCGGGCAGCTGTGACGAGGGCGCCATCGCGAAGGTGCCGTACAAGGCGGACTACGTGTTCGTGCAGCGCTGATCCACACCGGCACCGGGCCCGGCCCAAGTGGCGTCTCCCCTACGGGATGGGGGAGGCGCCACCGCCTTCTGTCATCCCACAGCAGTACGTGGAGTTGCTCCCGGGGTCTGACGCTTCTGGCTGGCCGATTTGGTCGTATGGAGACAAGCAAGGTCCAGCAAGAACAACCACTCCTGACCTATTCGGGTGAGAATGGCGGCGCGGGGTGGACGCAGGCACGTACAGGGAAGGCCGCCGCCGACCACGGAGGTAGGGCACACAATGGCACCGTACGAACCGGAGCAGAACACCAATGAGGCCGAGGCGCCGCGCGCGGGCCGCCGCAAGGCGGCGCGTTACGCGGTCCCGGTCGCGGTGGCGGGGGTGGCGGCGGCGACCATCGGGCTCGTCCCGGCGCTCGCCACGTCGGGCGACCCCGAGCTGCCCGACGTCACCGCTCAGGAACTCATCGAGAAGATCGCCGCGTCGGACACGGAACAGCTCTCCGGCACGGTGAAGATCAGTACCGACCTCGGACTCCCGTCCCTGGGCGGCGGCATGACAGGCGGCTTCGCCCCGGGCGGCGGCGGAGGCGAGGACGGCGAGGGCTCGTCCGCCGACCCGCAGGCCAAGCTGATGGAGCTGGCGTCCGGCACGCACACGCTGCGCGTCGCCGCCGACGGCCCCGACAAGCAGAAGCTGTCCGTCCTGGACGACGCGGCCGAGTACAGCCTGATCCACAACGGCGACGACGTATGGGCCTACGACAGCAAGTCGAACGAGGCGTACCACTCCAAGTCGGCGGACAAGGCCGGGGACTCCGGGAAGCCCGGGAAGACGGACCTTCCCAAGGACGTTCCTTCCACCCCCAAGGAGCTGGCCGAAGAGGCCCTGAAGGCGGTCGACGACACGACGTCGGTGAAGGTCGACGGCACCGCGCAGGTCGCGGGCCGCGACGCCTACCGCCTGGTCATCAAGCCCAAGCAGACCGGCTCGACGGTCGGTCAGATCACCGTCGCGGTGGACTCCAAGACCGGTACGCCGCTGAAGTTCACGCTGTCTCCGGCGGGCGGCGGCAGCGCGGTCGTCGACGCGGGCTTCACGAAGGTCGACTTCGCCAGGCCTTCGGCATCGACCTTCGACTTCACGCCGCCCAAGGGCGCGAAGGTCACCGAGGCCGACGACGCCGAGGCCGAGCAGCGGAAGCACGGCTTCAAGGGCGACGCCGAGGAGTTCAAGGGCGAGGAGGACCTGAACGGTCTGAACGTCATCGGCAAGGGCTGGAGCTCCATCGCCGAGCTGGAACTGCCGGGCGGCCAGGGCCTCCCGACGGCCGAATCCGGCGACGTACCTGCGGACGCGCAGCGCCTGCTTGACTCGCTCGGCGACAAGGTGTCCGGCAAGTTCGGCGAGGGCACGGTCTTCAAGACCCGCCTGATCAACGCCCTCATCACCGACGACGGCAAGGTCTACGCGGGCGCGGTGACAAAGGACGCACTGGTGAAGGCGGCAAACGCCGCCAACTGACGGGCCCCGTAAGGGGCGCGGGGCTGTGACATTTGCGGCTGCGCCGCGGGGCGCGACAAGCCCCAACGCACTCGCAGATGACGTACAGGCGGCGGACTCAGGGTACGAACCCCTGAGTCCGCCGCAACAGTTAGGGAGGACATGTGCCCGGCACCGAAGGCGGCCCGGCGGAGAACGTGATCGAGACCTCCGCGCTGACAAAGCGCTACGGCAAGCAACTGGCCGTGGACCAGCTGAGCCTCACCGTCCCCGCAGGCAGCGTCTTCGGGTTCCTCGGCCCCAACGGCTCCGGCAAGACCACCACCATCCGGATGCTGATGGGCCTGATCGAGCCGACTTCCGGCCACGCACGGGTCCTTGGCCGCACAATGCCGCGAGCGACCCGCACCGTCCTCCCCCAGGTGGGCGCACTCATCGAGGGCCCCGCCCTCTACGGCTTCCTCTCCGGCCGTGACAACCTCCTGCGCTACGACTCCGCCGACCCGACCGCGGACCCCCGCACCCGCCGCGCCCGCGCCGAATCGGCCCTGGACCGGGTGGGGCTCACGGCAGCCGCGGGCAAGAAGGCGAAGGCGTACTCACTGGGCATGAAGCAGCGCCTGGGCCTCGCGGCAGCCCTGCTCCAGCCGCGCAGGCTCCTCGTGCTCGACGAACCGACCAACGGTCTCGACCCGCAGGGCATGCGCGAAATCCGGACCCTGGTCCGGGAGTTGGCGTCCGAGGGCACGACCGTCTTCCTCTCCTCGCATCTCCTGGACGAGATCGAGCAGGTCTGTACCCATGCCGCCGTGATGGCCCAGGGGCGGTTGATCACCCAGGGTCCGGTGGCCGAACTCGCCGCCGGTGCGCGCGGGCGGCTCGTGGTGACGACGCCGGACACGGGCGACGCGGCGCGCGTCCTGAAGGAGCTGGGCGTGACGGATCTCGTCGTGACGGAGGACCGGGTGACGGGCGAACCACCGGGCACGGAGCTCGCCGAGCTGAACGCCGCCCTGGTCGGGGCGGGTGTAAGGGTGCGGGGCTTCGGTGTCGAACGGGCCTCGCTGGAGGACGCGTTCGTGGCGCTGACGGGGGAGGGCTTCGATGTCGCGGGCTGAGGTCGCCGACGTACAAGAGGTACAAGAGGTGCAAGCCGTAGAAGAGGCAAGAGAAGTACGCGAGGTCCGGCGAATCTGGAGCCTCGGCCTCTTCCGCAGCGAGCTGGGGATCACCTTCCGCCGCTGGCGGACGCTCGCGCTGCTCGGGGTGCTCGCCGCCGTCCCGATCCTCGTCGGCGTCGCCGTCAAGATCGAGACCAGCGACGGCTCGACGATCGGCGGTGGCGGTGAGGGCGGCGGTCCCGCGTTCATCGCGCAGGTGACCAACAACGGTCTGTTCCTGGTCTTCACCGCCCTCGCCGCGACGCTGCCGTTCTTCCTGCCCATGGCGATCGGTGTCGTCGCGGGCGACTCCATCGCGGGCGAGTCCAGCGCGGGTACGCTGCGCTATCTCCTTGTCGCGCCCGCGGGACGCACCCGTCTGCTGCTCGTGAAGTACGCGACGACACTGACGTTCTGCCTGGTCGCGACCCTTGTCGTGGCGGTCTCTGCGCTCGCCGTCGGGGCCCTGCTCTTCCCGGTCGGTGAGGTCACCACGATCTCCGGCACGCGGATCAGTTTCGGCGAGGGGATGCTGCGCGCCCTGCTCATCGCGCTCGTGGTCGCCGCGTCGCTGATCGGCGTGGCGGCGCTCGGGCTCTTCGTGTCGACGCTGACCAGCAGCGGCATCGCGGCGATGGCGACGACCGTCGGTCTGCTGATCACGATCCAGATCCTCGACCAGATCCCTCAACTGCACGCCATCCAGCCGTACTTCTTCTCGCACTACTGGCTGTCCTTCGCGGACCTGCTGCGCGAGCCGGTCTACTGGGACGAGCTGGTCAAGAACCTCGGCCTGCAAGGTCTCTACGCGGTCGTCTTCGGCTCGGCGGCGTGGGCGAGGTTCGGCGCGAAGGACATCACCGCCTGAGCATCAGTCCTTGTCGTACGGGTAGCGGGCGAGCGGCGGCTCCTGGGCGAAGAAGGTCTTGGCGCGCGAGAGGGCCTCGGTGTCGTCGAGCACGTTGCCCGGCCGTGAGCCGTTGCCGAGCAGGACGCCGCCGAAGTGCATCGGGAAGAACGCCGCGGTGTGGTTCAGCGTGCCGATCAGCGGGGCCGCCACCTCCTCCTCGGTGTGCGCGAGGGCGGTCACGCCCCACAGGGTGCGGCCCTTAAGGGTGTCCTTGAAGTCGAGCTCCGGGACCTCGAGCCAGGCGTCCCAGTAGTCGAGGTAGCGCTTGGTGGTGGCCGAGAGGGAGTACCAGTACAGCGGCGACACGATGACGATGTCCGTGGCGTCGAGGGTGGCGTCCAGGAGCAGCGCCTCGTTGTCGCCGGCCGGGCGGGGGCGGGCGCGCGGGCGTTCGCCGTCGTGGCGCAGGTCCTCGAAGTCCGGCAGCGGGTACTCGGCGAGGTTCAGCCAGCGCTGCCCGACACCGGACGGAAGCTGCTCGGCGGCCTTGCGGGCCAGGGTCTCGGAGTTGCCGCCGGGGCGGGCACTGCCGAGCACGAAGAGAAAGTTGCGGGTCATGGGGGTCCCCCTGATGTAGGACGCTGCGAATACCTGCGTGTGCACTATATGCACACGCAGGTAATTGCGTCTACGGGGGGGCTAGCGCCCCGTCAGGGGCGCGGGGCTGTGACATGTGCGGCTCCGCCGCGTGGGCGCGACAAGCCACAGACGGCCCGCAGCTAGGTCACAAGCCGCCGAACCCCTTACCCGGAGAGCCCCCAAACCGCATGCGCCACCGCATCGCTGTTGTGATCCAGCGCCTTCTCATCGATGTTCGACGTCGTGTCGCACGACGAGTGGTAGCACTTGTCGAACGGCTCCCCCGCCGTCCCGCCCCAGTTCTGCGCCTGCTCGGCCGTCTTCTCGTAGTCCGCGCCGCTGAAGAGCCCGCCGACGGGGATGCCCGCGTCCTTGAAGGGCGCGTGGTCGGAGCGGCCGTCGCCCTCCTCGTCCGGCTCGGTGGCGATGTTCAGGCCGCCGTAGAAGTCCTTGAAGGTCTTCTCGATGGTGGGGTCGTCGTCGTAGACGAAGTAGCCGGGGTTCGGCGAGCCGATCATGTCGAAGTTCAGGTAGTCCTTGACCTTCGAGCGCTCGTCGGCGGGCAGCTTGTCGACGTAGTGCGAGGAGCCGACGAGGCCCAGCTCCTCGGCACCCCACCAGGCGAACCGCAGGTGCTTGGCGGGCTTGTACTGCTCCTTGGCCACCGTGAGCGCGGTCTCCAGGACGGCCGCCGAGCCGGAGCCGTTGTCGTTGATGCCGGGGCCCGAGTCGACGCTGTCGAGGTGCGACCCTGCCATCACGACCTGGTCGGCGTCGCCGCCCGGCCAGTCGGCGATGAGGTTGTAGCCGGTCTCGCCGTTGGAGGTGAACTCCTGGACGGTGGTGGTGAATCCGGCCTCGTCGAGCTTGCCCTTCACGTAGTCGATGGAGGCCTTGTAGCCCGCGCTGCCGTGGGCGCGGTTGCCGCCGTTGGCCTCGGCTATGGACTGCAGCTGGGAGAGATGGCCCTGGACGTTGGCGACGGAGATGTCGGGCGCGGCCGCCGTGGGGGAGGGGGCCGCGGAGGATATCGCGCTGGTGGTGAGGAGTCCGGTGACGGCTATGACGGCGGCTGCCGCGGCGCGTCCTGGAACGGAGAACTTCATGTGGGGGGCTCCGAATTCCGTGAAATCTGAACGGGATTGGCGTGCCCGATGGTGCGGGTGAGGTTGACCGTGCGTCAAGAGCGCATATCGGTCGGGGTGTTCCGGATGGCGGTCCGCGGCGGCACCAGAACCGTCCAGCCGGGCGCGTAGGTGTCCGGCACGGGATGGCTCCGCCAGTCGCGCGCCCAGGGCGGAGGCTGCCCATTGCGCAGGACAAGGGCGGTGGGGCGCTCCGGGCCGCTCCGAGGGTCGGCCGCGCATCCGGATACGTACGCGAGAGGGATCACCGAGGTGTTGCCCTGGAGCACGCACGGCGCGCGGACCCCCTGTTCGCGCAGGACCGCGGTGACGCGGGCCCAGTCGCCGCGGGCACCGGCCTGGATGCGGCCGTTGCCGTGGGCGAGCGGGAGTTGGACGGCGAGATGCCCGACGAGGACGACGGCGAGGGCGGCCGCGAGCACACGCGAGGCCCTCGCCCGGTCGACGAGGGCGAGCAGGCCGACGGCCGCGGGGAGCGCGAGGAGTGCGTGGCTCGGCAGCAGGAAGCGGGGCGCTCCGTAGGGGACGAGGAGGAGATAGGGCAGGGCGGCGCACACCCCGACGACCACGGCGAGCCAGAGCGCCCCGCGGGTGGCCCTCGGCGGTTTAGGAGCGCCCCGAAGGGGCGCGGGGCTGTGACATGTGCGGCTCCGCCGCGTGGGCGCGCCCAGCCAAGACGGCGCCGCAGCTGACTGACGGCACCCCGCGCCACTCCCAGCGGAGCGCCCGGCGGCCCAGAGCCCGAAGCCCACAAGCACCGGCAGCAGGATCCACCACTCCAGGGCCACGACCCTGATCTGGTCGGCGCCGCACGGCCGGCAGAGCAACGGCCCGTCCACCGCGGTGAACTGGGCGGTGATCGCGGCGAGCGGCCGCAGCCCGCCCTGTACGTCACTGGCGTCGACGAGCCGTTCGCGTACGCCGCCGAACCGTACGTACGCCTCGATCACCCACGGCAGCGCACCGGCGACGACCCCGCCGAGCACGGCGAGCACGCGGGCCCAGGAGCGCGGCGCGATGAGACCGAGGAGCGCGACGAGGAGCAGCGGGGCGGCGACGGCGGCACCGTCGTTGGGCCGCATCAGGGTGGCGACGGCGAGACCCGCGCCGATTCCCGCGTACGTCAGAGGAGTCGGCGCGGTCCGCAGGAAGAGCCCGACCGCCGCGACGGCGCCCATGGCGGTGTAGTGGTTCGGCATCGCCGCGCCCGCGTAGAACAGCGCGAACCAGAGGGTGCCGTAGAGACCCGCGGCGACGCCGACGGCGGCCGGCCGCACGGCGAGCACCCGGATCCAGGGCCGGAACCCCAGATAGAGCGCTCCGGTGGCGAGCACGGTCAGCCAGACCCGGAGCAGCACGACCGAGTCGCTCCAGGCGGCGACGGGGGCGATGAGCAGCGGGACGCCGCGGGTGCGGGGAGCGCTGAACGGGGTGGCGGGCGCGTACGGGCCGAACCGGCTCGCGTAGACGATCTCGTCCCAGCCGAGCGTCAGCGTGAGCGGTACGAGGACGAACGAGAGCAGGGCGAAGCCGGCGCAGGCGGCGACGAGGGGGCGCTGGTCGCGGGGGAGGACGCGGGCACGCAGGGGCGTGCCCGCGTCGTACTCCGTCACGACGAGCTGCCTGCCGCCCATTCGCCTGACCTCCTGTCAGGTCTTACCGGACTTGGGCCGCTTCTCGGTCATCTCCGGTCACTTCCGGTTGAAGGTAGTCATATGGACGCCGGAATCGAAGGACCGGTTCGCCGACACGGTGAAACCGGTCACCGCGAAGGGGCTCTCGAAGAGGGGGATGCCGGAGCCGATGACGAACGGGTTGCGCTTGAGGACCAGCTCGTCGATCTCGTCGAAGAGCGCACCGGCCAGCTTGCCGCCGCCGCACAGCCAGATGTCCAGGCCGTCCTCCTGCTTCAGCTCGCGCACGAGCCCGACCGGGTCGTCGGCGACGAGCGTCACGTCCGGGGGCGTCTCGGTCAGCGTGCTCGATATGACGTACTGCTTCAGCTGGGGATAGGGGCTCGTCATGCCGATGGGCAGGCCGGCCTCGTAGGTGCTGCGCCCCATGAGGATCGTGTCGAAGTGCTTGTTGGGGGTGTCGGTGAGACCCAGCGGGCCGCGGGCGACCACGGGCAGGGTCTCGGGGTACTCGGCCATGATCGTCTCGCGGACCTCGCCCTCGAAGGGGAAGAAGTCGAACGATCCGTCGGGGCCCGCGATGTAACCGTCGAGGGTGACGGCGACGTAGTACGTGAGCTTTCGCAAGTGGGGTTCTCCTGGGTGAGGCGGCGAGTTCTGTGACTGGGTGCTGCGACTGATGTACTGTGCTTGAAGTGGTCAGAACTTAGTACTTCACTTGCAGTGGTGTCAACCGTCCAATAAAAAATGGTTCAGGAGAACCCCCATGCGTCAGAACCCCGCCCGCCGCACCGCCCTGCTGGACGCCGCCATCGAGGTGCTCGCCCGTGAGGGCTCGCGCGGGCTGACCCTCCGCGCCCTCGACACCGAGGCGGGCGTCCCCACGGGCACGGCGTCCAACTACTTCACCAACCGCGCCGACATGCTGGGGCAGATCATGCAGCGCACCCGCGAGCGGCTGACGCCCGATGCGTCGGACGTGGCCGAGACGCTCAAGGCCGAGCCGACGCACGAGCTGGTGAAGACCTTCATGCACCAGATCATCGAGCGGATGCGCGCCGACCGCAGCAGCCATCTGGCCATGCTGGAGCTGCGTCTGATGGCCACCAGGAGCCCCGAGCTCCACGCCGAGCTGACGCGCTTCTTCCGCGACGAGCTCGAGGGCAACATCAACTTCCACCTCGACAGCGGACTGCCGGGCGACACCACGGGCATGGTGCTGCTCTACCTGGCCATGTTCGGGCTCATGGTGGACGACCTGACCATCCCGGAGCTCCTGGCGCCGCATCAGCCCGAGCGCCTGGTCGACGAGATGGTGTCGCGGCTCCTGCTGTAGGGGGCAGGGGCCCCGGCTCCTGCGGGTGCGCCCCTAGTGGACGCAGAACTCGTTCCCCTCCGGGTCCGTCATGACGACCCACTCGCCGCCCGGCTGCTTCTCGCGCCGCAGGACGGCCGCGCCGAGCGCCTCGATGCGGGTGACCTCGCGCTCGCGCTCGTCGGGCGCGGAGTGCACGTCGAGGTGCAGCCGGTTCTTGATGGTCTTCGTCTCCGGGACGCGCTGGAAGAGGATCCGCCGCCCGAGGCCGGTGCCGGTCTCCTCGTCGTACGGATCGTCCGGATGCCGTACGGCGACCAGATCGCGGAAGGCGTGGCGGCCGCGGAACTCGATGGTCTCGGACTCGGGGAGGGCGCCGAAGCCGAGGAGGCGGGTGATCAGGGCGCTGTTGTCCTCGACCTCATAGCCCAGTGTCTCGGCCCAGAAGGCGGCCTGGGCGTGCGGGTCGTTGGCGTCGACGACGAGTTTCCAGTGCAGGGTCATGTAACCACTTATACTGGTTACATGATGGAGCGCACAACGGGACAGGCCGAACGGCCGGGGCTGCTGCTTGAACCGCCCACGGGCGCCCGATTCCACTTCGATCCGGGCGCGCTCTGCCTGGAACTGCTCGCGACGGGCGGCCCGGGAGAGTTCGCGCGCTTCGAGGTGCTGCACGAGCCCGCGGACCTGGTGCGCTGGGCGGGGGAGAGCCGCCTCCGATGGCCGTCAGGCCTGGAACTGGCCGTGGGCGAGGGGGAGTTGAAATCGGTGCGGCGCACCCGCGACGCCCTGTTCCTGCTCGCCGCCGACCGTGCCCACGACCGCCCGCTCGACCCCGGGTGCCTGTCCGCCGTGAACGCCGCGGCGGCCGAAGCCCCGCTCACCGCCCGCATCGAACCGGACGGCACGCGCGCGTGGGCGCCGGGCGCCACCGGCACACGGCTCCTGTCGAGCGTCATGCGCGACGCGGTCGACCTCTTCACCGGGCCGTACGCCCACCGCATCCGCGAATGCGGTGGGGGCAACTGCTTCTTGCTCTTCGTCGACACGTCCCGCCCCGGGCGCCGGCGCTGGTGCTCGATGGAACGCTGCGGCAACCGTCAGAAGGCTCGGACGCGCCGCGCCCGCGCGGCAGACCCGGATCAGCCCGACGCTTCGGCCTCCGCCCGCACGTCGTAGGCCTCCCGTGCGGCGGCGATCTCGTTCTGGTGCTGCTCGGTCCAGGTCACCAGGGACTGGATGGTGTGGTGCAACGTGCCGCCCAGCGAGGTGAGTTCGTACTCGACCCGTGGCGGCACCACCGGGTGCACCGTGCGCTTGACCAGGCCGTCGCGCTCCAGCTGGCGCAGCGTGACCGTCAGCATGCGCTGGCTGATGCCGTCGATCTCGCGGCGCAGTTCGGTGAAGCGGAGCTTGCGGTGTTCCAGGAGGGCGATGGTGAGCAGCGACCACTTGTCGGCGACGCGGTCGAGAATCTGCCGCACCTGGCAGTCCTCGCGGGTGTCCCACTGGAAGGGATCGGCGTCTCCATAGTCCACGCCCGTGCCCGTGCCCGTGCCCGAGCCCGCGTGTGCGTCCGCACCCGCGCCCGCGCCCACGGTGCCTTCGCGGTTACTCGGTGACTTCAAAGTGCCTTCTTCCATACCTGCCGATGGTGCCGCAGGCTTCCAGTGGTTACAAGAGGGAACCGACCCCCGGCCGAGTAACCACTGACTCTCACCGGGAGCCACCATGGGCGCACGGGCCTGGGCACTGCTGCTGGTCCTCTGCGGGACGATTTTCCTGGAGGGCATCGACATCGCGATGCTCGCGATCGCCATCCCCGCCATCAGATCCGACCTCGGCCTGTCCACCGGCACCGCGGCCTGGGTCCTGAGCGCCTACGTCCTCGGGTACGCGGGCTTCACACTGCTCGGCGGCAGGGCGGCCGATCTGCTGGGCAGACGGCGGATGTTCCTCGTCTGGCTCGGCGTCTTCCTCCTCTTCTCCGGACTCGGCGGCCTCGCCACCGAGGGCTGGATGCTGATCGTGGCCCGCTTCGTGACCGGCCTCGCCGCGGCTTTCATGACGCCCGCCGCGATGTCGATCATCACCACCTCGTACGCCGAGGGGCCCGAGCGCAACAAGGCCCTGCTGGTCTTCGCCGGCACCTCCGCCGGCGGCTTCTCACTCGGCCTGGTCGTCGGCGGGCTCCTGACCGGACTCGGCTGGCGGTGGGTCTTCTTCGCGCCGGTGCTGCTCGCGGGGGCGATCCTCGCGGCGGCGGTGCGGCTCGTCCCGGGAGAGGCGGTGCCCGAGCGGCGCACGCCAGGCCTGCGGGGCTTCGATCTGCCGGGTGCCGCCGCGGCGGCCGGGGCGATGCTGCTGCTCGCCTTCGGCGTCGTACGGCTCGAACACGGGCTCGCGGGCTGGCCGTTGACCGCCGGTGCGGCGGCCGCGGGATTGCTGCTCGGAGCCGCCTTCGTACGGATCGAGCGGCGTACGGCAGAGCCACTGGTGCGCCTAGGGATCCTGCGCACCGGATCGGTGGTGCGGGCCGGGCTAGGGGCGCTGCTCTTCGTCGGGGCGTTCATGGGCTTCCAGTTCGTCCTGACGCTCTACCTCCAGGAACTGCGCGGCTGGTCGTCCTGGCAGACGGCCATCGCCCTGGTCGTGATGGGCTGCGACGTAATCCTGGCCCCGACACTCACCCCACGCCTGGTCGCACGGTACGGCCACGCCCGGGTGATCCTCGCCGGCTTCCTGCTCGCGACAGCGGCGTACGGCCTCTTCCTGCCGGTCGGCATGGACTGGACGTACGCGGCGATGTTCCCGACCCTGCTCCTCGCGGGCACGGCCTTCGCGCTGGCCCTGGGCCCGCTGATGATCGCGGCGACGGAAGGGGTGGCCGAGAAGGAACAGGGCCTGGCGGGCGGGGTACTCCAGACAGGCCTGCAGTTCGGCGCGGCGATCGGCATCTCGGGCGTGACAGCGGTCCACGGCCTGGCCTCATCGGGCACGCACACGGCATCCCCCCTCTCCGCCTTCCACGCGGCCCTCACCGTCCCGCTGGCGATGGCGCTCCTGGGCGTACTGCTCTCGGCACAGGGCCTGCGGAGGCGCAGGAGCGGGAGGCGGATCGCGGGAGGCGGTGGCGGTCAGCCCGCCGCCCGGAGCGAGGCGGATTCCGGCCGCCCGGTCGTCAGTGAGGTGCGGTAGTTGCTTGCTCGGGATGATGCCTCGGATTCGTTTGAAGGCGTCGCCGAAGCCGAAGCCGTCGGCCGCTGCGGGGGCTTGGGGTTAGCGCCCCGAAGGGGAGCGGGGAACTGCGCGACCAGCCCCAACGCACCCGCAGACAAGCCCCAACGCACCCGCAGACAAGAACGGCAGGCGGCAGCTCAGACCGCAGTCTCCGTTTCCCGCCCGGCGGCGGGCCCCACCGCCTCACGACCCCCGGCGGAGCCAGACGTAACGGCACCGTCCCGCGCAGCAGCAAGCCGCACCGCATTGACCCGAGCGGAGCGCAACGCATCCCAGGTCAGCAACGTCAACGCCAGCCAGACAAGCCCGAACCCGGCCCACCGCTCGGCCGGCATCGCCTCATGGAAGTACAGAATGCCGAGCAGGAACTGGAAGACCGGCGCCAGATACTGCAGCAGCCCCAGCGTGGACAGCGGCACCCGTATCGCCGCCGCGCCGAAGCAGACCAGGGGAGCGGCGGTGACCACACCGGTCGCCGCAAGCAGCGCCGCGTGCCCGAAGCCCTCCGCGCCGAACGTGGCATCGCCCCGCGAGGCGAGCCACAGCAGGAAGCCGACCGCGGGCAGGAACTGGATCGCGGTCTCGGCGGCGAGCGACTCAAGGCCGCCGAGGCCCACCTTCTTCTTCACCAGGCCGTACGTGGCGAAGGAGAAGGCCAGGCAGAGCGAGATCCACGGCGGCTGTCCGGCGCCGATGGCGAGCACGAGGACCGCGGCGAGGCCGACGCCGACCGCCGCCCACTGCACGGGCCGCAGGCGTTCGCCGAGCAGCAGGACGCCCATGGCGATGGTGACCAGGGGGTTGATGAAGTAGCCGAGGGACGCCTCGACGACATGGCCGGAGTTCACGGACCAGATGTAGACGCCCCAGTTCAGGGTGATGACCGCCGCGGCGATCGTCACAAGCCCCAGCTTCCGCGGCTGCCGGATCAGCTCGCCGGCCCAGGCCCAACGCCGCACGAACAGCAGCGCGATGCCGACCACGACCAGCGACCAGGCCATCCGGTGCGCGAGGATCTCGCCGGCCCCGGACGGCTTGAGCAGCGGCCAGAAGAGGGGCACGAGTCCCCACATCCCGTAAGCCGCGAAGCCGTTCAGCAGTCCTATGCGCGCCTCGCTCTTCGGCTGCCCCGCTGCTCCGCTGTCCACGGCCCCTCCTTGGTGCGCGGCAGCCCCACGCTGCCCTCACGAAGGTAGCGGCACAGGGGCCCAGCTGTCATGCCCGTATCTCAAGGACGGTCATGACGCTCCCGCGGCCCCTCCGCCTCCCCTCCGTGCCCCCGGCGTCAGCCCTTGAGCGCCGCCGCGACCGCGTCGGCCAGCGGCGTCGTGGGCCGCCCGATGAGCCGGCTCAGATCACCGCTCGTACCGGCGAGCAGCCCCCGCTCGATCGCGCCGTCCACGTCGACGAGGATCGCGGCGAACCGCTCGGGCAGACCGGCACCGGTCAGGTTCGCGAGGTTCTGCTCGGCCGGGACGTTCGCGTACGAGATGTCCTTGCCGCTCTGCCGGGCGATCTCGGCGGCGTACTCGGCGAGACTCCACGCGACATCGCCGCTCAGCTCGTACGCCTTGCCCTGATGGCCGTCACCGGTCAGCACGGCGACGGCGGCCGCGGCGTAGTCGGCGCGCGAGGCGGAGGCGACCCGGCCGTCGCCGGCGGAGGCGACCACGGCGCCGTGCTCCAGGACGGGGGCGAGGTTCTCCGTGTAGTTCTCGTGGTACCAGCCGTTGCGCAGGAACGTGTACGGCAGCCCGGAGTCGAGGATCAGCTGCTCGGTCGCCTTGTGCTCGGCCGCGAGGTCGAAGTCGGCGTCGGGACCGCCGAGTACGCCGGTGTACGCGAGGAGAGCGACGCCCGCGGCGCGCGCGGCGTCGATCACGGCGCCGTGCTGCGCGACTCGCTGCCCCATCTCGTTGCCGGAGATCAGCAGCACCTTGTCGCCCGCGGCGAAGACACCGGCGAGCGACTCGGGCGTGCTGTAGTCGGCGACGCGCAGCTCGACTCCGCGCGCGGCCAGCGGGGCGGCCTTCTCCTTGTCGCGGACGACGGCGGCTATCTGCCCGGCGGGGACATGCGCGGCGAGCAGCCCGTCGATGACGAGACGGCCGAGGTGTCCGGTGGCTCCGGTGACGACGATGCTCATGTCTGAAAGCTCCCTGATTTCCGTTTGAAGCGGTTCGAGACCGAGCCTAGGTCGCACGCTAACTTCTGGTAAGTACCCACTTTGAAGTAAGGTACTGGCATGGGAGTAAGGGACTGGAACCTCAACAGTGACGAGATGTGCCCCCAGCGGCTCGTCCTGGAGCACGTCACCAGCCGCTGGGGCACGCTGATCCTGCTGGCCCTGCAGGAGCGCGCGTACCGCTTCAGCGAGCTGCGCCGGGCGATCGGCGGTCGCGTCAGCGAGAAGATGCTGGCCCAGACGCTGCAGACCCTGGAGCGCGACGGCCTCGTCCACCGGGACGCCAAGCCCGTCATCCCGCCCCGCGTCGACTACTCCCTCACGGACCTCGGCCGCGAGGCCGCCGAGCGGGTGCACGCCCTGGCGACCTGGACGGAACGGCGCATGGACGCCGTGGGCACGGCGCGCGCGGCGTACGACGAAGCCCGGTCCTGAAGGATCAGAACCGGGCTTCGGGGTGGTCGGGGCGCTGAGCTAGCCGACGACGGTCCAGGTGTCGCCGCCGGCGAGGAGTGCTGCGAGGTCGCCCTTGCCGTTGTGTTCGATGGCGGTGTCGAGCTGGTCGGCCATGAGGGTGTCGTAGACGGGGCGTTCGATGTTGCGGAAGACGCCGATCGGTGTGTGGTGCAGGGTGTCGGGGTCGGCGAGGCGGGAGAGCGCGAAGGCCTGGGTCGGCGAGGTGGAGTGCGCGTCGTGGACCAGGATCTGAGACTCGGTCTCGGGCGTGACCGGGACAACTTTCAGGTCACCGGTGGCCGGGTCGCGTACGACGCCCTGCGAGCCGAGGCCGCTCTCCAGCGGGGCCCCGAAGCGGATCGGCTGCCCGTGTTCCAGGCGGATCACCGCCTCCTCGGCCTGCTGCTTGTCCTTGAGGACTTCGAAGGCGCCGTCGTTGAAGATGTTGCAGTTCTGGTAGATCTCCACCAGCGCCGTGCCGGGATGCCCGGCCGCCTCCCGCAACACCGAGGTGAGGTGCTTGCGGTCCGAGTCCACGGTGCGCGCCACGAAGGACGCCTCCGCGCCGATGGCGAGTGAGACGGGGTTGAAGGGCGCGTCCAGGGAGCCCATCGGCGTCGACTTGGTGATCTTGCCGACTTCCGAAGTGGGGCTGTACTGGCCCTTGGTGAGGCCGTAGATCCGGTTGTTGAACAGCAGGATCTTCAGGTTCACGTTCCTGCGCAGCGCGTGGATCAGATGGTTGCCGCCGATCGACAGCGCATCCCCGTCACCGGTGACCACCCACACCGACAGGTCCCGCCGCGAGGAGGCCAGCCCCGTCGCGATGGCCGGCGCACGCCCGTGGATGGAGTGCATCCCGTAGGTGTTCATGTAGTACGGGAAGCGGGAGCTGCAGCCGATGCCGGAGACGAAGACGATGTTCTCCTTGGCCAGGCCGAGTTCGGGCATGAAGCCCTGCACGGCCGCCAGGACGGCGTAGTCGCCGCAGCCGGGGCACCAGCGCACCTCCTGGTCGGACTTGAAGTCCTTCATGGACTGCCTGGCCTCGGCCTTGGGCACCAGCGAAAGCGCCTCGATGCTGCTCCCGGCGGGGTCGGTCTGCGTGTCAGCCATGGATGGCCTCCTTGAGAGCCGTGGCGAGCTGCTCGGCCTTGAACGGCATTCCGTTGACCTGGTTGTAGGAGACCGCGTCGACCAGGAACCTGGCGCGGACCAACGTGGCCAGCTGCCCGAGGTTCATCTCGGGAATCACCACCTTGTCGTAACGCTTGAGGGCCTCGCCCAGATTCCGCGGGAAGGGGTTGAGGTGGCGCAGATGGGCCTGCGCGACACTCTCACCGGCCGCCCGCAGCCGGCGCACCGCCGCGGTGATCGGCCCATAGGTCGAACCCCAGCCCAACACCAGCAACTTGGCGTCCCCGCCCGCGTCGTCGACCTCCAGGTCGGGCACCTGGATGCCGTCGATCTTGGCCTGGCGGGTGCGGACCATGAAGTCGTGGTTGGCCGGGTCGTAGGAGATGTTGCCGGTGCCGTCCTGCTTCTCGATTCCCCCGATACGGTGCTCCAGGCCCGGCGTGCCGGGAATCGCCCAGGGGCGGGCCAGGGTCTGCGGGTCACGCTGGTAGGGCCAGAACACCTCGCTGCCGTCGTCCTCGGTGTGATTGGGGCCCGAGGCGAACTGCACCCGCAGGTCGGGGAGTTCATCGACCTCCGGGATCCGCCACGGCTCGGAGCCGTTGGCCAGATAACCATCGGACAGCAGGAACACCGGGGTGCGGTAGGTGACCGCGATCCGCGCCGCCTCCAGGGCGGCGTCGAAGCAGTCCGCGGGCGTCTTGGGCGCGACGATCGGCACCGGCGCCTCCCCGTTGCGCCCGTACATCGCCTGCAGCAGGTCGGCCTGCTCGGTCTTGGTCGGCAGCCCGGTGGAGGGACCGCCGCGCTGGATGTCCACGATCAGCAGCGGCAGCTCCAGCGAGACCGCGAGCCCGATGGTCTCCGACTTCAGCGCCACACCCGGCCCCGACGTCGTCGTCACCGCAAGCGAGCCGCCGAAGGCCGCGCCGAGCGCCGCGCCGATGCCCGCGATCTCGTCCTCGGCCTGGAAGGTGCGCACACCGAAGTTCTTGTGCCGGGACAGCTCGTGCAGGATGTCGGATGCCGGCGTGATCGGATACGAGCCCAGATACAGCGGCAGATCCGCCTGCCGCCCCGCGGCAATCAGGCCGTACGACAGCGCCAGGTTCCCCGAGATGTTGCGATACGTACCGGTCGGGAACGCCGTCGCGGCCGGGGCGACCTCGTAGGAGACGGCGAAGTCCTCCGTCGTCTCACCGAAGTTCCAGCCCGCATGGAAGGCGGCGATGTTCGCCTCGGCGATCTCCGGCTTCTTGGCGAACTTCGCCCGCAGGAACTTCTCCGTGCCCTCGGTCGGGCGGTGGTACATCCACGACAACAACCCCAGCGCAAACATGTTCTTGCTGCGGCCCGCATCCTTGCGGGAGAGGTCGAACTCCTTGAGCGCCTCGACCGTCAGCGTCGTCAATGGCACCCGATGCACGCTGTAGCCGTCCAGCGAACCGTCCTCCAGCGGCGAGGTGTCGTAGCCGACCTTCTGCATCGCCCGTTTGGAGAACTCATCCGTGTTGACGATGACCTCCGCACCCCGCGGCACATCACCGATGTTCGCCTTCAACGCCGCCGGATTCATCGCCACAAGCACGTTGGGCGCATCACCCGGCGTGAGGATGTCGTGATCGGCGAAATGCAGCTGAAAGGAGGACACACCCGGCAGCGTCCCGGCAGGAGCCCGGATCTCGGCCGGGAAATTCGGCAACGTCGACAGGTCATTACCGAAAGACGCCGTCTCCGAAGTGAACCGGTCACCGGTGAGCTGCATGCCATCCCCCGAGTCACCCGCAAAACGGATGATCACTCGGTCCAGACGGCGAACATCTTTCTCACCAGCAGGCTTGCGTTGCTCTCCGACGACTGCCCCGTCGGCCTGCTCGGCTGGGCTACTGACCTGGCTGGTCACTGAACTGGACCTCCCTCGAGGCGGCTGAGCGGCAAAGGCCGGAAGACCAGCCTTCCCAAGGCCCACCCTACGTCGGTAAGGGTCGCCTTCCTGGGCTCGCTCGCATGATGGACGCGCTTTTGAGACGCGTAATTGCCCTGATTTGCCATAGTCTGCCTCGCCCCCCGGCCCGACATGGAAGACGCCCCCACTCATTCTTTGGTTCTAGGACTGTTCTCCGTACTCATGCTCGACTGGTGCTAGTGCTCTGCTCGGTTCGACCTGGTGACGCTCTTGTTGTGCCCTAAATATCTGACAGGGTGTCAGTTTTCTAGGAGTTGAGATAGGTCAGCACGGCCAGTACACGCCGGTGATCTCCGTCACTCTGGGAGAGGCCGAGCTTCAGGAAGATATTGCTGACGTGCTTCTCGACGGCGCCGTCGCTCACCACGAGCTGCCGGGCGATCGCCGAGTTCGTCCGCCCCTCGGCCATCAGGCCGAGCACCTCGCGCTCGCGCGGCGTCAGACCCGCGAGTACGTCCTGCTTACGGCTGCGGCCGAGCAGCTGCGCCACGACCTCCGGGTCGAGCGCGGTGCCGCCCTGCGCGACCCGCACCACCGCGTCCACGAACTCACGGACCTCGGCGACCCGGTCCTTGAGCAGATAGCCGACGCCGCGGCTGGACCCGGCGAGCAGCTCGGTGGCGTACTGCTCCTCGACGTACTGCGAAAGGACGAGCACCCCGAGCCCCGGATACTGGTGGCGCAGCTGGACCGCGGCCCGCACCCCCTCGTCGGTGTGCGTCGGCGGCATCCGCACATCGGCGACCACCACGTCGGGCAGCGCGCCCGTCGCGTGGAGCTGGTCGACCGTCTTGATCAGCGCGTCCGCATCGCCCACCCCCGCGACGACGTCGTGCCCGAGGTCGGTCAGCAACCGGGTCAGGCCCTCCCTGAGCAGCACTGAATCCTCGGCGATGACCACCCGCACTTTGTCCTCCACGTCCACGGCCCCCCGGCATATTTGGTTCTTGAGTCCCCCGGCACCTCAGTATCGCGCGTACGCGCGGGCGTTACTTGGTTCGTGGACAGACCGCTTTCCCGTGTTCGCTCTTGGCGGGCACGAAGGAGGCGTCTTCGAGACGCATGCTCAGCGCGCGCTTCGTCTTCGGATCCCAGAGGGACACACGGTCACCCTTGGGTCCGAAGGTGAGCAGCGGGCGGCCCGCGGGGAGGGTGCCGCCGTAGACGGGGGCGTCCTTCTCTTTCGGTCGTACGCAGGTGAAGTCGGCCTTGAGGCCGTAGTAGGCGCCGGGGGTGCGGTACTCCTGCGCGGCGGCCAGGGCCCGGTCGCCGGAGTCGGCGGCGCGGTCGGTCACGGCGGACGCCAGCATCCAGCCCGCGAGCGCCCCGGCGTACATGCCGATGAGCACGGCGGTGCCGAAGGTGGTGCCGGAGCGTGCCGTGGTCCGGTACACCCATCCGCTCGCGCCCACTCCGGCCAGCAGCCCGAACAGAAACGCGAGCGACACCCACAGCCCGGCCATCAGACCGTCCGGCCACGCACCGGTCGAGACCTCCCCGGACAGCTCGAACGCCGACAGATAGCCCGCGTACACCGACTGTCCCACCTGCGGAACCGCTGCGAAGACGGTGGGCACGACGACCGGCAGTGCCCAGGGCAGGATGGTGCGCAGGGCGGTGGACTGGCGGTAGACGAACAAGACGCCGGCGACGAGATGGCCGGTGAGCAACCCGCCGAGCGCGAAGAGGCAGGCCGTGCCGACGCTGACCCACCACGGCTCATCGGACGGTGCGCGCACGGACCGGATGGCCAGATAGGCGATCGCGACCGGGGTGGCGGCCACGAAGCCGTGCGCCATCGCCACCGGCGACGGGTCGTTGATCCGTGCCGGCCGCACCTCATGCTTCAGCGGGTCGAACGGCGGCCACGCCGGCGAGTGCGAGGCCGCCGCGGCCAGCGCGTCCGCCTCGGGCGCGTCCTCCGGAATCCGGATCACGCGCTCGGGCTGCGGATCCTCCTCCGTGCCGCCGCTCTCGATGCCCAGCCACTCCTTCAGCCGCTCGCGCGGTGTGGGGACCCGCTTGGGGTGGAGCTTCCACGTGATGTGCGGGTCCGGCCGGTGCTGGATGAGCGCCGCGTCCCGTACGTGCAGGGCGAGTTCTCTGTCGTAGGAGAGGTCCATCACCTGGTGCAGCGCATGCTGGGCCACGCCGTCGCGCGCGCCGATGAGGCGCACCTCGACGATCCTTGGGACGTACGACGGTGTCACCTCTCCCGGTGCGTACTCACCCGGCTTCGGCTCCCTGACCGGCCAGCCCCGTGCGGTCAACTGGCTCTCCGCGAGTGCCAGTTCATCCGGGTCCTCCTGGATCTCCACGAGGACGCGCACGCGGTAGTCGAACGGCAGCCCATGGTCCGCGGCCTGGCTCCCGGCGTCCGAGTCGGCCGGGGGAGCGTCTCCCCGCAGCCGCTGCTGTATCCGCTCGCGCAGACGGGACCGTCCTCGCTGCATGGTGCGTCTCCCCCGAGGGTTTTCTCCGGCCGATCAGCCAGAACGTACCCAACTCCCGGGAGACAAGGCACTGTTGGCGCGGGCAGTTACGCCCGCCACGGCAGTTCCGCCGTCACCGTAGTCGGCCCGCCCACCGGCGAGTTCACGACCAGGATCCCGTCGACCGCGTCGAGCCGCTCGGCGAGCCCCGCGAGGCCGGAGCCCGACGTCACGTCGGCGCCGCCCGCGCCGTTGTCGGTGACCTGGAGCATCAGCCGGTCCTCGACATGCCAGACGTCGACGGTGCCGCGCGTCGCCCGCGCGTGCTTGGAGATGTTCTGCAGGAGCTCGGAGACCGTGAAGTACGCGATGCCCTCGATCGCGGCGGCGGGACGCGCGGGCAGATCCACCTCGACCTGCACCGGAACCGTGCACCGTGCGGCGAGCGCGGAGAGCGCCGCGTCCAGGCCGCGGTCGGTGAGCACCGCCGGGTGGATGCCGCGGGCCAGATCGCGCAGCTCCTGGAGGGCGACCTTCACCTCGCCGTGCGCCTCGTCCACCATGCGCGCCGCGGCCTCGGGGTCCTCCGCCAGCTTCTCCTTGGCCAGGCCGAGGTCCATGGCGAGTGCGACAAGGCGGGCCTGCGCCCCGTCGTGCAGATCGCGCTCGATACGGCGCAGATCGGCGGCCGCGGTGTCCACGACGACGCCCCGGTCCGACTCCAGCTCGACGACCCGCGTCGCCAGGCTCGACGGGCCTAGCAGGCCGATCACCATGACGCGGTCGACGGTGGTCAGGGCCCGGATGATCCAGGGGGTGGCCAGCGTGATCAGCAGTCCGATGAGGGCGGTGACACCGATCTCGAAGGGGTTGTCCAGGTAGACGCGGTGACCGCCGTCGTCGTAGAGCTGGATGCCGCCCTGGTCCCCGTACGCCGGGAAGAGCCACTGCCACAGCGGATACGTCAGGAGCGTCCAGCCGCTCGACCAGAAGACCACCGACACGCTGAAGGAGAAGACCGCCCACGGCATGTGAAGTATCGAGTAGAGGACGTGCCGCCAGGAGACACCGCTCTTGAGGACGGCGCCCATCCATCCCATCGGCCCGCCGCTCTTCGGCCGCAGCGGCTCCGGGTTCGCCACCTCGACGCCGAGCAGCGAGCGCGCCCGCACCCGCTCGAGGGCACCGATGCCCCGGCAGCCGGCCAGACCGGCGGCCAGCACCGGGATGCCGATGAACGTGATCAGCAGGCCGGCACCGAGCGACAGCATCGTGATCGCGTACGTGAAGGTGACGATGCTGATGGGCAGGCTGAGCAGCACATAACCGAATTCCTTCCAGGCACGGGCCTCCAACGGCGCGCGCAGCCCGGCGGGGATCCGGCGCCGACGCTCATCGAGGTCGGAACCCCGGAACTCCGAACGGTCCATGCGTCCGTACTCCTGTCCGTACTCCGTGGCCATCGGTGCCGTCCGTTTCTGCTCGGTCGCTGCTGGGGCGCTGCTGGGTCGTGCGCTGTCTATGACCAGCCTGCTGGCCTGGGCGGATCCGGACCATGTGGTGGGTGGGTGTCTTCGACCGGGGGTTTTCCCTACCCCTGGTCCCGGTCCCGCCACGGCAGCTCCGCCGTGATCGTCGTCGGACCGCCCTGAGGCGAATCGATGACGAACAGGCCGTCGACCGCGCCGAGCCGGTCCGCGAGCCCCGCCATGCCCGTGCCCCCGTCGAGGCTCGCGCCGCCGTGGCCGTCGTCCCCCACCTGGATGAGCAGGCGCTGGTCGGAGCGCCACACCTCCACGGAAGCCGTGCGCGCCCCGCTGTGCTTGCTGACGTTCTGCAGCAGCTCGGAGACCGTGAAGTACGCGATGCCCTCGATCGCGGCGGCCGGGCGCTCGGGCAGATCGGCCGTCACCTTCACCGGGACCGTGCACCGCGAGGCCACGGAGGAGAGCGCCGCGTCCAGGCCGCGGTCGGTGAGGACCGCCGGGTGGATGCCGCGGGCCAGGTCGCGCAGCTCCTGGAGGGCGAGCTTCACCTCGCCGTGCGCCTCGTCCACCATCGCGGCCGCGGCGTCGGGGTCCTCGAGGAGCTTCTCCTTGGCCAGGCCGAGGCCCATGGCGAGCGCGACCAGGCGGGCCTGCGCGCCGTCGTGCAGATCGCGCTCGATGCGGCGCAGATCGGCGGCGGCCGTGTCGACCACGACGCCCCGGTCCGACTCCAGTTCGGCGATGCGCCGCTCCAGTTCGTCGGAGGGCGAGAGCAGGCCGCGCGCCATCGCCCGGTCGGCGTTGGTCAGACCGCGCGCGACGTAGGGGAGTACGGGCCAGAACACGAAGAGGCCGGCGAAGGCGACGGTGAACGTCACCACGCCCCAGGGCAGCCGGATGAACTCGTACAGCATCGCGCGCCAGCCCACCGGGTCCTTCAGGCTCGACCACAGCCAGCTGAAGAAGCCGTGCCCGTGCTGCCTCGGCAGCGGACTCGGCTCCTCGATCCGCAGCCCGAGCAGCCCCCTGGCGCGGGCCCGCTCCGCCTTGCCGAGCTGCCGCGCGCCGATCAGCGCGCCCGCGAGCAGTGGCAGACCGATGACCGTCACGGACAGACCGCCGCCCACCGCCACGGCCACGGTCACATAGACGAAACCGGCCACGCCCAGCGGCAGATTGGCGAGGAGGTGCGCGATCTCCTTCCAGGTGTGCCGGTCGTACGCCGCGAAGCGGGCGGGCGGCGGGGACACCGAGGACGCGTACGGAGAAGGGGACATGGCGCTTGCGGTCATATGCGCAAGGGTGCCCGGCCCGCCGCTCCGGCGCCATGAGGTTGACCGCCAAGCTGGGCGGGGGATAACCCCACCCGTCCTGACCGAAGCGTGACGCTCTGCTTACCTTGCCTTTAGCAGGCCCTAGACTCCCGTGCGTACAGATCGTCGAACAGTGATCAATGAACTGTGATCGCTGAACTGTGATCGCTGAACGGTGATCACTGAACGGTGATCAATTTCAGAGGCGGTCGGGGACTGTCGGGGAGTGAAGGGGCTGACGTGCACGTGACGAACGTCGCGGCGAGCTACTACCAGTCGTACTCCGTCGTCGGACTGCTCGCCGTCGTGGGCGTGCTGTTCGTCGCCGTCGCCTTCGGCGCGGGGCGGCTGCTGCGGCCCGTCGTGCCGACCCCGGAGAAACTCCTGACGTACGAGTGCGGCGTCGACCCGGTCGGCGAGGGCTGGGCCCACACCCAGGTCCGCTACTACGTCTACGCGTTCCTCTACGTCATCTTCGCCGTCGACTCGATCTTCCTCTTTCCGTGGGCGACGGTCTTCGCCGCGCCCGGCTACGGTGCCACGACGCTGGTGGAGATGTTCATCTTCCTCGGCTTCCTGACCGTGGGTCTGCTGTACGCATACAAGAAGGGCGTCCTGACGTGGACGTGACCCCCTCGGAGCCTGTGCTGCTCCCCGAGCCGAAGAAGCTGGGCGTGCTCTCGCGCCTGGCCCCCGAGCCGATGAAGGTGGTCCTCAACTGGGGCCGCCGGTACTCCCTCTGGGTCTTCAACTTCGGCCTCGCCTGCTGCGCCATCGAATTCATCGCCGCGTCCATGGCGCGCCACGACTTCATCAGGCTCGGCGTCATCCCCTTCGCGCCGGGCCCGCGCCAGGCCGACCTGATGGTCGTGTCCGGCACGGTCACGGACAAGATGGCCCCCGCCGTGAAGCGCCTGTACGAGCAGATGCCCGAGCCGAAGTACGTGATCTCCTTCGGCGCCTGCTCCAACTGCGGCGGCCCCTACTGGGACTCGTACTCCGTCACCAAGGGCGTCGACCAGATCATCCCGGTCGACGTGTACGTCCCCGGATGCCCGCCCCGGCCGGAAGCGCTCCTCCAGGGGATCCTCAAGCTCCAGGAGAAGATCGCGCGGGAGTCGCTGGGGGAGCGGTACGGGGGCGGTGCGCGGCCTTCGGCGGCGGCGCTGCAGAGCGGTCTGGTGAAGCCGCCTTCTGCTTCTCCTTCTGCTCCTGCTGCCTCGGGGGAGGAAAAGGCATGACCGGCTGGCTGCCGAGCCCCGTGGAGGAGCTCTTCGGCGCGGAGGCGACGGCCGACGAGTCGTACGACCTCCTGACGGTGGACGTCCCGCCCACCACCTGGATCGCGGCGCTGGAAACCGCGCGCACGACCCTGACCTGCACGTACTTCGACTGGCTGAGCGCGGTCGACGAACCGGGCACGGGCTTCCTCGTCTCTGCGCACGTCGTCGCCCTCTCTCCGGTACGCCGTCTCCTCATCCGTACGACCGTTCCGCACGACGCCCCGGTCCTGCCGACGGCGGTCGACGTCTACGCGGGCGCGGCCTGGCACGAGCGCGAGACGCACGAGATGTTCGGCATCGCCTTCGAAGGCCACCCGAACCTGGTGCCGCTGCTCCTCCCCGAGACCTTCGAAGGCCACCCCCTGCGCAAGGACTTCGTGCTCGCTGCCCGTGTCGCGAAGGCCTGGCCGGGCGCCAAGGAGCCGGGGGAGTCGGAGCACGGCGGCCCCAAGCGCCGCCAGATGCTGCCCCCCGGTGTACCGGACCCGAACGAATGGGGCCCGCTGAAGGGCCAACTCCCCGCGGCCCCGGCCCGCCCGGCCCGCGGCGCGGCCCGCGCGGCAGGCGACCGCCCGGCCCGCCGCACCCGCACGGCGGGCGAGGGCTCGGCAAGCCAGTCCGGGACAACGGAGCAGCCCACCCCACGCCGGTCCCGCAGCGTGAGCCAGGGCTCGGCATCACAGCGACCGCCGGCGGAGGCTGCGCCTGCGGCACCGGGAACACCGCCTGCGCCGGGGCCTGAGGTGCCTGCGGCGGCGAAGCCTGAGGGCGAAGCGAAGGCGCCGACGAAGCCGGAAGCCGAGGTGACCGCGCAGACGAAGCCCGAAGCGGAGCCGACCGCGCCGGCGAAGCCGGGAGCCGAGGTGACCGCGCCGGTGAAGCCAGAAGTGGAGTCGACCGCGCCGGCGAAGCCCGAAGCCGAGGCGAAGCCCGCGGCGGCGCCCCCGTCCGGCTCCGACGCCCCGTGGCACAAGGCGCGCCCGGCGTTCGACGACACGGACCGGCCGAAGCCGGCAACACCGGAAGCGAAGGCGGCCCCCAAGGCGGAGCCGTCGCCCCCGGCTGAGCAGAAGCCCACGCCGGAGGCCGAGCCGACATCGGAGCAGACGCCGGCACCCGAGCAGGCACCTGCGGTCGAGCCGACGCCCCAGCCTGAGTCGACGCCCGGGCCAGCGCCCGCAGTCGAGCCAACGCCTGAGCCCGAGCCGACGCCCAAGGCGGCGCCGACACGTGCGCCCGAGGCGGAGCCGACTGCCGAGGCCGAGCCGACGCCTGAGCCTGAGCAGACGCCCGCACCCGGGCCGGCACCCGAGTCCGAGCAGACGCCCGTAGCCGAGTCCGAGCCGACGCCCGCACCCGAGTCGAAGCAGACGCCCCCGCCCGGACCGGCACTCGCGCCGGCGGCCGACGTGGATCAGGCACCCGCGCCGGCACCCGCACCCGAGCCCACCGCCGCCCCCGACCCCACCCCCACCGAAACCCCCGAAGACGACCGCCCAGGAGGCACGGAGTGAACGACGCTCTCGACGTTGCCCTGCGGCTTGTCATCGTCTTCGCCGTATTCATGGTCCTGCCCCTGGTCATCGGCCAGACCGAGCACAAGGTGATGGCCCACATGCAGGGCCGCCTCGGCCCCATGTACGCGGGCGGCTTCCACGGCTGGGCCCAGCTCGTCGCCGACGGAGTCAAGTTCGCGCAGAAGGAAGACGTCGTACCGGCCGACGCCGACCGCCGCATCTTCCAGCTCGCCCCCGCCGTCGCCCTGCTGCCCTACCTCCTCGTCCTCGTCGCCATCCCCATCGGCCCGAGCGAAGGCGCCGTCGGCGAACTCGTCGACGCCGGCATCTTCTTCGTCCTCGCGGTCATGGGCATCGGCGTACTCGGCTCGCTCATGGCCGGCTGGGCCAGCGCCAACAAGTTCTCCCTCCTCGGCGGCCTGCGCACCGCCGCCCAGCTCCTCGCGTACGAACTCCCGATGCTGCTCGCCGCGGCCTCGGTCGCGATGGCGGCCGGGACGGTGTCACTCCCCGGCATCCTCAACGCCTTCGAGTGGTGGTGGCTGCCCTGGCAGATCGTCGGCGCCCTCGTCTTCTTCATCGCGGGCCTCGCCGAACTCCAGCGCCCGCCCTTCGACATGCCGGTCGCCGACTCGGAGATCATCTTCGGCGCCTACACGGAGTACACGGGCCTCCGCTTCGCCCTCTTCCTCCTCGCCGAGTACGCCGGAATCGTCGTCCTCTGCGGCCTCACCACCGTCCTCTTCCTCGGCGGCTGGCACGGCCCCTGGGGCGCCGACGGCCTCGGCTGGGTCTGGACCCTCCTGAAGACGGCGGTACTCGCCTTCCTCGTGATCTGGCTACGCGTCAGTTACCCCCGTCTCCGCGAGGACCAGCTCCAGAAGCTCTCCTGGACCCTCCTCGTCCCGCTCGCCCTCGCGCAGATCGCGCTCACCGGAATCGTGAAGGTGGCGATCAACTAATGCCTCCGATCCCTGGCAGCGGCCTGGCCAAGGGCCTCGCCGTCACCCTCCGCACGATGACGAAGAAGACCGTCACCCAGCAGTACCCGGAGCACCAGCCCGAACTACCGCCCCGCACCCGAGGCGTCATCGGGCTCTTCGAGGAGAACTGCACGGTCTGCATGCTGTGCGCCCGCGAGTGCCCCGACTGGTGCATCTACATCGACTCCCACAAGGAGACGGTCCCGCCGGCCGTCGAGGGCGGCCGCGAGCGCAGCCGCAACGTCCTCGACCGCTTCGCCATCGACTTCTCCCTCTGCATGTACTGCGGCATCTGCATCGAGGTCTGCCCCTTCGACGCCCTGTTCTGGTCCCCGGAGTTCGAGTACGCCGAGACCGACATCCACGAACTCACCCACGAGCGCGACAAGCTCCGCGACTGGATGTGGACCGTGCCGGCCCCGCCCGCCCTGGACCCCGCGGCCGAGGAACCCAAGGAGATCGCCACCGCCCGCAAGGCGGCGGAGAAGCTCGCCGCGGCGCAACAGGCCGAGGCACCCGGACCGGAGGGAGACGCGTGACCCTCACAACAGCCTCCGAAGCGGCGGCCAAGGCCGCCGAGAGCCAGGGCTTCCTCTCCCCGACGGGAGTGGAGGTCGCGTTCCTCCTGGTCGGTCTTGTCACCCTCGGCTCGGCGATCGTCACCGTCACCACCAAGCAGCTGGTGCACGCCGCCCTGTGGCTGGTGGCCACGCTCGGCGGCCTGGCCGTCGAGTACCTCCTGCTCACCGCCGAGTTCATCGCCTGGGTGCAGGTACTGATCTACGTCGGTTCCGTCGTCGTCCTCCTCCTGTTCGGACTGATGCTCACCCGGGCTCCCATCGGCCGCTCCCCGGACGCCGATTCGGGCAACCGCCCGGTCGCGCTCGCAGTGGCCGTCCTCGCGGCCGCCGCCCTGGTCTGGGTCGTCGTCGACGCCTTCCGTACGACCTGGATCGACCTCGACCGCGCCGCGGCCGAAGCCCAGGGCTCCACCGCCGTGACCGGAAAGTTCCTCTTCCAGCACTGGGTACTGCCCTTCGAGGCCCTCTCGGTCCTGCTCCTCGCCGCCCTGGTCGGCGCGATCGTCCTCTCCCGCAGGAACGCCCGCATGACCCGGCTGACCAACACCCCCGGCGACACCCGCACGAACGGTGCCCCCAGCGACAAGGAGCAGCGCTGATGCACCTCGCCTATCCCGCCGTCCTGGCCGTCCTCCTCTTCTGCGTAGGCCTCTACGGAGTACTCGCCCGCCGCAACGCGATCCTGGTCCTGATGTCCGTTGAGCTGATGCTCAACGCCGTCAACCTCAACCTGGTGGCCTTCGACGTCTGGCTGCGCGACGCCCTCCACTCCGGCCAGGCCCTGACCCTCTTCACCATCGCCATCGCCGCCGCCGAGATCGGCATCGGCCTCGCGATCGTCCTCGCCGTCTACCGCAACCGCGGCTCCTCCGCCGTCGACGACCTCCGCGACACCGCCGAGGGCCCCGAAGACCCCGAAGACGATGCCGAGGGCGCGGCCACCGAAGAGCCCGCCCCGGCAGAGAAGTCGCAGAAGTCGCAGAAGGCTGAGGCCACCGCGTGACCACGACCACCCTCGCCGTACTCGTCCCCTTCCTGCCGTTCCTCGGCGCGGCCGCCGGCCTGCTCCTCGGCCGCACGATCCCGGGACTCGTACGCCCCCTCGCGGTGCTGCCCACGCTGGCCGCGCTCGTCCTCGCCGTCCTGGTCGCCGTCCGGCACGGCGGCGGCGCCGACATCGATTCCGCCACCGAGCTCACCCCGACCGGCTCGGTCCCCATCGAACTCGCCCTGCACATCGACGGCTTCGCCGCCCTGGTCGCCGTCCTGGTCGGCGTCGTCGCCTCCTGCGTGCAGATCTACTCGACGGGCTACCTGCGCGACGACCCGCGCTACCCCTCGTACGCCGCTCTCGTCTCCCTCTTCACCTCCGCGATGCTGCTCGTCGTCTACTCCGGCGACCTGATGGTGCTCCTGGTCGGCTGGGAGATCATGGGCATCTGCTCGTACTTCCTCGTCGGCCACTACTGGGAGACGCCCGAAGCCCGCGCCGCCTCCCTCAAGGCCTTCCTGGTCACCAAGCTCGGCGACGTCCCCTTCCTGATCGGCCTGTTCGCACTGGCCGTCGACGCGGGCTCCTTCCGCATCACGACCGTCCTCGCGACGGTCGCGGACGGCGGCCTCGACCACCCCACGCTCATCGCCCTGCTGCTCCTCGCGGGCGTGGCCGGCAAGTCCGCGCAGTTCCCGCTGCACACCTGGCTGCCCGACGCGATGGCGGGCCCCACGCCCGTCTCCGCGCTCATCCACGCCGCGACGATGGTCGCCGCCGGTGTCTACTTCGTGGCCCGTCTCCTCCCGGTCTTCGCCGCGTCATCGGCGGCCCTGGTCGTCCTCGCCGTGATGGCCGCCGTCACGATGGCCGGCTCGGCCCTCGCCGCGCTCGCCCAGGACGACATCAAGCGCGTCCTCGCGTACTCGACGATCGGCCAGCTCGGCTATCTGACCGGCGCCCTCGCCGTCGGCGAACGCGGTGCCGCCGTCTTCCACCTCCTGTCGCACGGCGCCTTCAAGGCGCTCCTCTTCCTCGGCGCGGGCGTGATCATCCACGCCGCCGGCACCAACTCCCTCGCCGCGATGTCCCGGATGAAGGGCCTGCGCGACCGTGTCCCCGACGCCTTCTGGACGATGACCGTGGCGCTCTTCGCGCTCGCCGCGATCCCGCCGTTCAGCGGCTTCTTCTCCAAGGAAGCCGTCCTGGGCGCCGCCGAGCACGCGGCCACCGGCCACTCCGAGACCGCGCCCACCGCGGCGGGCTGGATCGTCCTCGTCGCCGGTCTGCTGACCGCCCTCCTCACCGCCGCCTACGCGACGCGCCTGTGGCTCCTCGCCTTCAACGGCAAGGGAGCCGAAGCCCCGGACCACGGCAGGCAGCCCGTCACGATGACCGCCGTGCTCTGGGTGCTCGCCGTCCCCTCACTCGCCTTCGGCCTCACCGTCGGCGTCCTGCCGGACTGGTTCGACGGTCACGAGCTCACCCCGACACTCACCACCTCCGTCCTCGGCACGGGACTCGCCCTCGTCGGCGGTCTCGTCACGTACGGCGCGTGGCGCCACACCACGGCGCTCGCCGCCCGCGTCCCGATGGGCGCGGTCGCCGCCGACGCGAAGGCCGACGGCGGGCTCGTAGAGGCGGAGGCCATCGCCACACACGCCCCCGCGTACGGAGACGTGGCCGCAGCCCACGACCCGGCGGACCCGGGCCGCCTCCTGCTCGGCCCGCTGCACCGCCACGCCGCAGTCGGTTTCCACCTCGACGCCGTCTACACCGCCCTGTTCGTGCGCCCCGTCCAGGCGGCAGCGAGCCTCGTGCGGTTCCTCGACCGCGAGGTCGTCGACACGTACGTACGCGGCGCGGGCACCGCACCCCGCTGGCTCGGCACGGCCGTCCGCCGCGCCCAGACCGGCAATGTGCAGACCTACCTGAGCGCGCTGCTCGCAGGCACCGTCGTCCTGGCTGTCGCCGCCGTCCTCGTCGCCACCGTCGGAGCGTGAGCAGCCGTGATCGATATCAGCGAATCCGTGATGCAGTTCCTTCTCGCATTGATCGTCGTCGGCCCGCTCATCGGCGCCGTCGCCGCCCTCCTGCCGGCCCCGCCCGGACTGAAGGGGAAGTCGCCCGACCAGGCCGTGCTCCGCCACGGCGTGACCGTGACCGGCGCGATCCTCATCGCCGCGATCGTCCTGGCGCTCGGCTTCGACCACGACCACCCATCGAAGATGCAGGCCACGACCGATATCAGCTGGATCCCCGCACTCGACGTGCGCATCCACCTCGGCATCGACGGCATCTCGCTCCCCCTTCTGGTCCTGACCGCGCTGCTGACCTTCCTCTGCGCGCTGTACTCCTACTTCAAAATGCCGACTGGGCCGTCCCCCAAGGCATTTGTGGCACTGATCCTCGTGCTCGAGTCCGGCACCCTCGCGACCTTCGCCGTCCTCGATCTGCTGCTGTTCTTCCTGGCGTTCGAGATGGTGCTCATCCCGATGTACTTCCTCATCGCCCGCTGGGGCGGTGAGCAACGGGTCCAAGCCGCTTGGAAGTTCATCCTCTTCACGCTGCTCGGCTCCGTCGTGATGCTGCTCGGTCTCCTCCTCATCGGCCTGAATTCCGGCACATTCGACATGGTGGCACTCGCCACTGACAACGGCCGCGGGCTGACAACATCCGTGCAGGTCATCGCAGTTCTGGCGATCGGGATCGGGCTCGCGGTCAAGACGCCGATGTGGCCGCTGCACAGCTGGCTGCCGGACGCGCACACCGCCGCGCCCACCGTCGGCTCGGTCCTGCTGGCCGGCGTGCTGCTGAAGATGGGCACGTACGGGTTCGTCCGCATCCTGCTGCCCATCACGCCCGACGGGATGAGCACCTTCGCGCCGTATCTCGCGGCCTTCGCGGTCGTCGGGATCATTTACGGATCGCTTGCCTGCCTCGCGCTCGCCAAGCAGGGCGCGAAGGGCGACCTCAAGCGCCTCATCGCGTACTCGTCCGTGGGCCACATGGGCTTCGTGCTCCTCGGCATCTCGACGATGAGCCCGACCGGCGTGAACGGCGCGCTGTTCGCCAACATCGCGCACGGCCTCATCACCGGCCTGCTGTTCTTCCTCGTCGGCGCGCTCAAGGACCGCACCGGCACCAGCGACCTCGACACCCTCGCGCAGGAGTCGGGCGCCGCGCTCTACGGCAAGGCCCCCCGCCTCGGCGGCCTGGTCGCCTTCGGTGCGGTCGCCTCGCTCGGCCTTCCGGGCCTCGCCGGGTTCTGGGGCGAAATGCTCGCCCTGTTCGGCGCGTTCAAGCCCGCCGACGACCTCAGCCGCCCGGCCTTCCTCACGTTCATGGCGATCGCCGCCTTCGGCACCCTGCTCACCGCCGCGTACATGCTCATCGTCGTACGCCGCGTCTGCATGGGCCCGATGCCGCAGGGCGCCGCCGCGACCGAATCCCCGGCGCTCGCCGACGTCCAGGGCTATGAGTTCGCCGCCTGGACCCCGCTCGTCGCCCTCACCGTCCTCGCCGGACTCTGGCCCGCCGCGCTGCTCGGCCTCACCGACCCGGCCGTGCAGCAGCTCCTCGCAGGAGGCAAGTCGTGACCGTGGCCGCCGAAAGCGCCGCCAGTGTCGTCCAGTCCGTCGACTGGCTGGCGATCGCCCCGCCCACCATCGCGGCGGTCGTCGGTCTCCTCGTGCTCGTCGCCGACCTCTTCGTGGGCGACAACAAGAAGGCGCTGCTCGGCTGGATCTCCGTGGCGGGACTCGCCGCGGCCGCACTGTCGCTCCTCCCGATCCTGAACGACGACCGGTCGACCTTCTGCCTGACCGGCGGCGCGGACGCCTGCAGCTACACCGCCGACCGCTTCACGCTCGTCATCCAGCTCCTCGTCCTGGGCGGCGCCCTGCTGGCCGCGCTCCTGTCGATGACCGCCCTCAAGGACGCGAACGGCACCAAGAGGGAACTCCCCGAAGGGGAGTTCTGGTTCCTGCTGCTGTCCTCGGCAGCGGGCGCCGCGCTGCTGCCCGCCTCCCGCGACCTCGCGACCCTCGTCGTCGCCCTGGAGGTCGCCTCGCTGCCCGCGTTCGCGCTCGTCGGCCTCAGGCACGGCGACAAGCGGTCCTCCGAAGCGGCCCTGAAGTTCTTCCTCTCCTCGGTCGCCGCGACCGCCGTGACGCTGATGGGCGTCAGCTTCGTGTACGCCGCGACCGGCACCCTGCACCTCACCGAGATCGCCACCGAACTCCGCACCGTGGACGGGCAACTGGACACGCTCGCCCAGACCGGCGTCGCCCTCACCCTCGTCGGCTTCGCCTTCAAGGTGGCGGCCGTGCCCTTCCACTTCTGGGTACCCGACACCTACGTAGGCGCCCCCTTGCCGGTGGCGGCCTACCTCTCCGTGGTCGGCAAGGCGGTCGGCTTCACCGGCCTGATCCTCGTCACCGTCGTCGCCTTCCCCTCGTACGCGGACGTGTGGGGCCCGGCGCTCGCCGTGCTCGCCGCGCTCACCATGACCGCGGGCAACGTAGCGGCGCTGCGGCAGCAGGCCACGCGCGCGTACAGCGCGGTCCGGCTGCTCGCCTGGTCCTCGGTCGGCCAGGCCGGCTACCTCCTGGTGCCGATCGCCGCCGCCGGATACGCGGACAACCCCGCGGAGGCCGAGAAGGCCATCGGCTCCACCGTCGCGTACGCCCTGATGTACGCGGCCGTGAACCTCGGAGCCTTCGCCGTGGCCGCGCTCGTCGGCCGCACGCAGCGCCTGAACCGCGTCAGCGACTACCGGGGCCTGTACGCCAGGAGTCCGCTGTCCGCCCTGGTGCTCGGCTTCTTCCTGCTCTGCCTCGCGGGCCTGCCGCCGGGCATCATCGGCCTCTTCGCGAAGGTCACCGTCTTCTCGGCGGCGGTCGACGCGGGCCTCGGCTGGCTCGCCGTGGTGATGGCCGTGAACGTGGTGATCGCGCTCTTCTACTACCTCCAGTGGACCGCGCTGCTGTTCCGCGCCCCCGTGGGCGAGCTGGTGAAGCACCGCGTGCCCGCCCCGCTGACGGCGGCCATCGCCCTGACCGCGGTCCTCGGCGTCGCCCTCTCCGGAGCGCCGCAACTCGTCCTGAGGTTCGCGGACACCGGCCTCTTCTGACGGCCCCTTTCCGCAAGGCCGCTCGGGGCCTCACCCGAGCGGCCCACACCGCTCCTGCGCGCACAAGGGAACTAGTGCTCCCCGCCTGGCGTTGACCAGTACGGGAGGGTCCACTGAAGAGTGGAAGCACCAGTAGGCAGAGGGTTCCCCCACGCACCACCAGGAGGGCGTACCGTGCACCGCCGGCACAACGGGCTGAAGACCGCCGTACTCCTCGGGGGACTGTCCGCTCTCATCCTCGTCATCGGCAGTTTCTTCGGACGTACGGGCCTGATCGTCGCGCTCTTCGTGGCGCTCGGCACCAACGCGTACGCGTACTGGAACAGCGACAAGCTCGCCCTGCGTGCCATGCGCGCGCGCCCGGTGAGCGAATTCGAGGCGCCCGAGCTGTACCGCATGGTCCGCGAGCTCTCCACCCAGGCACGCCAGCCCATGCCCCGCCTCTACATCTCACCGACCGAGGCCCCCAACGCCTTCGCGACGGGCCGCAATCCGCGCAACGCCGCGGTCTGCTGCACCGAAGGAATCCTGCGGCTCCTGGACGAGCGCGAGCTCCGGGGCGTCATCGGCCACGAGCTCAGCCACGTCTACAACCGGGACATCCTGATCTCGTCCGTAGCGGGCGCGCTCGCCTCGGTGATCATGTTCCTGGTCAACTTCGCCTGGCTGATCCCCATCGGCCGCTCGAACGACAACGAGGGCCCCGGAATCTTCGGCATGCTCCTGATCATGCTCCTCGGACCGCTCGCCGCCTCCGTCATCCAACTCGCGATCAGCCGCTCCAGGGAGTACGAGGCCGACGCGTCCGGCGCGCAACTCACGGGGGACCCACTGGCACTCGCAAGTGCCTTGCGTAAGCTCGACGTGGGCACAAAGCAGCTTCCGCTGCCTCCTGAGCCCCGCCTCGAGACGGCAAGTCACATGATGATTGCGAATCCTTTCCGTCCCGGGCAGGGCATGTCCAAGATGTTCTCCACGCATCCGCCGATGGCGGAGCGCATCGCCCGGCTCGAGCAGATGGCAGGTCGCCAGCAGTGAAGACAATCCTCAACGTCATTTGGCTCGTCCTGTGCGGGTTCTGGATGTTCCTCGGTTATCTGGTGGCGGGGTTGCTCCTGTGCATCACGATCATCGGTATCCCGTTCGGCCTCGCCAGCTTCCGGATCGGCCGCTATGCCCTGTGGCCCTTCGGCTACACGACAGTTGAGCGCCGCGACGCGGGCGCGCCGTCCTGCGTCGGCAACGTCCTGTGGCTGATCCTGGCGGGCTGGTGGCTCGCCATCGGCCACATCGTCACCGGATTCCTCCTCTGCGTCACGATCATCGGCATCCCGCTCGGTGTCGCCAACTTCAAGCTCATCCCGGTGTCGTTGATGCCGCTGGGCCGCGAAATCGTGCGCACGGACCAGCCGTTCGCCTCGCGCTAGAGCCGACTGCCGCCTCGGCGGCCACGCGGAGCTCGATTGTCAGTGCCGTGGTCCACCATGAACGCATGACGGACATCGAGGAGTTGCTGGCCCGCGTCGCCGCCGAGGCACGGACCACCCGGCCCTGGGGCTGGGACACGCTGCCTGCTCCCGCGAGCGCGAGCACCCTGGCCGGGGCGGAGGCCGCCCTCGGCTTTGCCGTCCCGCCGCTGCTCGCCGCCCTCTACACCCGGATAGGCGACGGCGGATTCGGCCCGGAGTACGGCCTGTTGCCCCTGCTCGACGGCAATTCCTCCGGAGGCGAGCCCTCCGTCGTCGAGAAGTACGCCGGGATGCGCAGCTCCGACTGGGGCTGGCCCGAGGGCGTCCTTCCGATATCCCACTGGGGCTGCGGGATGTACGCCTGCGTGGACTGCCGCGGAGAGTCCGCCCAGGTCCTGCTCTTCGAACCGAACGGCGGCGACCCGGACCACGTCTGGTTCCTCGACTCCCCGAGCCTCGCCGACTGGCTGACCACCTGGCTCGACGGCACCGGCTGGTACGAGGAGGACAACGACGACCTGGACCTTCCCCCCTGTGTCGTACACCGCACCTAATCGATCACCGCAACCGCGCCACTCCGCAGTGACGTCCTTCAGGACAACAGCGCACAAAAGCTCACCGCGCGAGAAAGGCCGGGTCACTGCATGGGCATCATCAGCTGGATCGTTCTGGGGCTGCTGGCCGGCGCCGCCGCCAAACTGCTGCTCCCCGGCCGCGACCCGGGCGGCTTCATCGGCACGACCGTCATCGGCATCGCGGGCGCCTTCATCGGCGGCTGGATCTCCGCCCGCTACCTCGACCGCCCGATCACCAACCACTTCTACGACGGCGCCACCTGGGCGGCGGCCATCGGCGGCTCCCTCGTCCTGCTCGTCGGCTACCGCATCCTCTTCGGCCACTCACGCCGCTGAGACGCCGTTGCCCCGATCTGCGGCCAGCAGCAAGGGCGGGCACCCGGCCCGGGTGCCCGCCCTCCGTAGTCGTACGACCGTGAACTACCGGTAGTTGACGAACTGCACCGCGAAGTCGAAGTCCTGCCCCTTGAGCAGCGCCTGCACGGCCTGCAGGTCGTCCCGGCTCTTCGAGCTGACTCGCAGCTCGTCGCCCTGGACCTGCGCCTTGACGCCCTTGGGGCCCTCATCGCGGATGATCTTGGCGACCTTCTTGGCGTTCTCCTGGGAGATGCCCTCCTCGATCGAGGCGAAGATCTTGTACTCCTTGCCGGACAGCTGCGGCTCGCCCGCGTCCAGCGACTTCAGCGAGATGCCACGCTTGATCAGCTTGGACTGGAAGATGTCGAGGATCGCCTTGACCCGCTCCTCGCCGTTCGCCTCCATCAGGATCTTCTCGCCGGACCAGGCGATCGATGCGCCCGTGCCCTTGAAGTCGTAGCGCTGCGAGATCTCCTTGGCGGCCTGGTTGAGGGCGTTGTCGACCTCCTGCCGCTCGACCTTCGAGACGATGTCGAAACTGGAGTCGGCCATGTCCTGTGGCTCCTTGTATCGGGGTCTGCGTACTCAGCTGGTGCACGGCCGTCGGTCCCTGGCCGCACCCGCAAAGCCTAGCCACCGCCCCCGCTCCGGGCGCTGATCAATCGGGTGGCGAAGCACCCCTACCCATCAGGTATGGTTTACGTCGTTGCCACGGAGCGCCGCGCAAGCGGAACAGGGGCAGCAAACATGGCGGTGTGCCCGAGCGGCCAAAGGGAGCAGACTGTAAATCTGCCGGCTCAGCCTTCCCAGGTTCGAATCCTGGCGCCGCCACACTTGGGAAACCCCCAGCATCAAGATGCTGGGGGTTTTTCGTGCCCGCTTCGAGGGAGCCCCGCCGTCGGCCAGCCCTTCCGGGCTGGCGTCCGTGCCCTGGAGACCTCGGGCCGACATGTACCAAAGGGCAATTTCCCGCGCCTCCCTCAACCACTAGCGTCGTTGTGCGCCATCCCGTCCTCGCGGCTCATCGGGCGGAAGGCGCACCAGTCATGCGACTCAAGTGACCAGTACGGGGGAGTGCGCAAGATGCGTCGAGCGATTCAGCGCGGTGCGATGGTCGTCGCGCTGGCTTCATGTCTGGCCGGTGGCACCGTAGGTGCCGCGCAGGCACAGTCGGCGGTTCCGACGGGGAGTGCCGTGGCGGCGAAGGCCGACGGCGAGAGCCTGAGTGCCGTCAAGGCGGAGGGCAGGTGGAACACCGCGGGATACAAGAGGGGGTTCGAGGGCTGGTCCAAGCCCCTCAAGCGGTGCGTGGGCGTCAAGATCACCGGCAAGCTCCGCTACTACACCACGGTGGAGAGCCACGGCGAGCTCGTGGTGACGAGGGTCAAACTGATCAAGCCGAAGGTCATCTCCAGTACGTCGAACCGGTGTGGCCGCGGGGTGCCGCGCAAGGTGGGCAAGATGAAGCTGTCGCAGAGGTGGTACGACCGCAACTGCACGGAGAGCACGAGTATCTCCGTGAGTGTGCCCTGGGGCGCGAGCGTTGGGAGCTCCCGTACCTGCGGCACCATCCGCCGCGCCATCCGGTCGACGACGTACACCAAGAACGACTCGTCCTACTACCAGTACAACTCGGGGGCACCGGTCACATTCAAGGCCTGGCAGCTGCCCTCCAGGCAGGGCAAGAAGGTCTGTGAACGCGTGGATGCGTCTGCGGTGGCGTACGTCGGCAACAAGTCGGATGCCTTCGCCAAGAGCTTCATGGTGTGCGTCAAGCACCGTCCCTGAGCGCCTGGTTGACAGGGCATGGCGCCCGGTGGACAGGACATGAGCAGACCCCTCCGTCTTGCGGAAACGCAAGGCGGAGGGGGTCTTTTCGTACGCTGGGGCCATGTCGTCCCGCCGCAGGAACTGCCCCGAGTGCCGCCGCGAAATCGCTGTCGTCGGAGGCCGGTTCGCCCGCCACGACCCGCCGGGCCCGCGCGGCAGCGGCGAGCTGATCTCCTGCCCGGGGTCCCGCAGACAGGCCCAGCTCGGCGCCGCACAGCCCGCTCTGGACGGCTACGCGGTGCCGGAGTTCCCCGGCCAGCTCCCGCTGTTCTGAGGCGCCCACACGGCCGCACAGGGCGTCCAGAGCCGCCGTCAACGGTCAGGGCCGCCCGATCAGCGCTGTCGTACGTCCATCCGGCTCACCAGACCGTCGGCCCGGAAGCTGTAGACGTGCTCGACCGTCTTCGGCGCCCAGTGGTCGCCCGTCTCGTCCCGCAGTCCGGGCCGCACGGTCGCCACGACCCGGCGTCCGTCGTCGTCGAGCCGCAGCCGTTCCAGGTGCACCAGTGGGTGCATCACCGCGAACTGCCGTGCCCAGTAGGCCCGGACCTCCGCGATGCCGTGGGCACGGGTGTCGTCCAGGAGGTTCGGCCAGTCCACGTCGGGCGCGAGCGAGCGCGGGATGAACGCATCGCGCTCATCCGTACTGAAGACGGCGTACATCTGCCGCAGCAGCGCTTCCTGCGTGGCCGGCACCTCGTCGGTCAATGGGTCCCCCGGCCAGCGGACTTCAGTTCCCCGCAACGGACTTGACCGCCACCGACACCGGCGTCGAACCGCTGATCAGCTCCAGCGTCAGCCCCGCCGTCGCCGACGAGTCGACGAGCTCGGCGAGCACCGCGGCCACGTCGTCACGCGGGATGGGCCCCCGCCCGGTCGATGCCTCCAGACGGACCAGACCGGTGCCCGCGTCGTCCGTCAGCATCCCGGGGCGCAGGATCGTCCAGTCCAGGGCCGCACGCCCACGTACGTAGTCGTCGGCCTCGCCCTTGGCGCGGAGATAGGCGTCGAAGATGTCGTCGCCCTGGTGCGCGGGGTCCGCGCCCATGGACGACACCACTACGTAGCGCCGCACTCCGGCGCGCTCGGCCGCGTCCGCGAACAGCACGGCCGCGTCCCGGTCCACGGTGTTCTTGCGGTCGGCCCCGCTGCCCGGCCCGGCGCCTGCCGCGAACACGGCCGCGTCGGCGCCTTCCAGATGCCCCGCGACCTCGTCGACGGATGCCGACTCCAGGTCGCACAGGACCGCTTTGGCACCGGCCGCCCGCAGGTCGGCGTCCTGCCCGGCCTTGCGGACGATCCCGACCGCCTCGTCACCCCGTGCGGCGAGCAACCGCTCGAGCCGCAGCGCGATCTGACCATGACCTCCAGCGATGACAATGCGCATGTCTCCGACCGTACGGCAGCCCCAGCATGATCGCCCCGCGCGCGCGGGAGCATGCATCGAACGGACGCGCGCCCTCAGGACGGTTCTTCGCCGTTCGGCTGCCCCGGCCCCGCCTTGTTCGCCCGTCCCTGGCGCGGCAGATCGAGGGCCACGGTAGCCGCCGAATCGCAGTACTCCCGCACCGCGCTCGTCCGCGCCACCACGCGCCCCCGGTGCACCACGATGCGGCTGTACGCGAGCGAAAGCGCGCCCGAGAGGCGATCGCCCCGCACCGCGAGGAGTTCGGCGGGGAAGCCCGCCTCCACGCGGACCTCGGGGAACCCCATGGCCGACCGGGCGGCCCCGCTCACCGCTCCGTAGGCGTCCTCGGAACGCAGCCCGCAGCGCGACGCGAGCAGGTAGGCGGCCTCCAGCGGGTCGCCGCGCCCCACCGGGTTCGACACGTCCCGCATGGCCCCGCTGCCCGCGGCCACCCGCACCCCGGCGGCCCGCAGCAGCCGCACCGGGGCGACCGCGCCGCGCCGGTCCACGCTCCCGCAGCCGCCCTGCGGCAGGCAGACCACGGTCACCCCGGCCGCCGCGAGCTGATCGGCGGTCCGCGCGGCCACGTCCGACGGCAGCCGGCCGAGCCCGCCGCACGGGCCGATCGTCACCCCGGGCCGCAGCCCGCCCGCCATCGCGGCGAGCCGCCCGAGGCGAGCCGGATCGCTGCCGTCCGTGTGCAGGTCGACGGGGCAGCCGTGCTCCGCCGCGACTTCGAGCACCGCCTCCACGTACCCCGTCGGATCGGGGTCCAGATCGGGGCAGCCGCCCACTACGGAGGCGCCCATTTTCACCGCGTCCCGCAGCATCGCGAGACCGTCGGCCCCGGCCACACCGGTCAGCAGCCGGGGCACGGCCACGGCTGTCAGATCGACGAGCCCGCGCAGTGAACGCCGGGCCTGGAGCACCGCCTCCATCGACGTGAGCCCCTGGACGTCGCCGATCCGCACATGCGAGCGCAGCGCCGTCGCACCGTGCCCGAGCTGCAGCAGAGCCGCTTCGGTGGCCCGCCGCTGGACGTCCGGGAGGTCGTACGAGACCGGTCCTTCCACGTCTGCCGACAGCGCGGTGTCGCTGTGCGCGTGCGGCTCGGCGGCCGCCGGGAGCAGGAGATAGCCGCCGAGGTCCACCCGCGCGGCGTGCACGGTGAGGCTGCCCGCCGTGCCGACCGCTTCGATGCGCCCCGAGCCGAGTCGTACGTCCACGGTCCGGCCGTCGGTCAGCCGGGCGCCGCAGAGCAGCAGCGCGGAGGTGTCGGGAGCGTCGTCACCGGAGGAGCCGGAACCGGACGAGCCGGGGGAATGGGGCTGCGGCTGGCTGTCGGGCATCGCGCTCCTGAGGTTCGGGGGCGGCTGCGGTCCCGGCGGCACGGCGTACCCGATCAGGACGTCCAAGATCACGCAGCGTGAGTCGAGCCTAGGGCGACGACCGGCCCTCTTCGAGGAAGGGCGCAATAGTCGTACCGGTGTGGTGCGAGGCGTTTCACGGGTGTGCCGAGAGGCGCTGATGTGACGTGGTGAGGCGGCTGGGGCGGCGCTCTCGATGCCCCTGGACAGCCCCGGCGAAACGGATTTGGGCGATCGGCGACCAACCGTGTAATGTCTTCATCGCTCGCCCCAATAGCTCAGTCGGTAGAGCGTCTCCATGGTAAGGAGAAGGTCTGCGGTTCGATTCCGCATTGGGGCTCTGATGTTGGTTGATCCTCGCCTTCGGGCGAGGGGATCCGGCATCGCAGCGGTGTAGCTCAGTCGGTAGAGCAAGCGGCTCATAATCGCTGTGTCACCGGTTCAAGTCCGGTCACCGCTACTACTAGTAGTAGCCGATTGTGGGGTCGGTCCTCCGATCGGCTACTCTTTTATGCGTTCATCCGTCCATCCGTCCGTCAAGGAGCACTCACGTGGCTGCCACAGACGTCCGCCCGAAGATCACGCTGGCCTGCGTGGAGTGCAAGGAGCGGAACTACATCACCAAGAAGAACCGGCGTAACGACCCGGACCGTCTTGAGATGAAGAAGCACTGCCCGCGCTGCAACGCGCACACTGCGCACCGCGAAACGCGCTAAACACAGGCTCGTACACGAGGCCGTCCCCGATTGCTGGGGGCGGCCTCGTGTCGTTTACCCCAACCTGCAGGAGGTGCCGAGTCCATGGCGCTCGACCAGTCCTTCGTGGGGCGGTCCTACCCGCCCACCGAGCCCTATGAGGTCGGCCGGGAGAAGATCCGTGAGTTCGCCGAAGCGGTGGGCGACGCGAATCCCGCGTACACCGACGCGGAAGCGGCCAAGGCTTATGGCCACTCCGATGTGATCGCCCCGCCGACTTTTGTGTTTGCGATCACTTTCAAGGCCGCGGGCCAGGTCATCGAGGACCCTCAGCTGGGGCTCGACTACAGCCGGGTCGTGCACGGCGACCAGAAGTTCGCGTACACCCGGCCGGTGCGTGCGGGCGACCGGCTTGCGGTCACCTCGACCATCGAGGCCATCAAGTCCATGGCGGGCAACGACATCCTGGACATCCGCGGTGAGGTCCACGACGAGGCCGGCGAGCACGTCGTGACCGCGTGGACCAAGCTCGTCGCGCGTGCGGCGGAGCCCGCGGCAGAGGAAGTGTGAGGCGATGACGGCGAAGATTTCGTACGAGGGCGTCGAGGTCGGCACCGAGCTGCCGGCCCAGAGCTTCCCCGTGACGCGCGCCACGCTCGTGCGGTACGCGGGCGCCTCCGGTGACTTCAACCCGATCCACTGGAACGAGAAGTTCGCGGTCGAGGTAGGTCTGCCCGACGTCATCGCGCACGGCATGTTCACCATGGCCGAAGCGATCCGCGTCGTGACGGACTGGGCGGGCGACCCGGCCGCCGTCGTCGAGTACGGCGTGCGCTTCACCAAGCCCGTCGTGGTCCCGAACGACGACAAGGGCGCGCTGATCGAGGTGAGCGGCAAGGTCGCCCAGAAGCTGGACGACAACCGCGTCCGGGTCGACCTGGTGGCGATGAGTGCGGGCCAGAAGGTGCTCGGGATGTCCCGCGCCGTGGTCCAGCTCGCCTGACCCGTACGGCGGCTCCGCGCGGCAGCGGAAGTGACAGAGGGTAAGGGGCACCCGTCCATTGCGGGTGCCCCTTACCCGTGTGCTGTCCCTCCCGCTCGCCCGTGGCCGCTCCCATTTGACGTAATTAGTGATTGGCCACTAACTTATTCACATGGTCAGGATGAGCGCAGAAGAGCGACGCGAGAGCGTCATTCGCGCGGCGATGATCGAGTTCGCCCGCGGCGGCTACAAGGGCACCTCCACCGAGGTGATCGCCAAGCGGGTGGGCGTCTCGCAGCCGTATCTCTTCCGGCTCTTCCCGGGTAAGCAGGCCATCTTCCTCGCGGCGTCCGTGCGCTGCTGCCAGGAGACCACCGCGGTCTTCCAGAAGGCGGCCGAAGGGCTGGAGGGGGAGGAGGCGGTGCATGCCATGGGCCAGGCCTATCAGGCGCTCATCGCCGATGACCCGGACAAGCTGCTCATGCAGATGCAGATGTACGTCGCCGTGGCCTCCGCCGAGGAGTCCGGCGATCGGGAGTTCGGCCAGGCGGTGCGGGCCGCCTGGATGGAGATGTACGACACGGTTCGCCTCGCGATGGGGGCGGACGTCGGTGAGGCGACGCAGTTCCTTGCGTACGGGATGCTGGTCAATGTCCTGGTGTCGATGGGGTTCCAGCCCGACCACCGGGTGTGGACCGGCTTCTACGAGTCGGTGCGGCCCAAGGGGTGAGTCACGCGCGTCACACAGGTGCGCGTTTTTGCGCCCACGCAAGTTAGTCAGCAATAACTAACCACAGGGGGAAAGCAATGTCTCAGCAGACGGCACAGCGCGGGGGAGTCGCCTGGGCCCTCGTCATCACCGGCGTCGCCGGATTCATGGCGGCACTCGACAACCTCGTGGTCACCACGGCCCTGCCCGCCATCCGCGAGGACTTCGGGGGAGAGCTGCACGACCTCGAATGGACGGTGAGCGCCTACACCCTCACCTTCGCCGTGCTCCTCATGTTCGGCGCCGCCCTGGGGGACCGCTTCGGCCGCCGCAAGCTCTTCGTCGTGGGCATCGCGATCTTCACTGCGGCCTCCGCGGCCGCCGCCCTCGCGCCCGGCATCGAGGCGCTGATCGCCGCCCGCGCGGTGCAGGGAGTCGGCGCCGCGATCATGATGCCGCTGACGCTGACCCTGCTGACGGCGGCGGTGCCCGCGGCCAAGCGCGGTATGGCGTACGGCATCTGGGGCGCCGTCAATGGCCTCGCGGTCGCCAGTGGTCCGCTGATCGGCGGCAGCCTGACCGAGCATGTGTCCTGGCAGTGGATCTTCTGGCTGAACGTCCCGCTCGGCCTCGCCCTGCTGCCGCTCGCACGGCTCCGCCTGGCCGAGTCGCACGGCACGGGGGCGCCGCTCGACCTCACCGGGACCGTGCTGGCCAGCGGCGGCCTCTTCGGGATCGTCTACGCGCTGATCCGCGGCAACATCGACGGCTGGACCAGCGTGCCCGTCCTCACCGGCCTGATCGCGGGCTTCGCGCTGCTCGCCGGCTTCGTCCGGCACGGCATCCGGGGCAAGAACCCGATGCTGCCGATGCGGCTCTTCCGCAACCGCGCCTTCTCCGCGATCAACGCGGCGAGCCTGCTGATGTTCGTAGGGATGTTCGGCGCGATCTTCCTGCTCAGCCAGTTCCTGCAGACCGTGCTCGGCTACTCGCCCACCGAGGCCGGCCTGCGGATGCTGCCCTGGACCGGCATGCCGATGCTCGTCGCCCCCATCGCCGGCTACCTCTCGGACAAGATCGGCGGTCGTCCGGTCGTCACCGTGGGCCTCGCCCTCCAGGCCATCGGCCTCGGCTGGTTCGCGGCCGTCGTGGCCACCGATGTGTCGTATGCCGCCCAGCTGCCTGCCCTGATCATCAGCGGCGTCGGCATGGCGCTGTACTTCGCGCCGGCGGCGAGCCTGGTGATGGCCAGCGTCATTCCGTCCGAGCAGGGCATCGCGTCCGGCGCCAACAACGCCCTGCGCGAGGTCGGCGGCGCCCTCGGCATCGCGGCCCTCGCCTCGGTCTTCTCCGCCCAGGGCGGCTACGCGTCCCCGCAGAACTTCGTGGACGGGCTCGGACCCTCGCTCTGGGTGGGAGCCGCGGTGGTCGCCCTCGGCGCGGTGGCCGCGTGGCTCCTGCCCCGGCGGACCGCGACCGAGGGCGCGGCCGTCACGGCTCCGGTATCCGAGGGGCCGGTGGCCGAGCGCACTCCGGCGGGCGTCTGAAGGCCGAGAAGCGCTCCGTGGCCGCTGTGTGAAGCGGCGCTGACCGGCCCTGACGTCCCTCGGCCCGCACGGTCCGTGGCCCCGCCCGAGCGGCGGGGCCACGGACCGTACTCTTGAGCACGTGCAGGAACTCCACGATGCCCCCCTCGCCCCGCTGACCACCTTCCGGCTCGGTGGCCCCGCGACCCGTCTGATCACCGCGACGACCGACGCCGAGGTGATCGCTGCCGTCCGTGAGGCCGATGACTCCGGGACCCCGCTGCTGCTCATCGGCGGCGGCTCGAACCTCGTCATCGGGGACAAGGGCTTCGACGGCACGGCGCTGCGCATCGCCACCAAGGGCTTCGAGCTCGACGGTACGAAGCTGGAGCTTGCCGCCGGTGAGGTGTGGACCGACGCTGTCGCCCGCGTCGTGGAGGCCGGGCTTGCGGGCATCGAGTGCCTCGCCGGAATCCCCGGCTCGGCGGGCGCGACGCCGATCCAGAACGTGGGGGCGTACGGCCAGGAGGTCTCGTCGACGATCACCGAGGTGATCGCTTACGACAGGAAGACCCACGAGACGGTCACCATCGCGAACGCCGAGTGCGAGTTCTCGTACCGCCACAGTCGTTTCAAGGCCGATCCGGACCGCTTCGTGGTCCTGCGGGTGCGCTTCGCCCTGGAGGACGCCCAGGGGATGAGCGCCCCGATCAAGTACCCGGAGACGGCCCGCACGCTCGGCGTGCAGGCGGGCGACCGGGTCCCGGCCGCTGTCGCCCGTGAGACCGTCCTGAAGCTCCGCGCGGGCAAGGGCATGGTGCTCGACCCCGAGGACCACGACAGCTGGTCGGCCGGGTCGTTCTTCACCAACCCGATCCTCACCGAGGACGAGTTCACCGTCTTCCACGCGCGCGTGGCCGACCGCCTCGGCCCGGATGTCGCGCCTCCCGCCTTCCCGACGGACGACGGCCGTGTGAAGACCTCCGCCGCCTGGCTGATCGACAAGGCGGGCTTCACCAAGGGCTACGGCGAAGGCCGGGCCCGCATCTCCACCAAGCACACCCTCGCCCTCACCAACCGCGGCGGCGCCACTACGGAGGACCTCCTGGCCCTCGCCCGCGAGGTCGTCGCCGGGGTGCGGGACGCCTTCGGGGTCACGCTGGTCAACGAGCCGGTGACCGTGGGCGTCAGCCTGTAGCCGCCTTCTACGTAGAGGGCGGCCAGCCACTAGGCGGCCACTAGTAGGCGACGCCCACGCCCTGCTTCACCGTCGCCAGGTCGTCGATGGTCGCCAGCATCGCGTGCGCCACATCGGCCCTGCCGATGAACCTGCCGCTGGCCGGAGTGCCCCCGACCACCCGGCGGTAGATGCCTGTCGCCGGCTTGTCCTGGAGTCGCGGCGGGCGTACGGACGTCCAGTCCGTCGCGCTGCGCGCGAGCTCGGCCTCCATCGCCCGCAGATCGTCGTACACCGCCTTCAGGATCCTGCTGACCAGGGCCCCAGCGATCCGGTCGATCACCGGCTGACGCTCGGCGGGCGGGCCGACCGGCGCCGCGCTCACCACCACCAGCCTGCGCACCCCCTCGGCCTCCATGGCACGTACCACCGACCGCGTGAGGGCGGCCGCCACTCCCGTCCGGGCGTCCGCTGTTCCGCGCGCCCCGAGCCCCGAGAGCACCGCGTCCCGCCCGGCCACCGCGCCCCGCAGCGACTCCGGGTCCTTCAGGTCGGCACGGAAGACTTCCAGGCCGGCTCCCGTCGCCGAGAGCCGCGCGGGATCGCGCACGACGGCCGTGACCTCATGCCCCGTGGCGAGCGCCTGCCGGACGATCTCCCCGCCGACACCGCCGGTCGCACCGAAAACCGTGAGCTTCATTGCGTACCCTCCCCAAGTGGGTAAGTGTTCACTCACCCCTAGAGTGAGTATCCGCTCACCCCTTCGTCAAGCCTGGTTGGACGGCACATGCAGATGAAGCCCACCCGGGCCCGCATCCTCGACGCGGCCCATGAACTCATGCTCACCGTCGGCCTCTCCCGTGCCACCACCAAGGAGATCGCGAAAGCGGCGGGCTGCTCCGAAGCGGCGCTCTACAAGCACTTCGCCAGCAAGGAAGAGCTGTTCGTGGCTGTCCTCCAGGAGCGGCTGCCCCGCCTGGGCCCGCTGCTCCACCGCCTCGCCGAGGACCCGGGGGAGCGCCCGGTGGAGGAGAACCTCGCCGAGATCGCCCGCCTGGCCAGCCACTTCTACGCCGAGAGCTTCCCGATCGCCGCGTCCCTCTACGCCGAGACCAAGCTCAAGCGCCGCCACGAGGACTCCATGCGGGAGATGGGCACGGGCCCGCACATGCCCATCGAGGCCCTCGACGCCTATCTCCGTGCCGAACGCGACGCCGGCCGCATCGACCCAGGGGCCGACACCTTCGCCGCCGCCTCACTGCTCCTGGGCGCCTGCGCCCAGCGAGCCTTCGCCTACGACTCCACGGTCGGCAAGCGGCCCCCGCAGCCCGTCGACGAGTTCGCGGCCGCCCTCGCCCGCACCCTCCTGGCGGGCATCAGCCGCTGAGCCACTGCTCGATCCCGGACAGCAGCTTCTCCTGTACGTCGACGGGGGCCGCCGAGCCGCGGACCGACTGCCGGGCCAGTTCGGCGAGCTCGGCGTCCGAGAAGTCATGGTGCTGCCGCGCGATCTCGTACTGGGCGGCGAGCCGTGACCCGAAGAGCAGCGGGTCGTCGGCCCCGAGCGCCATCGGCACCCCGGCGTCGAACAGCGTCCGCAGCGGCACGTCCTCGGGCTTCTCGTAGACGCCGAGCGCGACGTTCGAAGCCGGGCAGACCTCGCACGTCACGCCCCGGTCCGCGAGCCGCTTCAGGAGCCGCGGGTCCTCGGCGGCACGCACCCCGTGCCCGATCCGCGCCGCGTGCAGGTCGTCCAGGCAGTCCCGTACCGACGCGGGCCCGGTCAGCTCACCGCCGTGCGGCGCCGCCAGCAGACCGCCGTCGCGTGCGATCGAGAAGGCGCGGTCGAAGTCCCGCGCCATGCCCCGGCGTTCGTCGTTCGAGAGCCCGAAGCCGACGATGCCCCGGTCCGCGTACCGCACCGCGAGCCGCGCCAGCGTGCGGGCGTCCAGCGGGTGCTTCATGCGGTTCGCGGCGACCAGCAGGCGCATTCCGAGGCCGGTCTCCCGCGAGGCGCTCTCGACGGCGTCCAGGATGATTTCCAGGGCCGGGATGAGTCCGCCGAGCCGCGGCGCGTACGACGTCGGGTCGACCTGGATCTCCAGCCACCCCGACCCGTCCCGCAGATCCTCCTCGGCGGCCTCCCGCACCAGGCGCTGGATGTCCTCGGGCTCGCGCAGACAGGAGCGCGCGGCGTCATAGAGCCGCTGGAAGCGGAACCAGCCGCGCTCATCGGTCGCCCGGAGCTTCGGCGGCTCCGCGCCGGTCAGCGCCTCCGGGAGCCGCACGCCGTACTTGTCGGCGAGTTCGAGCAGGGTCGTGGGCCGCATCGACCCGGTGAAGTGCAGGTGCAGATGGGCCTTCGGCAGCTCTCTTACGTTTCGTACACGCTCCATCCAAGGATCTTGCCGTACGCACATGGCGTCCCGGTAGCGCCTTTCCACCTTCGGGACCTTCCCCGAACGAAGAAACGGGCCGCCTCTCCCAGGGGGAGAGACGGCCCGCACGCGCGCGTGGAGCGCGAAAACCGGCGGCCCTAGTCGCGGGCCTCGGCCAGCAGCTTCTGGATCCGCGAGACGCCCTCGACGAGGTCCTCGTCACCCAGGGCGTACGAAAGACGCAGGTAACCCGGCGTCCCGAAGGCCTCGCCCGGAACGACCGCGACCTCGGCCTCCTCCAGGATCAGCGCGGCGAGCTCGACGGAGTTCTGCGGGCGCTTGCCGCGGATCTCCTTGCCGATGAGGGCCTTCACCGAGGGGTACGCGTAGAAGGCGCCCTCGGGCTCCGGGCAGAACACGCCGTCGATCTCGTTCAGCATCCGCACGATGGTCTTGCGGCGCCGGTCGAAGGCCTCGCGCATCTTCTCGACGGCGGTCAGATCGCCGGAGACGGCGGCGATGGCGGCCACCTGCGCGACATTGGAGACGTTCGACGTGGCGTGCGACTGCAGGTTCGTGGCGGCCTTCACGACGTCCTTCGGGCCAATGATCCAGCCCACCCGCCAGCCGGTCATCGCATACGTCTTGGCCACGCCGTTGACCACGATGCACTTGTCGCGCAGCTCGGGCAGGAGCGCGGGGAGCGAGGTGAACGTCGCGTCTCCGTAGACGAGGTGTTCGTAGATCTCGTCGGTCAGGACCCACAGGCCGTGCTCGACGGCCCAGCGGCCGATCGCCTCGGCGTCGGCCCGGTTGTAGACGGCGCCCGTCGGGTTGGAGGGCGACACGAAGAGGACGACCTTCGTGCGCTCCGTGCGAGCGGCCTCCAACTGCTCCACGGACACGCGGTAGCCCGTGGTCTCGTCGGCCACGACCTCGACCGGCACACCGCCCGCGAGGCGGATCGACTCCGGGTACGTCGTCCAGTACGGAGCCGGGACGATGACCTCGTCGCCCGGGTCGAGGATCGCGGCGAACGCCTCGTAGATGGCCTGCTTGCCGCCGTTCGTCACCAGGATCTGGGAGACCTCGGGCTCGTAACCGGAGTCGCGCAGCGTCTTCGCGGCGATCGCGGCCTTGAGCTCGGGAAGCCCGCCCGCCGGCGTGTAGCGGTGGTACTTCGGGTTCTTGCAGGCTTCGATGGCGGCCTCGACGATGTAGTCGGGCGTCGGGAAGTCGGGCTCACCCGCACCGAACCCGATCACCGGCCGTCCTGCGGCCTTGAGGGCCTTCGCCTTGGCGTCTACGGCGAGGGTCGCGGACTCGGAGATCGCGCCGATGCGGGCGGAGACCCGGCGCTCGGTGGGAGAAGTGGCAGCGCTCATGACCCCATCGTTCCAGACCCGAAACCGCCCCGGCACGCCCGTTTCCATGACCACCGGATCTGAAGCTGTTCGACGGGGCGCCGCTGAGCACGTACACTCACTGCTCGTTGGCCCTCACCGGCCGCGCCCTCTCAACGCACTCTGTGCACCGGGACGGATGCGGTAGGTTGGGGGAAATCAAAGGGTCGTAGCTCAATTGGTAGAGCACTGGTCTCCAAAACCAGCGGTTGGGGGTTCAAGTCCCTCCGGCCCTGCTACACACACCTTTCGCCAGGATGTGTGCGCATGTACGTACTGCAATGCACCGCCGTGCGGCTCAACCGGGCGCGGCACGGCCACGACCCGGAATCAGGTGAGGACGAGTGACGGACGCCGTGGGCTCCATCGACATGCCTGATGCCCAGGACGAGGCGCCGGAGTCCAAGAAGAAGGCCCGCAAGGGCGGCAAGCGCGGCAAGAAGGGCCCCTTCGGCCGTCTCGCGCTCTTCTACCGCCAGATCGTCGCGGAGCTCCGCAAGGTCGTCTGGCCGACTCGCAGCCAACTCACGACGTACACCACCGTGGTGATTGTCTTCGTCGTCATCATGATCGGCCTCGTGACCGTGATTGACTATGGGTTCAACCAGGCCGTCAAGTACGTCTTCGGCTGAGCCGAGAGCGAAGGGCGCCGTTCCCGGCGCCCATTTCGCGCGTTCCACCCCTCTGTATCCAGGAAGAAGCAGCCACCGTGTCTGACCCGAACCTGAACGACGCCATCGAGTCGGCGGAGTCCGTGGAGGACCAGCTCGACATCGTCGAGGCGGCGGACGCCGAGGACCCGGACCAGGCCGAGGCTGCCGACGCCGTCGCGGGCGTAGCCGCCGAGGAGGCGGCCCTGCACGTCGAGACCGAGCCCGGTGACGAAGCCGACGCCGAGGTCGACGAGGCCGTCGCCGAGGACGAGACCGAGGAGGCCGGCGAAGCCGCTGAGGCCGCCGAGTCCGTCGAGGACGAGGAGGAGGCCGAGCCGGTCGACCCGATCGTCGCCCTGCGCGAGGAGCTCCGCACCCTCCCCGGCGAGTGGTACGTCATCCACACGTACGCCGGTTACGAGAACCGCGTGAAGACCAACCTCGAGCAGCGTGCCGTCTCGCTGAATGTCGAGGACTTCATCTTCCAGGCCGAGGTGCCGCAGGAAGAGGTCGCGCAGATCAAGAACGGCGAGCGCAAGACGATCCGTCAGAACAAGCTCCCCGGGTACGTCCTGGTGCGCATGGACCTGACGAACGAGTCCTGGGGCGTCGTCCGCAACACCCCCGGCGTCACCGGCTTCGTGGGCAACGCCTACGACCCGTACCCGCTGACCCTGGACGAGATCGTCAAGATGCTCGCCCCGGAGGCCGAGGAGAAGGCAGCCCGCGAGGCCGCCGAGGCCGAGGGCAAGCCCGCTCCGCAGCGCAAGGTCGAGGTCCAGGTCCTGGACTTCGAGGTGGGCGACTCGGTCACCGTCACCGACGGCCCGTTCGCGACGCTGCAGGCGACGATCAACGAGATCAACGCCGACTCGAAGAAGGTCAAGGGCCTCGTCGAGATCTTCGGCCGCGAGACCCCGGTCGAGCTCAGCTTCGACCAGATCCAGAAGAACTAGCCCTCGCGGCTTTCTCTGGAACACACGCTTCCGACCAGGTCAGACGGGCTGTCAAAGCCGGTCTGACCTGCTCGGTTTTTAGCTGCGCGACTATACCCGTTATCGTTGTGCGGTATGCCTCCATCCGGATGACCGGACGGTGGCTGAAAACTCTCACTAGGACCCGGAGAGAGCAATGCCTCCCAAGAAGAAGAAGGTCACGGGGCTCATCAAGCTCCAGATCCAGGCCGGTGCGGCCAACCCGGCTCCGCCGGTCGGCCCCGCGCTGGGCCAGCACGGCGTCAACATCATGGAGTTCTGCAAGGCCTACAACGCCGCGACCGAGTCGCAGCGTGGCTGGGTCATCCCGGTGGAGATCACGGTCTACGAAGACCGTTCCTTCACCTTCGTGACCAAGACTCCGCCGGCCGCCAAGATGATCCTCAAGGCCGCGGGTGTCGAGAAGGGCTCCGGCGAGCCGCACAAGACCAAGGTCGCCAAGATCACTGAGGCGCAGGTCCGCGAGATCGCCACCACCAAGATGGAAGACCTCAACGCCAACGACCTGGACGCCGCGTCGAAGATCATCGCTGGCACCGCCCGCTCCATGGGCATCACGGTCGAGGGCTGAGAACCTCCCCCGTCTGACCTTTCTCAGTGGTAGGGCCAAGCGCTGGTCCGCACCACGACTCCATACCTGTCACGCGGCGGAGCCGCATGATGTAACCGCACAGGAGCAGAAGTGAAGCGCAGCAAGACTCTCCGCGCTGCGGACGCCAAGATCGACCGGGAGAAGCTGTACGCCCCGCTCGAGGCCGTCCGTCTCGCCAAGGAGACCTCCGCGACCAAGTTCGACGGCACCGTCGAGGTCGCCTTCCGCCTGGGTGTCGACCCGCGCAAGGCCGACCAGATGGTCCGTGGCACCGTGAACCTCCCGCACGGCACCGGCAAGACCGCCCGGGTCCTGGTCTTCGCGACCGGTGACCGTGCTGCGGCCGCGGAAGCCGCTGGGGCCGACATCGTCGGCGCCGACGAGCTGATCGACGAGGTCGCGAAGGGCCGCCTGGACTTCGACGCCGTCGTCGCCACCCCGGACCTCATGGGCAAGGTCGGCCGCCTCGGCCGCGTGCTCGGTCCGCGTGGTCTGATGCCGAACCCGAAGACCGGCACCGTCACCCCCGACGTCGTGAAGGCTGTCAACGACATCAAGGGCGGCAAGATCGAGTTCCGCGTCGACAAGCACTCGAACCTGCACTTCATCATCGGCAAGGTGTCCTTCGACGACACCAAGCTGGTGGAGAACTACGCCGCGGCGCTGGAGGAAGTCCTCCGTCTGAAGCCGTCGGCCGCCAAGGGTCGCTACATCAAGAAGGCCGCGCTCACCACCACGATGGGCCCCGGCATTCCGCTGGACAGCAACCGCACCCGCAACCTCCTCGTCGAGGAGGACCCGGCCGCCGTCTGAATCTGACGGCAGCCGCGTCGCGTACGCGTTTGTGGACGGGCCCCGCAACCTTTCGAGGTGCGGGGCCCGTCCTCGTATTAGCGCATGTCTGTCTGAGCTGTCAGAGGACTGCGCTAGCGTGCAGGCTTCACACGAGTACAAGGGGTGGGACGGCATGAACAGCACGACCATGCGACGTGCGGGTCTCTCGATCGCGGTGGCCGCCGCGCTGACCGGGGTCGCGGCCTGTGGCTCCTCCGGCGGTTCCGGGGGCGGTGAAAGCGAAGGCAAGGGCAAGGGCTCGCCGGCCCTCAGTCCGATAGCCGCCCTGCGCACCATCGAGACCAAGACCGACGACGCCGACTCGGCCAAGGTCGAGGGCAAGACGGTCATGGGCACCCAGATGTCGATGAACATGGACGGCGCCATGGCCTGGAAGGACGGCATCACCGGCAACGTCACCGCGACGCTCACCGGCGGCACCCAGGCCGAGCAGATGAAGCAGATGGGGCAGTCGGAGATCGACTACCGCTATCTGAAGACCGGCTTCTACGCCAACATGGGCGACGAGTTCGCGTCCCAGGCGGGCGGCGGCAAGCACTGGATCGAGTACGACTACGCCACGCTGGCCGAGATGGGTGGCGCCGCCGGCTCCGCCTTCAAGGACCAGATGCAGAACACCACGCCGAACCAGTCGGTCAAGATGCTGCTCGCCTCGGGCGACGTGAAGCGCGTGGGCGAGGAGACGGTGCGCGGGACCAAGACGACGCACTACTCCGGAGTCGTCGACGTCGCCGACTTCACCGGCAAGAACGCGGACCTCGACGCGGGTCAACTGGCCGAGCTGAAGAAGCAGTTCAGCCAGGCCGGCATGAGCACCGAGACGATCGACATCTGGGTCAACGACGACGACCTGCTGGTCAAGAAGACCGAGAAGGCGGACATGAAGACCGGCGCCTTCTCCCAGACGGTCTACTACAGCGACTACGGCACCCCGGTCACCGTCGAGAAGCCCCCGGCCTCGGACACGGTGAGCTTCAAGGACCTCATGAAGCAGCAGCCGCAGGCCTGACCTCGGAGGTCAGGTAGTCTCGCCACGAAATATGTCGTTCATGTGTTCCTAGGGGTGGGGTCATGACTGTTGTTTCCGTACGTGGGGACAAGGGACGTAAGAGAGTGGCGGGCGCCGTGCTCGCCACCGCGCTGCTCTGTACCGGCGCGGTGGCCTGCCAGGGCTCCGACGGCGGCAAGAAGACCAAGGGGGCGGGCTCGGGGGAGACCCAGTCCCGGTCGCAGGTGACCGAGGTCATCACGGCGGCGTACAAGAAGACGTCGGCCGCCAAGTCGGCCAAGGTCGAGATGACGATGTCGATGCCGTCGAAGATGGACGGCGGCGGCACGATGAAGATGTCCGGCGTCATGGGCTGGGACCCGACCGTCATGGATATGACGATGACGGGCTCCGCGCTCACGGCGGGCGACCCGGACGCTCCGGAGAAGGTCCGGATGCTCTGGCGCGACAACGTGATGTACATGGACATGGGCGAGGCCGCGGCCAAGGCCATGGGCACGGGCATGGACGGCAAGCGCTGGATGAAGATGGACCTCAACGCCATCGCCGAGCAGGCCGGTGACCCGAAGCTCGCGAAGCAGATGACCGGCGGCCTGGACAGCATGAACCAGGACCCGGCGCAGCAGCTCGCGCTGCTCCTGGACTCGCCGAACCTGAAGCACGTCGGCTCCGCGAAGGTCGACGGCGTACAGACGCAGCGCTACAAGGGCCGGCTCACCGTCAAGGAAATGATGGAGAGCAACGAGGGGCTCGACGACGTGCTCAGCAAGAGCGAGCGCGATGAGCTCTTCAAGGGCATCGAGAAGTCCGGGATCAAGGGGTACGACACCGAGGTCTGGGTCAACGAGGACGACTACCCCGTCCGCATGGACATCGACGTCAAGAGCCCCGAGGGCACGATGAAGACCTCGCAGAAGTTCTCCGACTACGGCGCCGCCGCCAAGGTGACCGCGCCGCCGGCCAAGGAGACCTTCGATCTGATGGAGATGTTCAAGGAGCTCGGCGAACTCGGCAAGGACGGCGCAGGCTCCGGAGCCGACAGCGGCTTCTGAGTGGCCCGCTGACCGATTTGCTTGACGCGAACCCGTTCGCGTACTCTTCCACAGAAGCCAAAGACCGCTGGTCGTTGCCGTGCGCTCGCAAGAGAGTGCGGTGGCCGAAGGATCCGCTGAAACTGCGGACGACCCGCGCAGGTGACTGTGGAAGTGCTCCCGGACGGGATTCCGTCAGGTCGAGCTCACGCCCCGTGCACCTGTGCCGGGGCGTTTTGTTTTGTCAGCCCCTTCTGAGCGGTCCTCATCACCCGGAAGGAGGCCGACGCTCTATGCCGACGCCCGACAAGGCTGCCGCGGTAGCCGAGCTCACGGACAAGTTCCGCAGCTCGAACGCCGCCGTGCTGACCGAGTACCGGGGTCTCACCGTGGCCCAGCTCAAGCAGCTGCGCCGTTCGCTCGGTGAGAACTCCGAGTACGCCGTGGTGAAGAACACGCTGACCAAGATCGCGGCCAACGCGGCCGGGATCACCTCGCTCGACGACCAGTTCAACGGTCCGACGGCAGTTGCCTTCGTCACCGGTGACCCGGTGGAGTCGGCGAAGGGTCTTCGTGACTTCGCCAAGGACAACCCCAACCTCATCATCAAGGGCGGTGTCCTTGACGGTAAGGCGCTGACCGCCGATGAGATCAAGAAGCTCGCGGACCTCGAGTCCCGCGAGGTTCTGCTCGCCAAGCTGGCCGGTGCCATGAAGGGCAAGCAGACGCAGACTGCGCAGCTCTTCCAGGCTCTGCCGTCGAAGTTCGTCCGCACCGCGGAGGCGCTTCGTGCCAAGAAGGCCGAGCAGGGCGGTGCCGAGTAATTCGGCTCGCGCATTGATCGCCGCCCGCTAGGGCGACGGTCGCAGCGGGCCCAACGTACGCCCGCCTTCATATACACCCGGCACCAGCCGAATTAGTGGAAGGATCGCCCATCATGGCGAAGCTCAGCCAGGAAGACCTGCTCGCCCAGTTCGAGGAGCTCACCCTCATCGAGCTCTCCGAGTTCGTGAAGGCGTTCGAGGAGAAGTTCGACGTCACCGCCGCCGCCGCGGTCGCCGTTGCCGGCCCCGCCGGCCCGGGCGCCGTTGCCGAGGCCGTCGAGGAGCAGGACGAGTTCGACGTCATCCTCACCGGCGCCGGCGAGAAGAAGATCCAGGTCATCAAGGTCGTGCGTGAGCTGACCTCGCTGGGTCTGAAGGAGGCCAAGGACCTCGTCGACGGCACCCCGAAGCCGGTCCTCGAGAAGGTCGCCAAGGACGCCGCGGAGAAGGCCGCCGAGGCCCTCAAGGGCGCCGGCGCCTCCGTCGAGGTCAAGTGACCTCGCGAGTCGTCTGACTCTTTCTGAGAGCCTTCTGGGCTCTCTCTGAGCGCCGTCAGCGGCGCTTGCCAAGGGCGATCACCCATCTGGGTGGTCGCCCTTCGGCGTTCCCCGGCACACCCGTGACGGCTGCCTTGCGCTGCCGGTCGCGACGAGTATGGTGATCTTCGTTGTGCCTCGGGACGACCCGTGACGGTGACGGTCCCAGGGCCGCGTCGGGGCCACGTGGAGGCAGGGGGGCCTTGACGAACCGCACGCAGCGCGCAATTCTCAGGACGCGTCGTCACAACGATCCGCATCCGAGGCATGGATCGGCGGCGAAGAGGGCAGTATCGATGTGCGTTGAGGACGTGGCTTGCCGCAGGTGTTGAGAACAACGAGGGTCTCCCAAAACCCGCACTGGACATCAGTGGGCCTAGTGGCTACACTGACCCTTTGCGCTGCCTGTTAGCTGCCTCCTGCCCGTCACCAGGGGCATGCCCATGCTTGAGCACCGTGGACCGAATCTTCCCTGACCTGGGAATTCTGTCTCTGTGTCCAGCCTGGGACCGGTACGCGCGTAGTGAGTCCGAGCCCTCGGAAGGACCCCCTCTTGGCCGCCTCGCGCACTGCCTCGACCGCGAATACGAACAACGGCGCCAGCACCGCCCCGCTGCGCATCTCCTTTGCAAAGATCAAGGAGCCCCTCGAGGTTCCGAACCTTCTTGCGCTGCAGACCGAGAGCTTTGACTGGCTGCTCGGCAATGACGCGTGGAAGGCTCGTGTCGAGGCGGCTCTGGACAGCGGACAGGACGTCCCCACCAAGTCCGGTCTGGAAGAGATCTTCGAGGAGATCTCTCCGATCGAGGACTTCTCTGGGTCGATGTCGCTGACGTTCCGCGACCACCGTTTTGAGCCTCCGAAGAACTCCATCGACGAGTGCAAGGAGCGCGACTTCACGTTCGCCGCCCCGCTCTTCGTCACGGCTGAGTTCACCAACAACGAGACCGGCGAGATCAAGTCGCAGACGGTCTTCATGGGCGACTTCCCGCTCATGACGAACAAGGGCACCTTCGTCATCAACGGCACCGAGCGTGTCGTCGTGTCGCAGCTGGTCCGTTCGCCCGGTGTTTACTTCGATTCCTCGATCGACAAGACGTCCGACAAGGACATCTTCTCCGCCAAGATCATCCCGTCCCGGGGTGCCTGGCTGGAGATGGAGATCGACAAGCGCGACATGGTCGGTGTGCGCATCGACCGCAAGCGCAAGCAGTCGGTCACCGTTCTGCTCAAGGCTCTCGGTTGGACGACCGAGCAGATCCTCGAGGAGTTCGGCGAGTACGAGTCCATGCGCGCCACCCTGGAGAAGGACCACACCCAGGGCCAGGACGACGCGCTGCTCGACATCTACCGCAAGCTGCGTCCGGGCGAGCCGCCGACCCGTGAGGCCGCTCAGACGCTTCTTGAGAACCTCTACTTCAACCCGAAGCGCTACGACCTCGCGAAGGTCGGCCGCTACAAGGTGAACAAGAAGCTGGGTGCGGACGCTCCGCTCGACGCGGGCATCCTCACGGTCGAGGACATCATCGCCTCGATCAAGTACCTGGTGAAGCTGCACGCCGGTGAGACCGAGACCGTTGGCGACAGCGGCACGTCGATCGTCGTCGAGACCGACGACATCGACCACTTCGGCAACCGTCGTCTGCGCAACGTCGGCGAGCTCATCCAGAACCAGGTCCGCACGGGTCTGGCTCGTATGGAGCGCGTCGTGCGTGAGCGCATGACGACCCAGGACGTCGAGGCGATCACGCCGCAGACCCTGATCAACATCCGGCCGGTCGTCGCCTCCATCAAGGAGTTCTTCGGCACCAGCCAGCTGTCGCAGTTCATGGACCAGAACAACCCGCTGTCGGGTCTCACCCACAAGCGCCGTCTGTCGGCGCTTGGCCCGGGTGGTCTCTCCCGTGAGCGGGCCGGCTTCGAGGTCCGTGACGTGCACCCGTCTCACTACGGCCGCATGTGCCCCATTGAGACCCCTGAAGGCCCGAACATCGGTCTGATCGGTTCGCTCGCCTCGTACGGCCGCGTCAACGCGTTCGGCTTCGTCGAGACGCCGTACCGCAAGGTCGTCGAGGGCGTCGTCACCGACGACGTCGACTACCTGACGGCTGACGAAGAGGACCGCTTCGTTATCGCCCAGGCCAACGCCGTGCTGGGTGAGGACATGCGCTTCACCGAGTCGCGCGTCCTGGTCCGCCGTCGTGGCGGCGAGATCGACTACATCCCGGGCGACGACGTCGACTACATGGACGTCTCGCCGCGCCAGATGGTGTCGGTCGCGACCGCGATGATCCCGTTCCTCGAGCACGACGACGCCAACCGTGCCCTCATGGGCGCGAACATGATGCGTCAGGCCGTGCCGCTGATCACCGCCGAGGCTCCCCTCGTCGGCACCGGCATGGAGTACCGCTGTGCGGTCGACGCCGGTGACGTGATCAAGGCCGAGAAGGCGGGTGTGGTCCAGGAGGTCTCCGCGGACTACGTCACGGTCACCAACGACGACGGCACGTACACCACGTACCGCATCGCCAAGTTCTCCCGGTCGAACCAGGGCACCTCCGTCAACCAGAAGGTTGTCGTCGACGAGGGCGCCCGCGTGATCGAGGGCCAGGTTCTGGCCGACGGTCCCGCGACCGAGGAAGGCGAGATGGCGCTGGGCAAGAACCTGCTCGTCGCCTTCATGCCCTGGGAGGGTCACAACTACGAGGACGCGATCATCCTGTCGCAGCGCCTCGTGCAGGACGACGTCCTCTCCTCGATCCACATCGAGGAGCACGAGGTCGACGCCCGTGACACCAAGCTCGGCCCGGAGGAGATCACCCGGGACATCCCGAACGTCTCCGAGGAGGTCCTCGCCGACCTCGACGAGCGCGGCATCATCCGTATCGGTGCCGAGGTCGTCGCCGGCGACATCCTCGTCGGCAAGGTCACGCCCAAGGGTGAGACCGAGCTGACGCCGGAGGAGCGCCTGCTCCGCGCGATCTTCGGTGAGAAGGCGCGCGAGGTGCGCGACACCTCGCTGAAGGTGCCGCACGGCGAGATCGGCAAGGTCATCGGCGTACGCGTCTTCGACCGTGAAGAGGGCGACGAGCTGCCGCCGGGCGTGAACCAGCTGGTTCGTGTCTACGTGGCGCAGAAGCGCAAGATCACGGACGGTGACAAGCTCGCCGGTCGGCACGGAAACAAGGGCGTCATCTCCAAGATCCTTCCGATCGAGGACATGCCCTTCCTTGAGGACGGCACGCCCGTCGACATCATCCTCAACCCGCTGGGTGTCCCGTCCCGAATGAACCCGGGTCAGGTCCTGGAGATCCACCTCGGCTGGCTCGCCAGCCAGGGCTGGGACGTCTCCGGTCTCAGCGAGGACTGGGCGCAGAGCCTGCAGCGCATCGGCGCCGACCAGGTCGACCCGCGGACGAACGTCGCGACTCCGGTCTTCGACGGCGCCCGCGAGGACGAGCTGTCCGGCCTCCTCGAGCACACCATCCCGAACCGCGACGGCGACCGCATGGTCCTCCCGTCCGGCAAGGCGCGGCTGTTCGACGGGCGCTCCGGCGAGCCGTTCCCGGACCCGATCTCGATCGGGTACATGTACATCCTCAAGCTGCACCACCTGGTCGACGACAAGCTGCACGCCCGCTCGACCGGTCCGTACTCCATGATCACCCAGCAGCCGCTGGGTGGTAAGGCTCAATTCGGTGGTCAGCGCTTCGGTGAGATGGAGGTGTGGGCGCTCGAGGCTTATGGCGCCGCGTACGCACTCCAGGAGCTGCTGACGATCAAGTCCGACGACGTGACCGGCCGCGTGAAGGTCTACGAGGCCATCGTCAAGGGCGAGAACATCCCCGAGCCCGGCATTCCTGAGTCCTTCAAGGTGCTCATCAAGGAAATGCAGTCCCTGTGCCTCAACGTGGAGGTGCTGTCCTCGGACGGCATGTCCATCGAGATGCGTGACACCGACGAGGACGTCTTCCGCGCTGCGGAAGAGCTCGGCATCGACCTGTCCCGGCGCGAGCCGAGCAGCGTCGAAGAGGTCTGACGGGTCTGGCCGGGACCTCCTCGTGAGGTCCCGGCCCCGCCCCGGACCCGTACAGACCATGATTGAGACACGACCCCGAAAGAGGGATTGACGACAAGTGCTCGACGTCAACTTCTTCGACGAGCTGCGGATCGGCCTTGCCACCGCGGACGACATCCGACAGTGGTCGCACGGCGAGGTCAAGAAGCCGGAGACCATCAACTACCGCACGCTCAAGCCCGAAAAGGACGGACTCTTCTGCGAGAAGATCTTCGGTCCGACCCGGGACTGGGAGTGCTACTGCGGTAAGTACAAGCGTGTCCGCTTCAAGGGCATCATCTGCGAGCGCTGCGGCGTCGAGGTCACTCGCGCCAAGGTGCGTCGTGAGCGGATGGGCCACATTGAGCTGGCCGCCCCTGTCACGCACATCTGGTACTTCAAGGGCGTTCCGTCGCGCCTCGGCTACCTGCTTGATCTCGCCCCGAAGGACCTCGAGAAGGTCATCTACTTCGCGGCGTACATGATCACGTTCGTGGACGAGGAGCGCCGTACGCGTGACCTGCCCTCCCTGGAGGCGCACGTCTCCGTGGAGCGTCAGCAGGTCGAGAACCGTCGCGACTCCGACCTGGAGGCCCGCGCCAAGAAGCTCGAGACCGACCTGGCCGAGCTCGAGGCCGAGGGCGCCAAGGCCGACGTACGCCGCAAGGTGCGCGAAGGTGCCGAGCGTGAGATGAAGCAGCTGCGTGACCGTGCGCAGCGCGAGATCGACCGTCTCGACGAGGTCTGGAACCGCTTCAAGAACCTCAAGGTCCAGGACCTGGAGGGCGACGAGCTGCTCTACCGCGAGCTGCGTGACCGCTTCGGCACGTACTTCGACGGTTCGATGGGTGCCGCTGCTCTGCAGAAGCGCCTTGAGTCGTTCGACCTGGATGAGGAAGCCGAGCGGCTTCGCGAGATCATCCGTACCGGCAAGGGCCAGAAGAAGACCCGTGCGCTCAAGCGCCTCAAGGTCGTCTCCGCGTTCCTGCAGACCAGCAACAGCCCCAAGGGCATGGTGCTCGACTGCGTGCCGGTCATCCCGCCGGACCTGCGTCCGATGGTGCAGCTGGACGGTGGCCGCTTCGCGACCTCCGACCTGAACGACCTGTACCGCCGCGTCATCAACCGCAACAACCGCCTGAAGCGGCTTCTCGACCTCGGTGCTCCCGAGATCATCGTGAACAACGAGAAGCGCATGCTCCAGGAGGCGGTCGACGCCCTCTTCGACAACGGCCGTCGTGGTCGCCCGGTCACGGGCCCCGGCAACCGTCCGCTGAAGTCCCTCAGCGACATGCTGAAGGGCAAGCAGGGTCGATTCCGTCAGAACCTTCTCGGTAAGCGTGTGGACTACTCCGCGCGTTCCGTGATCGTTGTCGGTCCGCAGCTGAAGCTGCACCAGTGCGGTCTGCCCAAGGCCATGGCACTGGAGCTCTTCAAGCCGTTCGTGATGAAGCGCCTGGTCGACCTGAACCACGCGCAGAACATCAAGAGCGCCAAGCGGATGGTCGAGCGCGGCCGCACGGTCGTGTACGACGTCCTGGAAGAGGTCATCGCCGAGCACCCGGTTCTGCTGAACCGTGCGCCCACGCTGCACCGCCTCGGCATCCAGGCCTTCGAGCCGCAGCTGGTCGAGGGCAAGGCCATTCAGATTCACCCGCTCGTCTGCACCGCGTTCAACGCGGACTTCGACGGTGACCAGATGGCCGTGCACCTGCCGCTCTCCGCGGAGGCGCAGGCCGAGGCCCGCATCCTGATGCTGTCCTCGAACAACATCCTCAAGCCGGCCGACGGCCGCCCGGTGACGATGCCGACGCAGGACATGGTCCTGGGTCTCTTCTTCCTCACCACGGACGAGGAAGAGCGCAAGGTCATCGGCGAGGGCCGGTCCTTCGGCTCCACGGCCGAGGCGATCATGGCGTTCGACGCCAAGGAGCTCTCGCTCCAGGCGAAGGTCGACATCCGCTTCCCGGTGGGCACCATCCCGCCGCGCGGCTGGACCCCGCCGGCCGTCGAGGAGGGGGAGCAGGAGTACCAGCAGGGCGACAGCTTCCGTCTCCGTACGACGCTGGGCCGTGCGCTCTTCAACGAGCTGCTGCCCGAGGACTACCCGTTCGTCGACTACTCGGTGGGCAAGAAGCAGCTCTCCGAGATCGTCAACGACCTGGCCGAGCGCTACCCCAAGGTCATCGTGGCGGCGACGCTCGACAACCTGAAGGCGGCGGGCTTCTTCTGGGCGACCCGTTCCGGTGTCACCGTGGCCATCTCCGACGTCGTGGTCCCCGAGGCCAAGAAGGCGATCGTCGCGGGCTACGAGGCGCAGGACGAGAAGGTCCAGAAGCAGTACGAGCGCGGTCTGATCACCAAGGACGAGCGCACGCAGGAGCTCATCGCGATCTGGACCAAGGCGACCAACGAGGTTGCCGAGGCGATGAACGCGAACTTCCCCAAGACGAACCCCATCTTCATGATGGTTGACTCGGGTGCCCGAGGAAACATGATGCAGATGCGTCAGATCGCCGGTATGCGTGGTCTGGTGTCGAACGCCAAGAACGAGACGATCCCGCGCCCGATCAAGGCCTCCTTCCGTGAGGGTCTTTCGGTGCTCGAGTACTTCATCTCGACTCACGGTGCTCGTAAGGGTCTTGCGGACACGGCTCTCCGTACCGCCGACTCCGGTTACCTCACCCGTCGTCTGGTCGACGTCTCGCAGGACGTCATCATTCGCGAGGAGGACTGTGGCACCGAGCGCGGTCTGAAGCTCAAGATCGCGGTCAAGGGCGAGGACGGTGTGCTCCGCAAGACGGAGAACGTCGAGACCTCGGTGTACGCCCGCATGCTGGCCGAGGACGTCGTCATCGACGGCAAGGTCATCGCGCCGGCGAACGTCGACCTCGGTGACGTCCTGATCGACGCCCTGGTCGCCAACGGCGTGGAGGAGGTCAAGACCCGCTCGGTCCTGACCTGTGAGTCCGCGGTCGGCACCTGTGCCTTCTGCTACGGCCGTTCGCTCGCCACCGGCAAGCTGGTCGACATCGGTGAGGCGGTCGGCATCATCGCCGCCCAGTCCATCGGTGAGCCCGGCACGCAGCTGACGATGCGTACCTTCCACACCGGTGGTGTGGCCGGTGACGACATCACCCAGGGTCTGCCCCGTGTCGTCGAGCTCTTCGAGGCTCGTACGCCGAAGGGTGTCGCCCCGATCTCCGAGGCCGCGGGCCGTGTCCGCATCGAGGAGACCGAGAAGACGAAGAAGCTCGTCGTGACCCCGGACGACGGCAGCGACGAGACGGCGTTCCCGATCTCGAAGCGTGCCAAGGTCCTGGTGCGCGAGGGCGACCACGTCGAGGTGGGCCAGAAGCTCACCTTCGGTGCCACCAACCCGCACGACGTGCTGCGGATCCTCGGTCAGCGCGCGGTCCAGGTCCACCTGGTCGGCGAAGTCCAGAAGGTCTACAACTCGCAGGGCGTGTCGATCCACGACAAGCACATCGAGATCATCATCCGGCAGATGCTGCGCCGCGTGACGATCATCGAGTCCGGCGACGCGGAGCTGCTGCCGGGCGAGCTCGTCGAGCGCTCGAAGTTCGAGACCGAGAACCGTCGGGTCGTGACGGAGGGCGGCCACCCGGCCTCCGGCCGTCCGCAGCTGATGGGTATCACCAAGGCCTCGCTGGCGACGGAGTCGTGGCTGTCCGCGGCTTCCTTCCAGGAGACGACCAGGGTCCTGACGGACGCGGCGATCAACGCCAAGTCCGACTCCCTGATCGGCCTCAAGGAGAACGTCATCATCGGTAAGCTCATCCCGGCCGGTACGGGTCTTTCCCGCTACCGCAACATCCGGGTGGAGCCGACCGAAGAGGCCAAGGCAGCGATGTACTCGGCCGTCGGCTACGACGACATCGACTACTCGCCGTTCGGCACGGGCTCCGGCCAGGCTGTTCCGCTGGAGGACTACGACTACGGGCCGTACAACCAGTAAGGCCTGCGTCTGTTGAAGGGCGGTCACCCCGTTTCGTACGGGGTGGCCGCCCTTCGGCGTTTCCCGGCCGGGCCGGTCACAGGTACCGGCGTAGACGGTGGATGCGGGTCGGGTAGTCGGGGTGCGTGGAGAGCAGCTGGTCAAGGAGCCTGGGCGCGGCGAGCCTGTGCCCGGAGGCGGCCATGGTCTGCCGTTTGGCTTCGGTCTCGGTCGCGTACATGGTCTGCAGCACCTGGGCCAGCATGGGGGCGAATCCGAGCGCGGCGGCGTGCTGGTCCGCGCGAAGCTCGGCCCGCCGGTCTACGGCGGCGATCAGATACGGAGTGACGATCAGCAGCAGCGGCAGCCCGTACAGACGGGTGATCGTGGTGTAGCTGATGATGCAGATCACGAGCACCAGCGCTGCTGTCGCCATCCAGGAGAAGTAGCCGGCGAACGCCAGGGCGTAGGCGACGATCAGTCGGATCGCGTACCAGGCCGCACGCCCCGGCAGCGCGTACCAGTAGCCGAGCAGTGAGACCCAGACGTGGCCACCGGTGTGATGGCCGAGCTCGTGGGCGAGTACGGCAGCGAGCTGCGAGCTCGACAGCCGGTCGAGTGCGTACCGCGTGACCCCGACGATGTGACCGCCGGCGGCATAGGCGTTGAGGTCGTCGCTGTCCTCGACCCAGAGCTCGTACGCCCGGCCGTCGACGCCCGCGCGTGCGGTCACCTCGTGCCAGACGGGAGCGAGACGCGCGTACTCCTCGGGCATCGGACGCTGCAGTCGCAGCAGGTACCGGGCGAAGAAGTCTTCCGTGGGGCGGTGGAAGACCATGGCCCCGGACAGCAGCCAGACCAGCGGCAGTACCCAGAACGGAATGCCGAGCCAGGCATCCAGACCGCCGGATATCAGGAGCAGGACCAACAGGCTCATGAGCGTGCCGGGCAGATGCAGGACGAGCCGGCCGAAGGCCGTGGCGTCGAGCCCGCGCTGATGGGCGGTGAAGTGGAGACGGCCGCCGCGGTGCCGGTAGTCCAGGTCGTCAGGGGCAGGCGTGTCGTCGTTAGGGGGTTCGGGCTGTTGTGGTGAGTGTGGTGGTCGGGCCATGGTCAGCCTCCGGGAGAGGGGCAGTCAGCCGATGAGGAGGGATACGGGGAGCAGCACCGCGGCGATGGTGAAGGCGATCAGGCCCGTGCGTACCCACTGGTGCTTGCGCTGGGCGATACGGCTGGTCGTGGACAGGGCCGCGATCGCGTCGGCCGTCGGATCGAGCTCGGTGTCGGCCAGCGCTTCTGCCAAATGGCCGCTGCGTGCGGCCCGTTGGATGTCGCCGAAGTACGACAAGGGGGCGCCCGGTGTCCATTTGCTCGTGCCGTAACGCGGCAGAACGGTCATGAGGAGCGCGAGCAGCGTCAGGGCGAGTGCGAGAACCCCCGCCCACCACGTCGAACTGGCGGGCATGGAGAGGGAGGCGGGCGTCCACTCGCGTCGGGCGAGCAGACCGCTGAAGACGCCCGCCATCACGCCGAGTGCTGCGACAAGTACCGCGGCCTTGGCATCGGCGCGGGCGATCTCGGTGCGCAGATCGTCGAGAAGACGTTCGGCCGTCCTGGCTCCGGGCGCGGCGTCGGGCGGCAGGGGCGCGTGAGCGCGGGCGCCGGTCACGGGGCGAGGTTCTCTTGCTCGTCGCCGTCACGCTGCGGTGGTGGCGCGCTCGGTGAGCTGCCGTAGCCCGGGGGCGGTTGCCAGCCGGGGAAGGTGCCGGTCTGCTCTGCGGGTGCGGGTGCGGGTGCGGGTGCGGGTGCGGGTGCCTGGTCTGCTGCTGCCTCCGTGCCCGGCTCCTCGTTCGAGTGCGCCGGCTGCGGGGTGTCCTGCGGCGGGTCGGCCTGGGTGAGCCGCGACTCCGGCGGCGCGGGCGCCGTCGCCGGCTGCGATGGGGACTGGTCCCGGGAGATCCCCGGTATGTGCTGGCTGAAGATCTTGTATATGACGTCCAGGGCCCGTCGCTTGGGCTCTTCCAGCTCGTAGTCCTCCGCGCTGTCGCCGCTGAGGAGTTCCCTCGCCAGCTCCAGCTCGGCGAGGATCAGGCGGAGTTGGTCCTCGCGCATGCTGTCGACGACGAGCCGTGAATCCTGTGGGTTCCTGGCGAGATGCATGGCCCAGGCCACCACACCCCCCTGCTCCAGATACCCCTGGTAGAACGCGATCTTCTCGGCCTCGAGCTGCCGGAGCTCCGCCTCGTGTCGGGCCCGCAACTGGTCCTGCTCCTGCTGCCAGGCCTGCCGCTGGAGCGCGAGCTCGTGGTCCAGCCGTCCGTACTCCGTGGCCCGCCCCGCCTGGAGCTCGTCCTGCAGGCGGGTCCGCCGGTCGAGCTCGATGTCGTACGCCACGCCCTGCTGCTCGGTGCGTATCTGCTCGGCGGCGTTGTGGTCGATGGACTGGAGCCGCCGCTGGTGGTCGATGTTCTGCTGGTCGCGGCGCAGTCGCAGAGTCCAGAGCACCTGCAGGCCCGCTGCCGTGCCGAGCGGTGCCTGGCCGGAGAGCGCGTGCAGCAGCTGTCGCTCGGCGCGTGCGCTGTCGTGGATGGCGAACCGGCGCGTGAGGGGGCGGGCGGCCTGCTGCAGTTCGCCGAGAAGCAGGGCCGGTACGTTCCGGTGGCCGCTCCTGACGAAGTCGGCGGGGGCGACGACCTGCCACGACAGGTCGACCGCGGCGATGAACTCGAAGGCGTCGTTGTCGCTGGGCAGGGGGATCTCGGCCTGGTGCGGGTGGACGCCCATGTCCACCTCGTACACCGATGTGTAGCGTTTCGCCGCCACCTCGCCGCGGCTCGGGCGCAGGGGCGGCAGATAGGCCTCGTACCCGCCCCTGGAGGTGGAGAAGACCAGGGCGTGGTCGATCCGGGTCAGCGACTTGCGGGCGAATCCGAACCGCGAGAGCTGCCGGACGGTGATGACGGGATCGATCAGGGACGTGTGCCGGTCGGCTGATTGATCCCAGTCCGGCGGCCGGCGGAAGTCGGGCATGGCGTCTCCTTCAGGGGTTTGGTCCGTGGCTCAGCTAGGGGTTCGGTCCGTGCTCAGCGACGGTTCGGCAGCACGGTCAGCAGGCGGGTCGCGACGGGAGGCGGGGCAGCGCCGTCCTCGCCGCGCACGGTGCGCAGGAGGTGACTCAGGCGTTGGCGTTCGGAGGCCGTGGTGACCAGGGCCGGGAGCAGGCCGGCAAGCGCCCACTCCGTCGCCGGGTCGTGGTCGGCGGCGCGTACCCAGTCACCCAGCTCCTCCAGCGCGGCCCTCGTGTGCCTGCGATCGTCGAGTGTCGAACGCCAGAGCCGTGCGATCCCGCCGGCCGCGCGGCCTCCGTCGGCCGCCGATGTCGCGTACCAGTCGAGGATCAGTGGCCGTCCGTCACGCGCGTCGTCCTTCCGGCGCGCGCACGCGCTGAGAAAGCCGCGCAGGGCGAGATCGTGAACGGCCCGGTCCTGGTCGAGTCGGTGCAGCAGTTCGGCGAGGACCTGCTCGCCGGCCGGTGAGAGCAGCAGCAGCTCCACGGACTGCGCGAGCTGCTTCACCATGACCTCGTCGATGTCTTCCTCGTCGCCTTCCTCGTCGAGGAGGGGTTCGTACTCCTTGCGGACGGCGCTCCACAGAGCGGTGAGGGTCTGTTGCGGCCGCTCCGCGCCGATCAGGCCGTACGCGCGGATGGCCACCCAGCGCATCGCGGGATCCTCGCTCTCGCACCAGGAGTCGAGGATGCTCGGAATGTTGGGCGCCTCCAGGAGGTGCGCGAGCGTCAGTGAGTTGACCGCGACGAGGCGGTGGCGGAACAGGTTGGACGTCGCCCATGGCTCGATGATCAGCGCCATGGTGGAGGGGAGATCCGCGTACGCGAGGACGGCGGCGGTGGACGCCGCGCGGGTGCGCACCAGGGGCCGTCCGTCACCGGCGAGCTGTTGGAGCCAGTGGACGAGCGCGGGCCTGGCCGAGGGGTGCCCGGTCCACACCTCGCGCAGCAGGACCAGCGAGACCCGGTTGTCGATGAAGGCGGCCTTGGACTGTGTGACCGGTCCCCACTCCGTGTTCTCTTCCTCCAGATACCCCTGCGCGCGGGCGAGTTGGAGACGCTTGCCGATGTGGGTGCCGAAGACGGGGACCTGTGGCTGCAGAGCGGAGTCCGCGGTGTCCTGCAGGAAGGCGTAGAGCAGGTCGCTCAGTTCGGCGGTGAGTGCGTAGGGGCCGCCGTCGAAGGCGGCCAGAGCGATGAGGAACGCCTTGTCCCGTAACGGAATCAGCTCCTCGTTCTCGTCGAACCACTCCTGGACCTGGCTCTCCAGGGTGAACAGCGAGAAGGTTCCGACGGCCTCTTCGGTGACTTCTCCGTCCGCGTACCGCTTGAGGTGCTTCGCGAAGGACGCCACTTCGCGCAGCTGGTGGTCGCGCTCAAGGAACGTCGAGACGGCGGGCAGCGCCAGCAGCCGGTCCGTGGTCGCCTCGCCGGTCAGCTCCAGCAGGTGCCTCTTCAGTACGTCGGCGGGGCTCGGCGGCTTCCATTCGACGGCGGAGATGTCCTCCAGGGCGGCCATCGGGCCGACGGTGATGACCAAGTACGCGTCTTCCTCGGCGAGTTGATCGCGCGCGGCGAGGAGATGCGGTTCCCGGAGCGGCTGGTCGCGGCGCGTGGTCAGGTCGCACAGCACGTACCCCTTGGCCGAGTGCGGGCCGTCGCCGAGCTGCTGGACGAGCTGCGCGGGTGTGGTGTCGCGGACGAGGGAGCGGATCGGGGAGACACCCAGACGGCGGAGCAGCATCAGCGCGGCGGTTCGGCGCCCGGTGTAGTGCGGACCGGAGAGCACGATGACCCGCTCCGTGCGCAGCCGCGACAGAAGGCTCTCGAAGAGGGACTCGTCGGTCACGAAGTACGGGGCGAGGCGGTCCAGCGTCGACACCGGCACCTCGCCGGAGCCGTGGCTCGTGGTGGAGACCCCGGAGACCCCGAAGTGGTAGATCTCCGTCTTGCTGCCCATGATGACGTCGCCGGCGACCAGGCCGCCGCTCACGCCGTGCTGATCACCCGCGACCAGGCTGCCGCCGAAGCGCGCGTTGTCACCGACGCCCATCGCCTTGGGGCTGTGGTCCACCAGGTCCCTGCGGGCGGACCATGCGTCCTGCGGCTGGTCCCGTTCTTCCTGCTTGTCCTCCGCCTCAGCGGCCTCGGGGCCTGTCTGCTGCGGGCTGTCGGCGGCGTCCTTGTCGCCCGCCTGCTGCCGTGGGCCGGCTGCCCCCTGGCGCGGGCCCGGCTCGCCCGCGCTCACTCCCGCTCACCGCGCCTGGCAGTGCCGCCGCCTCCGAGGTGCACGTCACCGTAGACCGTGCCGTTTCCGGATACGCCGTGCTGGTCGCCGGCCACGTAGCTGCCGCCGAAGGAGGCGTTGCTGAGATCGACGGGGCTCGGAGGTGTGGCCCGGGTGCCTGCCGCGGGGGTCGACGCCGCGCCCTCCTCCGGCCTGCTCGTCCCGTCGGGGCTCTGCATGTCCCTCGGCGTGGGCCCGTGCAGCCAGGCCTGCAGCGGCCCGTTCTTGCTCCGCACCGTGATGGCGTGGAACTCGTCCTTGGGAACACCCGGGTAGTCGTGCCGGACGATCCCGTGGTGCACGCTCTGCGAGACGCACAGGACGAAGTCGTCCGGGCGTTCCCGCAGAGCCAGGCGGAGCACGTCGGCGTCGAGCAGCCGGCAGGCATGGTTGAGGTCGGCCCCCACCCAGCCGTCGAGATCGTCGACGGCCACGTATCCCGTGGCGACCACGGCCCGCAACCTGATCTGCGCGGACTTCGAAGCCATCCGGTTCACGGCGCGCAGCTCCGTGGGTGCCTCGGTCAGCAGGGCCCGCAGAAGCGCTGTCACCGACGCACTCGCGTCGATCAGCTCCATCACCGAGTCGCCTCGGTCGGCACGCAGCCGCCGGGTCTCGTCGATGCCCGAGCTCTCCAGGACACGGTCGGTGATGTTGTAGAGCATGCGCCGCAGGTAAGCCTGCTCGACGTTGTCTCGGTCGCTGTACTTCTCGATGTCGAGCAGAAGGATCGTCCGGCTCACAGGGTCGGTCATGGCCACCTCTCGAGTGGGGAGTCGTGCCAGGCAGAAGCAGCTTGGCGACGACGGGACCGTGGCCGTGAGGGCAGATGACGCACTCGAACTGTGACCGTGTGCACAGAACGGCGCTGCCGACGCGGAACGCCGAGAGGTGTCAGAGGTCCGGGTGTTCGGCGTGTGCGATCCGGCGCAGGATGTCCGGTCGAACGATCAGCAGCGCCCTGCGCCCGGTCACCACCACCTCGCGTGTACGCAGCTCCTTCAGGAGGCGCTGGACCATTTCGCGGGACGCGCCGACGGAACCCGCGAGCTCCTGCTTGCTCAGGGGTACGGAGAGCTCTATGCCCTCGTCGGTACGGCGCCCATGGGTGCGGGCCAGGTCGAGCAGCAGAACGGCGAACCGCTCCCGCACGTTCATCGAGGCGAACTCGAGACGCCGCCGGTCGGCGGCGCGGGTGCGGTCGGACGTGAGGCCCAGAAGAGCGAACGAAACGGCGGGGGAGTGGGCAAGGAAATCGGTGAAGGCCTCGCGCTCCACTGCCAGGGCATGGACCTCCTCAAGAGCCGTCACGGTCGCCGACCGCGGTCGGCCGGTCAGCGCGGCGGACTCACCGATGATGTCGCCGGGACCCCGCAGGGCGAGCAGGGCCTCGTACCCGTTGGGTGCGGCAGCGGTCACCTTGGACCAGCCCTGCACGATCAACAGGACGTGAGACGACGGCTCGCGTTCGTGCAGGAGCGCGACGCGCGGCCCGAAGCGCAGTTCGTGCCCCAGGGTCAGCAGCGCGGAGCGGTCCTCTCTCTCCAGCCTCGCGAGGAAGGGCACCTGGTCGTCCAGGCCTCCGCCTGGTAATCGCGCTCCCGCCATAGGCCCTCCTTGATCGTCACCCAACGGACAGATCAAGGTACTGACTGTGCGCATGACATCAAACGAGTACGTGTGGAGTGCCAGGACGGGCTGAAACACTTGGGGGCGCTTCGGGAGCATGAGGAGGGCGCTCCACCGTCACATCAGGAGCGAAAAGCCCGGCGTGTCGTGGTGGACTGCATTTGTTTTGACCGAACCCGATGAGGTAGGTACGCTCAGACCTTGTGCCTGGGGTGTGCCTGGGCTCGTGCGCGTGTCTTCAGCCGCTGTGCGAGTCCGAGAACGGCCACCGTAATCTGCGCTCCTTTCCGCCTTGCGGCGGGAGTCTGCAGCATTCGACACACCCGACCGCGTGGGTCGGCGACGTTCCAGGTTAGCTTTACTATTCGGCACACAGAAACCGGAGAAGTAGTGCCTACGATCCAGCAGCTGGTCCGGAAGGGCCGGCAGGACAAGGTCGAGAAGAACAAGACGCCCGCACTTGAGGGTTCGCCCCAGCGCCGTGGCGTCTGCACGCGTGTGTTCACGACCACCCCGAAGAAGCCGAACTCGGCCCTCCGTAAGGTCGCGCGTGTGCGTCTGACCTCCGGGATCGAGGTCACGGCCTACATTCCGGGTGAGGGACACAACCTGCAGGAGCACTCCATCGTGCTCGTGCGTGGTGGCCGTGTGAAGGACCTGCCGGGTGTTCGTTACAAGATCATCCGCGGCTCCCTTGACACCCAGGGCGTCAAGAACCGCAAGCAGGCCCGCAGCCGCTACGGCGCCAAGAAGGAGAAGTAAGAATGCCTCGTAAGGGCCCCGCCCCGAAGCGCCCGGTCATCATCGACCCGGTCTACGGTTCTCCTCTGGTGACCTCCCTCATCAACAAGGTGCTGCTGAACGGCAAGCGCTCCACCGCCGAGCGCATCGTGTACGGCGCCATGGAGGGCCTGCGCGAGAAGACCGGCAACGACCCGGTCATCACGCTCAAGCGCGCGCTCGAGAACATCAAGCCGACCCTCGAGGTCAAGTCCCGCCGCGTCGGTGGCGCCACCTACCAGGTGCCGATCGAGGTCAAGCCCGGTCGCGCCAACACGCTGGCCCTGCGCTGGCTGGTGGGTTACTCCCGCGCCCGTCGCGAGAAGACCATGACCGAGCGTCTGCTCAACGAGCTCCTCGACGCCTCCAACGGCCTTGGTGCCGCTGTGAAGAAGCGCGAGGACACCCACAAGATGGCCGAGTCCAACAAGGCCTTCGCGCACTACCGCTGGTAGTCGCTACCCACATCGAGACCGAGAGAAGACTGAGCCGATATGGCTACCACTTCACTTGACCTGGCCAAGGTGCGCAACATCGGCATCATGGCCCACATCGACGCGGGCAAGACGACGACCACCGAGCGGATCCTGTTCTACACCGGTGTCTCGTACAAGATCGGTGAGGTTCACGACGGTGCCGCCACGATGGACTGGATGGAGCAGGAGCAGGAGCGTGGCATCACGATCACCTCTGCTGCCACCACCTGTCACTGGCCGCTGAACGATGTCGACCACACCATCAACATCATTGACACCCCCGGGCACGTCGACTTCACGGTCGAGGTGGAGCGTTCGCTCCGCGTGCTCGACGGTGCTGTCACGGTGTTCGACGGCGTCGCCGGTGTTGAGCCCCAGTCCGAGACCGTGTGGCGTCAGGCGGACCGCTACGGCGTCCCGCGTATCTGCTTCGTCAACAAGCTCGACCGTACGGGTGCCGAGTTCCACCGCTGCGTCGACATGATCGTCGACCGCCTCGGTGCGACCCCCATCGTCATGCAGCTGCCCATCGGCGCAGAGGCTGACTTCAAGGGTGTCGTCGACCTCGTCACGATGAAGGCCTTCGTCTGGTCCGCAGAGACCAAGATGGGCGAGGCGTACGACATCGTCGACATCCCGGACACGCACACCGAGGCTGCCGAGGAGTACCGCGGCAAGCTGCTCGAGGCTGTCGCCGAGAACGACGAGCAGATGATGGAGCTGTACCTCGAGGGCCAGGAGCCCACCGAGGAGCAGCTGTACGCGGCGATCCGTCGCATCACCATCGCCTCCGGCAAGGGCGGCGACACCACCGTCACCCCCGTGTTCTGCGGCACCGCGTTCAAGAACAAGGGCGTTCAGCCCCTGCTCGACGCGGTCGTGCGTTACCTCCCGTCGCCCCTGGACGTCGAGGCCATCGAGGGCCACGACGTCAAGGACCCCGAGGTCGTCGTCAAGCGCAAGCCTTCGGACGAGGAGCCGCTTTCGGCTCTCGCGTTCAAGATCGCGTCCGACCCGCACCTCGGCAAGCTCACCTTCGTCCGGATCTACTCCGGTCGCCTGGAGGCCGGCACCGCGGTGCTGAACTCCGTCAAGGGCAAGAAGGAGCGCATCGGCAAGATCTACCGCATGCACGCGAACAAGCGTGAGGAGATCGACTCGGTGGGCGCCGGCGACATCGTCGCCGTCATGGGCCTGAAGCAGACCACCACCGGTGAGACGCTGTGTGACGACAAGAAGCCGGTCATCCTGGAGTCCATGGACTTCCCGGCGCCGGTCATTCAGGTCGCCATCGAGCCCAAGTCCAAGGGTGACCAGGAGAAGCTGGGTGTAGCCATCCAGCGTCTCTCGGAGGAGGACCCCTCCTTCCAGGTCCACTCGGACGAGGAGACCGGCCAGACCATCATCGGTGGTATGGGCGAGCTTCACCTCGAGGTGCTCGTCGACCGCATGAAGCGCGAATTCCGCGTCGAGGCGAACGTCGGCAAGCCCCAGGTCGCGTACCGCGAGACGATCCGTCGGGCCGTCGAGCGCGTGGACTACACCCACAAGAAGCAGACCGGTGGTACCGGTCAGTTCGCCAAGGTGCAGATCGCGATCGAGCCCATCGAGGGCGGCGAGGCGTCGTACGAGTTCGTGAACAAGGTCACCGGTGGCCGTATCCCGCGGGAGTACATCCCGTCGGTGGACGCCGGTGCGCAGGAGGCCATGCAGTTCGGCATCCTGGCCGGCTACGAGATGACTGGTGTTCGCATCACGCTTCTCGACGGCGCCTACCACGAGGTCGACTCCTCCGAGCTGGCGTTCAAGATCGCCGGTTCGCAGGCCTTCAAGGAGGCCGCGCGCCAGGCCAAGCCCGTGCTGCTCGAGCCGATGATGGCCGTCGAGGTCACCACGCCCGAGGACTACATGGGCGATGTCATCGGTGACATCAACTCCCGCCGTGGCCAGATCCAGGCCATGGAGGAGCGCAGCGGCGCTCGCGTCGTGAAGGGCCTCGTGCCCCTCTCGGAGATGTTCGGCTACGTCGGAGACCTCCGCAGCAAGACGTCGGGTCGCGCAAGCTACTCAATGCAGTTCGACTCCTACGCCGAGGTTCCGCGGAACGTCGCCGAGGAGATCATCGCGAAGGCCAAGGGCGAGTAACTCACCCGAGTTCACGCTTTAGGCTTGACTCCGGAGCCTCCGGGGCATTCCGGCCCTCTTCGGGCCGGGTGCCCCGGGCCCCGGGCATCCCAGCAAAGATCACCTGGCGCCGATGAAGCAAGGCGTACAGAACCACTCCACAGGAGGACCCAGTGGCGAAGGCGAAGTTCGAGCGGACTAAGCCGCACGTCAACATCGGCACCATCGGTCACATTGACCACGGTAAGACGACCCTCACGGCCGCCATTACCAAGGTGCTGCACGACGCGTACCCCGAGCTGAACGAGGCCTCGGCCTTCGACCAGATCGACAAGGCTCCCGAGGAGCGCCAGCGCGGTATCACGATCTCGATCGCGCACGTCGAGTACCAGACGGAGACCCGTCACTACGCCCACGTCGACTGCCCCGGTCACGCGGACTACATCAAGAACATGATCACGGGTGCCGCGCAGATGGACGGCGCGATCCTCGTGGTTGCCGCCACCGACGGCCCGATGCCGCAGACCAAGGAGCACGTGCTCCTGGCCCGCCAGGTCGGCGTTCCGTACATCGTCGTCGCCCTGAACAAGGCCGACATGGTGGACGACGAGGAGATCCTGGAGCTCGTCGAGCTCGAGGTCCGTGAGCTCCTCTCCGAGTACGAGTTCCCGGGCGACGACCTGCCGGTCGTCAAGGTCTCGGCGCTCAAGGCGCTCGAGGGCGACAAGGAGTGGGGTGAGTCCGTCCTCAACCTGATGAAGGCTGTCGACGAGTCCATCCCGGAGCCCGAGCGTGACGTCGACAAGCCGTTCCTGATGCCGATCGAGGACGTCTTCACGATCACCGGTCGTGGCACCGTCGTCACCGGTCGTATCGAGCGTGGTGTCCTCAAGGTCAACGAGACCGTCGACATCATCGGCATCAAGACCGAGAAGACCACCACCACGGTCACCGGCATCGAGATGTTCCGCAAGCTGCTCGACGAGGGCCAGGCCGGTGAGAACGTCGGTCTGCTCCTCCGTGGCATCAAGCGCGAGGACGTCGAGCGCGGCCAGGTCATCATCAAGCCCGGTTCGGTCACGCCGCACACCGAGTTCGAGGCCCAGGCCTACATCCTGTCGAAGGACGAGGGTGGCCGTCACACCCCCTTCTTCAACAACTACCGCCCGCAGTTCTACTTCCGCACCACGGACGTGACCGGCGTCGTGACCCTCCCCGAGGGCACCGAGATGGTCATGCCGGGCGACAACACTGAGATGACCGTTGAGCTCATCCAGCCCGTCGCGATGGAAGAGGGCCTGAAGTTCGCCATCCGTGAGGGTGGCCGGACCGTCGGCGCCGGCCAGGTCACCAAGATCAACAAGTAAGCTCGCTTGCTTGAAGATCGGGGAGACCCGGTCGCTCTGAACTGAGCGCAGCGAAGAGCCCCGTTCACCTTCGGGTGGGCGGGGCTCTTTGCGTGGGCTCTTTGCGTACGCGATTCAGGCCGTGGCAGCTTGACAGGTCGGCTCGATTGGCCTTCGGCATCCCACGTGTGGCACACTGTCCAGGTTGCTCGGTTGAGTGCCGATGCTGCGCGCCTCCCGCCGGGAGGACCGGAAGCGAGTCCCACAGTACTCGTCGCCCCATCTGCCGTAAGGCAGCGCTGGAGCGGACGTACGGGAATCTTCTGGGAAGTGCAGTGCGGAGGCTCAGCCAGGCACCCGGTGGGTTTCTTCCCCCGGACCCGCGGTCATCTGGGCCGCAGCCCCTAGCAGGGAAATCCTTCGGGAAATCTCCGTGAGCGGGACTGCGACACGCCCGACCGCGTGGGTCGGAGGAAGTAGAAAAAAGGGCCTTCCGGGAGCCAGAGCGTTCGAGACAAAGGACTACCAAGTAGCCATGGCGGGACAGAAGATCCGCATCCGGCTCAAGGCCTACGACCACGAGGTCATCGATTCCTCGGCGAAGAAGATCGTCGAGACGGTGACGCGTACTGGTGCGTCGGTCGCGGGCCCGGTGCCGCTGCCCACTGAGAAGAACGTGTACTGCGTCATCAAGTCGCCGCACAAGTACAAGGACTCGCGCGAGCACTTCGAGATGCGCACGCACAAGCGCCTGATCGACATCCTCGACCCGACGCCCAAGACCGTTGACTCGCTGATGCGCCTGGACCTTCCGGCCGGCGTTGACATCGAGATCAAGCTCTGAAGGGCGCGGAGAAGATGACCAAGCAGATCAAGGGCATCCTGGGCGAGAAGCTCGGCATGACCCAGGTCTGGGACGAGAACAACCGCATCGTCCCGGTGACCGTGGTCAAGGCCGGGCCCTGCGTCGTTACCCAGGTCCGTACGAATGACAGCGACGGCTACGAGTCGGTCCAGATCGCCTTCGGCGAGATCGACCCGCGCAAGGTGAACAAGCCCCTCAAGGGTCACTTCGCCAAGGCCGACGTGACCCCCCGTCGCCACCTCGTCGAGATCCGTACCGCTGGTGCCAGCGAGTACACCCTCGGCCAGGAGCTGACTGCCGAGACGTTCGAGGCCGGTATCAAGGTCGACGTCACCGGCAAGAGCAAGGGCAAGGGCTTCGCCGGTGTCATGAAGCGTCACAACTTCGCCGGTGGCAAGGCCTCGCACGGTGCCCACCGTGTGCACCGCAAGCCCGGTTCCATCGGTGGCTGCGCCACGCCTGGCCGTGTTTTCAAGGGTCAGCGCATGGCGGGTCGCATGGGCAACGAGCGGGTCACCACCCAGAACCTGACCGTCCACGCCGTTGACGCGGAGAAGGGTCTGCTGCTCATCAAGGGCGCGATTCCTGGTCCGAACGGCGGCCTCGTCCTGGTCCGTACCGCGGCCAAGGGGGCCTGAGGTAACCCATGAGCACCATTGACATCCTTTCGCCGGCAGGCGACAAGACCGGGACGGTCGAGCTCCCCGCGGAGATCTTCGACGTCGAGAAGATCAGCATCCCGCTGATCCACCAGGTCGTCGTCGCCCAGCTGGCCGCTGCCCGTCAGGGCACGCACAAGACCAAGCGCCGTGGCGAAGTCCGCGGTGGTGGCAAGAAGCCTTACCGCCAGAAGGGCACCGGCCGCGCGCGCCAGGGTTCGACCCGTGCGCCGCAGTTCGCCGGCGGTGGCGTCGTCCACGGCCCGCAGCCGCGTGACTACTCGCAGCGGACCCCGAAGAAGATGAAGGCCGCGGCCCTGCGCCACGCCCTCACCGACCGGGCCCGCAACGCTCGTATCCACGTTGTCACCAACGTGGTCGAGGGCGAGATCTCCACCAAGGCCGCGAAGACGCTGCTCGGCAAGGTCAGCGAGCGCAAGAACGTGCTCCTGGTCATCGACCGTGCGGACGAGACTTCGCTGCTCTCCGCCCGCAACCTGCCCCAGGTGCACATCCTGGAGCCGGGCCAGCTGAACACGTACGACGTGCTCGTCTCGGACGACGTGGTCTTCACCAAGGCCGCCTTCGAGTCCTTCGTGTCTGGCCCCAAGGCCAATGAGACCGAAGGGAGCGAAGCCTGATGGCTATTCGTCACCAGAGCATCGCGTCCAAGGCTGCGAAGGCCGCCAAGGCCGCGCGTGTCGCCAAGGCGAAGCGCATCGCGACCGAGGGCAAGATCGCTGTTGAGCCCACCCCGCTGAGCAAGTCCTTCTCGGACCCGCGCGACGTCCTCGTCAAGCCGGTCGTCTCCGAGAAGTCGTACGCGCTGCTCGACGAGGGCAAGTACACGTTCATCGTGGCTCCTGGCTCCAACAAGACCCAGATCAAGCAGGCCGTCGAGGCGGTCTTCTCGGTCAAGGTCACCGGAGTCAACACGATCAACCGTCAGGGCAAGCGGAAGCGTACGCGCACCGGTTTCGGCAAGCGTGCCGACACCAAGCGCGCCATCGTGACCCTCGCTGAGGGCGACCGTATCGACATCTTCGGCCAGGCCTCCTAACGGAGCGCCCGGTCCGAATATCGGACGAGGACTGAGAAATGGGAATCCGCAAGTACAAGCCGACTACGCCGGGCCGTCGTGGCTCCAGCGTCGCCGACTTCGTCGAGGTAACGCGGTCCACGCCGGAGAAGTCGCTGGTTCGCCCGCTGCACAGCAAGGGCGGCCGTAACAACGCCGGTCGGATCACCGTTCGCCACCAGGGTGGCGGACACAAGCGCGCCTACCGAGTGATCGACTTCCGTCGTCACGACAAGGACGGCGTGCCGGCGAAGGTCGCGCACATCGAGTACGACCCGAACCGCACTGCGCGCATCGCGCTCCTGCACTACGCCGATGGCGAGAAGCGCTACATCCTGGCCCCGCGTGGTCTGGGACAGGGTGCCCGGGTTGAGAACGGCCCTGGCGCCGACATCAAGCCCGGCAACAACATGGCGCTGCGCAACATCCCCGTCGGTACGACGATCCACGCCATCGAGCTGCGGCCCGGCGGCGGCGCGAAGTTCGCCCGCTCCGCGGGTGCCTCCGTGCAGCTGCTCGCGAAGGAGGGCTCCATGGCCCACCTCCGCATGCCGTCTGGTGAGATCCGCCTGGTCGACGTCCGCTGCCGCGCCACCATCGGCGAGGTCGGCAACGCCGAGCAGTCGAACATCAACTGGGGCAAGGCCGGCCGCATGCGCTGGAAGGGCGTCCGCCCGACCGTGCGTGGTGTCGTGATGAACCCGGTTGACCACCCGCACGGTGGTGGTGAAGGCAAGACCTCCGGTGGTCGTCACCCGGTCTCGCCGTGGGGCAAGAAGGAGGGTCGTACTCGTGATCGCAACAAGGCGAGCAACAAGTACATCGTCCGCCGCCGCAAGTCGAACAAGAAGCGCTAGGAGCGGGTTTAGATGCCGCGCAGTCTCAAGAAGGGACCCTTCGTTGACGGCCACCTCGTAAAGAAGGTGGACGCTCAGAACGAAGCCGGTACCAAGAACGTCATCAAGACCTGGTCCCGTCGCTCGATGATCATCCCGGCCATGCTGGGACACACGATCGCGGTGCACAACGGCAAGACCCACATCCCGGTGTTCGTCACCGAGGCGATGGTCGGCCACAAGCTCGGCGAGTTCTCGCCGACTCGCACCTTCCGCGGCCACGTCAAGGACGACCGGAAGTCGAAGCGCCGCTAGCGCGGGGTGGAACGACTATGACTTACACCGAAGGGACAACCATGGAAGCCAGGGCCCAGGCGCGGTACATCCGCGTCACGCCCATGAAGGCCCGCCGCGTGGTGGACCTCATCCGTGGCATGGATGCCACGGAGGCTCAGGCGGTCCTGCGTTTCGCCCCGCAGGCCGCGAGCGTGCCGGTTGGCAAGGTGCTTGACAGCGCCATTGCCAACGCTGCACACAACTACGACCACTCGGACGCCTCTTCGCTGTTCATCAGCGAGGCGTTTGTGGACGAGGGTCCGACCCTGAAGCGGTTCCGTCCGCGTGCTCAGGGCCGTGCCTACCGGATCCGTAAGCGGACCAGCCACATCACCGTGGTCGTCAGCAGCAAGGAAGGAACCCGGTAATGGGCCAGAAGGTAAACCCGCACGGGTTCCGGCTCGGCATCACCACGGACTTCAAGTCCCGGTGGTACGCCGACAAGCTGTACAAGGACTACGTCAAGGAAGACGTCGCCATCCGTCGGATGATGACGTCCGGCATGGAGCGCGCCGGCATCTCGAAGGTTGAGATCGAGCGCACCCGTGACCGCGTGCGTGTGGACATCCACACCGCACGTCCCGGCATCGTCATCGGCCGCCGTGGCGCCGAGGCCGACCGCATCCGCGGTGACCTCGAGAAGCTCACGGGCAAGCAGGTCCAGCTGAACATCCTCGAGGTCAAGAACCCCGAGGTCGACGCTCAGCTCGTGGCCCAGGCCGTGGCGGAGCAGCTGTCCTCCCGCGTCTCCTTCCGTCGCGCCATGCGTAAGAGCATGCAGTCGTCGATGAAGGCCGGCGCCAAGGGCATCAAGATCCAGTGTGGTGGCCGTCTCGGCGGCGCCGAGATGTCCCGCTCGGAGTTCTACCGCGAGGGCCGTGTGCCCCTGCACACGCTCCGTGCGAACGTCGACTACGGCTTCTTCGAGGCCAAGACGACCTTCGGCCGTATCGGCGTGAAGGTCTGGATCTACAAGGGCGACGTCAAGAACATCGCCGAGGTCCGCGCCGAGAACGCCGCGGCCCGTGCGGGTAACCGCCCGGCCCGTGGTGGCGGCAACGACCGCCCGGCCCGTGGTGGCCGTGGTGGCGAGCGTGGCGGCCGCGGCCGCAAGCCGCAGCAGCAGTCCGCGCCAGCTGCCGAGGCCCCCAAGGCCGAGGCACCCGCCGCAGCTGCCGCTCCGGCTGAGAGCACCGGAACGGAGGCCTGACCGACATGCTGATCCCTCGTAGGGTCAAGCACCGCAAGCAGCACCACCCCAAGCGCAGCGGTATGTCCAAGGGTGGTACGCAGGTTGCGTTCGGCGAGTACGGCATTCAGGCCCTCACTCCGGCGTACGTGACCAACCGCCAGATCGAGGCGGCTCGTATCGCGATGACCCGCCACATCAAGCGTGGCGGCAAGGTCTGGATCAACATCTACCCGGACCGCCCGCTGACGAAGAAGCCCGCCGAGACCCGCATGGGTTCCGGTAAGGGTTCCCCCGAGTGGTGGGTCGCGAACGTCAAGCCCGGACGGGTGATGTTCGAGCTGTCCTACCCGAATGAGAAGACTGCGCGTGAGGCGCTTACCCGCGCTGCTCACAAGCTTCCGATGAAGTGCCGGATTGTTCGGCGCGAGGCAGGTGAGTCGTGATGTCGGCCGGTACCAAGGCGTCCGAGCTGCGCGAACTGGGCAACGAGGAGCTCCTCAACAAGCTCCGCGAGGCCAAGGAAGAGCTGTTCAACCTCCGTTTCCAGGCGGCGACCGGTCAGCTCGAGAACCACGGTCGGCTCAAGGCCGTCCGTAAGGACATCGCGCGGATCTACACCCTGATGCGTGAGCGCGAGCTGGGCATCGAGACGGTGGAGAGCGCCTGATGAGCGAGAGCAACGTGACTGAGACCAACACCGACCGCGGTTTCCGCAAGACCCGTGAGGGTCTGGTCGTCAGCGACAAGATGGACAAGACCGTCGTCGTCGCTGTCGAGGACCGCGTGAAGCACGCGCTGTACGGCAAGGTCATCCGCCGTACGAACAAGCTCAAGGCGCACGACGAGCAGAACGCTGCCGGCGTCGGCGACCGCGTCCTCCTGATGGAGACGCGTCCGCTGTCGGCGACCAAGCGCTGGCGCATCGTCGAGATCCTCGAGAAGGCCAAGTAATTCTCTGAGGGGTATCCCTCAGGGTTCGTTCCGCCAGGCTCCCGGGGCAGTTCGCTGAACTGCCCCGGGGGAACCGGCAGACAAACAGGAGATAGACGTGATCCAGCAGGAGTCGCGACTTCGCGTCGCCGACAACACGGGTGCGAAGGAAATTCTCACCATTCGTGTTCTCGGTGGCTCGGGTCGCCGCTACGCGGGCATCGGTGACGTCATCGTCGCCACCGTCAAGGACGCGATCCCCGGTGGCAACGTGAAGAAGGGTGACGTCGTCAAGGCGGTCATCGTTCGCACCGTCAAGGAGCGCCGCCGTCCCGACGGCTCGTACATCCGCTTCGACGAGAACGCCGCCGTCATTCTGAAGAACGACGGCGACCCTCGCGGCACCCGTATCTTCGGCCCGGTGGGCCGTGAGCTGCGCGAGAAGAAGTTCATGAAGATCATCTCGCTCGCGCCGGAGGTGCTGTAAGCATGAAGATCAAGAAGGGCGACCTGGTCCAGGTCATCACCGGTAAGGACAAGGGCAAGCAGGGCAAGGTCATTGCCGCTTACCCGCGCGACGAGCGCGTCCTGGTCGAGGGTGTCAACCGGGTCAAGAAGCACACGAAGGCCGGCCCGACCGCCAGCGGTTCGCAGGCCGGCGGCATCGTGACCACCGAGGCCCCTGTCCACGTGAGCAACGTTCAGCTCGTCGTGGAGAAGGACGGCAACAAGGTCGTCACGCGTGTCGGTTTCCGCTTCGACGAAGACGGCAACAAGATCCGCGTTGCCAAGCGGACGGGTGAGGACATCTGATGACGACCACCACCACTCCGCGTCTGAAGACGAAGTACCGCGAGGAGATCGCGGCCAAGCTGCAGGAAGAGTTCTCGTACGAGAACGTCATGCAGACCCCCGGCCTGGTCAAGATCGTGGTCAACATGGGTGTCGGCGACGCCGCCCGTGACTCGAAGCTGATCGACGGCGCCATCCGCGACCTCACCACGATCACCGGCCAGAAGCCGGCCGTGACGAAGGCCCGGAAGTCCATCGCGCAGTTCAAGCTGCGCGAGGGTCAGCCGATCGGCTGCCACGTCACGCTCCGTGGCGACCGCATGTGGGAGTTCCTGGACCGCACCCTGTCGCTCGCGCTTCCGCGCATCCGCGACTTCCGTGGTCTGTCCCCCAAGCAGTTCGACGGCCGTGGCAACTACACCTTCGGTCTCACGGAGCAGGTCATGTTCCACGAGATCGACCAGGACAAGATCGACCGCGTCCGGGGTATGGACATCACCGTGGTCACCACGGCGACCAACGACGCTGAGGGCCGTGCCCTTCTCCGTCACCTCGGCTTCCCGTTCAAGGAGGCGTAAGCGAGATGGCGAAGAAGGCTCTTATTGCCAAGGCTGCTCGTAAGCCCAAGTTCGGTGTGCGCGCCTACACCCGCTGCCAGCGCTGTGGCCGTCCGCACTCCGTGTACCGCAAGTTCGGCCTCTGCCGCGTGTGCCTTCGTGAGATGGCTCACCGTGGCGAGCTGCCGGGCGTGACCAAGAGCTCCTGGTAATTCCCCTCTGTCCTTAGGGACTTGGGAATTACCGGAGGCTCTCGGTAAGTATCTGGTCGGTAGGTGGCCCACCTCTCCATGGCTTAGGCTAGGAGGGTTGGGCGCCTGCCGCCCTGACCGACTTACTACGCCGTAGGTCCCCGCGCCGCACCCGTCCCGCCTCTGAGTGGGGAGAGGGATGGCGCAGATAGGAAACCACGGCGAGAGAGGCCGAAGGCCAATTCATGACCATGACTGATCCGATCGCGGACATGCTGACTCGTCTGCGTAACGCGAACTCGGCGTACCACGACTCCGTGGCTATGCCGCACAGCAAGATCAAGTCGCACATCGCGGAGATCCTCCAGCAGGAGGGCTTCATCACGGGCTGGAAGGTCGAGGACGCCGAGGTTGGCAAGAACCTCGTTCTCGAGCTGAAGTTCGGCCCGAACCGTGAGCGCTCCATTGCGGGCATCAAGCGGATCTCCAAGCCCGGTCTCCGGGTTTACGCGAAGTCCACCAACCTGCCCAAGGTCCTCGGCGGCCTCGGCGTGGCGATCATCTCCACGTCGCACGGTCTTCTGACCGGACAGCAGGCAGGCAAGAAGGGCGTAGGTGGGGAAGTCCTCGCCTACGTCTGGTAGTCGGGAACGGAGGAATAGCTAATGTCGCGTATTGGCAAGCTCCCCATCACGGTTCCCGCCGGCGTGGACGTCACCATCGACGGCCGTACGGTCTCGGTGAAGGGCCCCAAGGGTTCCCTCTCCCACACCGTCGTCGCGCCGATCGAGATCGCTAAGGGTGAGGACGGCGTTCTCAACGTCACCCGCCCGAACGACGAGCGTCAGAACAAGGCCCTGCACGGCCTGTCCCGCACGCTGGTGGCGAACATGATCACCGGCGTGACCCAGGGTTACGTGAAGAAGCTCGAGATCAGCGGTGTCGGTTACCGCGTGCTCGCGAAGGGCTCCAACCTGGAGTTCTCGCTGGGCTACAGCCACCCGATCCTGGTCGAGGCCCCCGAGGGCATCACCTTCAAGGTGGAGTCCGCGACCAAGCTTTCGGTCGAGGGCATCGACAAGCAGAAGGTCGGCGAGGTTGCGGCCAACATCCGCAAGCTGCGCAAGCCCGACCCGTACAAGGCCAAGGGTGTCAAGTACGAGGGCGAAGTCATCCGCCGCAAGGTCGGAAAGGCGGGTAAGTAAGCCATGGCATACGGTACGAAGATCGCTAAGGGTGACGCTTACAAGCGTGCCGCGATCAAGCGTCGCCACATCCGGATCCGCAAGCGGGTCTCGGGCACGGCCGAGCGTCCTCGCCTGGTCGTGACGCGCTCGAACCGCAACATCGTCGCCCAGGTCATCGACGACATCCAGGGTCACACCCTGGCGTCGGCGTCGACCCTGGACACCACCATCCGTGGTGGCGAGGGCGACAAGTCGGCGCAGGCCAAGCAGGTCGGCGCCCTGGTCGCCGAGCGTGCCAAGGCCGCGGGCGTCGAGACCGTTGTGTTCGACCGTGGTGGTAACCAGTACGCCGGGCGCATCGCCGCCCTGGCGGACGCCGCCCGCGAAGCCGGACTCAAGTTCTGAGTCGGTTCCGTAGCTAGCGGAAACAGAGAGAGGTAATTCCAATGGCTGGACCCCAGCGCCGCGGAAGCGGTGCCGGTGGCGGCGAGCGGCGGGACCGGAAGGGTCGCGACGGTGGCGCTGCCGCCGAGAAGACCGCATACGTTGAGCGCGTTGTCGCGATCAACCGTGTCGCCAAGGTAGTCAAGGGTGGTCGTCGCTTCAGCTTCACCGCGCTGGTCGTGGTGGGCGACGGTGACGGCACCGTAGGTGTCGGTTACGGCAAGGCCAAGGAGGTGCCGGCCGCCATCGCCAAGGGTGTTGAGGAGGCCAAGAAGCACTTCTTCAAGGTCCCCCGTATCCAGGGCACCATCCCGCACCCGATCCAGGGCGAGAAGGCCGCGGGCGTCGTCCTGCTCAAGCCGGCTTCCCCCGGTACCGGTGTTATCGCCGGTGGCCCGGTGCGCGCCGTTCTGGAGTGCGCCGGCGTTCACGACATCCTGTCGAAGTCCCTGGGCTCCGACAACGCGATCAACATCGTGCACGCGACCGTGGCGGCCCTCAAGGGCCTGCAGCGTCCCGAGGAGATCGCGGCTCGCCGTGGTCTGCCCCTCGAGGACGTCGCCCCCGCGGCTCTTCTCCGTGCACGTGCCGGGGCGGGTGCGTAATGGCTCGCCTCAAGGTCACGCAGACGAAGTCGTACATCGGCAGCAAGCAGAACCACCGCGACACCCTGCGCTCCCTTGGTCTCAAGGGCATCAACACGCAGGTCGTCAAGGAGGACCGCCCCGAGTTCCGCGGAATGGTGCACACCGTCCGCCACCTCGTGACGGTTGAGGAGGTCGACTGACATGGCGGAGCAGAACCCGCTGAAGGTCCACAACCTCCGGCCCGCCCCGGGCGCCAAGACCGCCAAGACCCGTGTGGGTCGTGGTGAGGCGTCCAAGGGTAAGACCGCTGGTCGTGGTACCAAGGGCACCAAGGCCCGTTACCAGGTTCCGGAGCGCTTCGAGGGTGGCCAGATGCCCCTCCACATGCGTCTCCCGAAGCTCAAGGGCTTCAAGAACCCGTTCAAGACCGAGTTCCAGGTCGTGAACCTCGACAAGCTGAGCGCGCTGTTCCCCGAGGGTGGCGAGGTCACCGTCGAGGCCCTCGTGGCCAAGGGTGCCGTTCGCAAGAACAGCCTTGTCAAGGTCCTCGGCCAGGGTGAGGTCACCGTGGCGCTGCAGGTGACGGTTGACGCCGTCTCCGGCTCCGCCAAGGAGAAGATCACCGCCGCCGGCGGTACCGTCACCGAGCTCGTCTGAATTCACCAGGCTTCTCGATGACTTGAGCGATTCCCAGCCGGGGATGCCCCACATATGGGGCATCCCCGGTTGGTCGTTCCAAGGGGGGCACGGTCGCCGGTAAGGTGGCGTGCACTGTCTAAGTTCCGTGCGGTCTGCCCGCGCGGTTTTTGTGACTGATACGTATTCGTCGATCCTCAGACCACTACCTCTGACGCACGTGCGCGGGGGTCGCAGGAGGCACCGTGCTCACCGCGTTCGCCCGGGCGTTCAAGACGCCCGACCTGCGCAAGAAGCTGCTCTTCACGCTCGGCATCATCGTGATCTACCGGATCGGTACGCACGTACCGATTCCCGGCATCAACTACAAGAACGTCCAGACCTGCATGGACGTCGCGAACACCAATCAGGGGCTGTTCGGTCTCGTCAACATGATGAGTGGTGGTGCCCTGCTGCAGATCACGATCTTCGCGCTCGGCATCATGCCGTACATCACGGCGAGCATCATTCTGCAGCTCCTTACCGTGGTGATCCCGCGGCTCGAGGCCCTCAAGAAGGAGGGCCAGGCGGGCACGGCCAAGATCACGCAGTACACGCGTTATCTGACCGTGGCGCTCGCGATCCTGCAGGGCACCGGCCTGGTGGCCACCGCCCGCACCGGCGCGCTCTTCTCCGGCTGCCCCGTCGCCAGCGAGATCGTGCCCGACCAGTCGATCTTCGTCACCGTCACCATGGTCATCACGATGACCGCGGGTACGGCCTGTGTGATGTGGCTCGGTGAGCTCATCACCGACCGCGGCATCGGCAACGGCATGTCGATCCTGATGTTCATCTCGATCGCCGCGACCTTCCCGAGCGCCCTGTGGGCCATCAAGCAGCAGGGCTCGCTGGCCGACGGCTGGATCGAGTTCGGCACGGTCATCGCGGTCGGTCTGGTCATGGTCGGCCTGGTGGTCTTCGTCGAGCAGGCGCAGCGACGCATTCCGGTCCAGTACGCGAAGCGCATGATCGGCCGCCGGTCCTACGGCGGTACGTCGACCTACATTCCGCTGAAGGTCAATCAGGCCGGAATCATCCCTGTGATCTTTGCCTCTTCACTGCTCTACATTCCGGCTCTCGTCGCGCAGTTCGCGGGGGGCAACTCGGGGTGGAAGCAGTGGATCGAGGCGAACCTGACCAAGGGTGACCACCCGATCTACATCACGACGTACTTCTTGCTGATCGTGTTCTTCGCCTTCTTCTACGTGGCTATCTCGTTCAACCCCGAGGAAGTCGCGGACAACATGAAGAAGTATGGTGGCTTCATCCCGGGCATCCGGGCTGGCCGTCCGACCGCTGAGTATCTGAGTTACGTACTCAACCGGATCACCTGGCCGGGCTCGCTGTATCTGGGCCTGATCGCTCTTGTACCGACGATGGCGTTGGTGGGCTTCGGCGCGAACCAGAACTTCCCGTTCGGCGGGACAAGCATCCTGATCATCGTGGGTGTGGGTCTGGAAACCGTGAAGCAGATCGAGAGCCAGCTCCAGCAGCGCAATTACGAAGGGTTCCTCCGCTGATGCGTATCGTCCTCGTCGGGCCGCCCGGTGCGGGCAAGGGAACGCAGGCTGCGTTCCTTGCCAAGAACCTGTCGATCCCGCACATCTCCACGGGCGACCTCTTCCGCGCCAACATCAGCCAGGGCACGGAGCTGGGCAAGCAGGCGAAGGCGTTCATGGACGCCGGCAACCTCGTCCCCGACGAGGTGACCATCGGCATGGCCAAGGACCGCATGGAGCAGCCGGACGCCGTGAACGGCTTCCTGCTCGACGGCTTCCCGCGGAACGTGTCGCAGGCGGAGGCGCTTGACGCGTCGCTCAAGGCGGACGGCCAGCAGCTCGACGCGGTGCTCGACCTTGAGGTCCCCGAGGACGAGGTGGTCAAGCGCATCGCGGGCCGCCGCATCTGCCGGAATGATTCGAGCCACGTCTTCCACGTGTCGTACAGCAAGCCGAAGACCGAGGGCGTCTGTGACGTCTGCGGCGGCGAGCTCTACCAGCGCGGTGACGACAAGGAAGAGACCGTGCGCAAGCGGCTCGACGTGTATCACCGCGAGACCGAGCCGATCATCGACCACTACAAGGCCCAGGGCCTTGTCGTCACGATCTCGGCGCTCGGCAAGGTGGACGAGGTCACCAAGCGTGCGATGGACGCGCTCTCTCGCGAGGACGCGTAACTCAAGCAGTGACACGTGGGCCGCGGCATCCCCCAGGGGTGCCGCGGCCCACGTCGTGGACGGGGCGCGGGGAGGTTCGTCCCCGCCGTATCGTTGTGGATGTCCCGTCATCTCAGGTTCAGAAAGGCTCAGGCCCCTTCATGGTGCAGATCAAGACCCCCGAGCAGATCGCGAAGATGCGTGAGGCGGGCCTTGTCGTCGCCGCCATTCACGCCGCGACGCGTGAGGCCGCGGTGCCCGGCGCCACGACCAAGGACCTGGACGACGTCGCGCGCAAGGTGATCGCCGAGCACGGCGCCAAGTCCAACTTCCTCGGGTACGGCGGCTTTCCCGCGACGATCTGCACCTCGGTCAACGAGGTCGTCGTACATGGCATCCCGGATGAGAAGACCGTCCTGAAGGACGGCGACATCATCTCCATCGACGCGGGCGCGATCATCGACGGCTGGCACGGCGACGCCGCCTTCACCGCCTTCGTCGGCACCGGTCACGCTCCGGAGCTGGTCGAGCTCTCCCGGGTGACCGAGGAGTCGATGTGGGCGGGCCTCGCCGCCATGAAGCAGGGCAACCGCCTCGTCGACATCTCCCGCGCCATCGAGACGTACATCCGCCGGCAGCCGAAGCCGGGCGGCGGCAAGTACGGGATCATCGAGGACTACGGCGGTCACGGCATCGGCACCGAGATGCACATGGACCCCCACCTCCTGAACTACGTCGAGCGCCGGCGCGGCAAGGGCCCGAAGCTGGTCCCCGGCTTCTGCCTGGCCATCGAGCCGATGGTGTCCCTCGGCACGCCCCGCACGGAGGTCCTCCAGGACGACTGGACGGTCATCACGACGGACGGCACCTGGTCCTCGCACTGGGAGCACTCGATCGCGCTGACGGAGGAGGGCCCGCTGGTCCTCACGGCTCCTGACTGCGGCAAGGCGAAGCTGGCGGAGTACGGGGTTACGGTCGCGCCGGATCCGCTGGGCTAAGCCGCGGTGGGTGCCGCCCCGACGGACGGAGTCCGGCGCAGCCGCTCGAAGCATGTGAGGCGCGCCAGCGCCGAGCCCGCGAGGGGGGCGTCGGGAAATGGTCGACTGGACGGTCATCACGACGGACGGCACCTGGTCCTCGCACTGGGAGCACTCGATCGCGCTGACGGAGGAGGGCCCGCTGGTCCTCACGGCTCCTGACTGCGGCAAGGCGAAGCTGGCGGAGTACGGGGTTACGGTCGCGCCGGATCCGCTGGGCTAAGGGCTGGGCGGCGCCCGGGTTGCTTAAGGATCTCCCTGGTGGGGCATTCTTTCTCGATTCGTCTTTCCGGGTGGCCTGACGTAGACTGACGCGTCGGCTCTCGTGCATCCGTGTGTCTGCATGCGGTGTGTGAAGTCGATCAAGGTAGTCGATTCGAAGGGCGAAGCGTGGCCAAGAAGCAAGGTGCCATCGAGATCGAAGGCACTGTCGTCGAGTCTCTTCCGAACGCCATGTTCAAGGTGGAGCTCCAGAACGGCCACCAGGTCCTGGCACACATCAGCGGCAAGATGCGCATGCACTACATCCGTATCCTCCCTGACGACCGGGTCGTGGTGGAGTTGTCTCCGTACGACCTGACGCGTGGCCGGATCGTCTACCGGTACAAGTAGATCTTGCCCGCACCCCATTCACGTGGGGTGATGGCACTGACCCGGAGAACCTCACCCAATGAAGGTCAAGCCGAGCGTCAAGAAGATCTGCGACAAGTGCAGGGTGATCCGCCGTCACGGCCGGGTCATGGTTATCTGCGACAACCCGCGCCACAAGCAGCGCCAGGGCTGACGCACGACTGCAGTTCGCAGATTTTCGCGCGACGCAATTAAGCACATATGCAGGACCCGTCCCTCTTCAGATCCATCGGTAATGGAGGGCGACACCCCCGGTCGGAGGCCGGGGACCCAGGATGTACCTCATACGGCACCTGGGAACGGTTCTGCTGAAGACCTCCGAAAATCAACAGGAGCCTTGAATGGCACGCCTTGAAGGTGTTGACCTCCCGCGCGACAAGCGCGTTGAGGTTGCCCTCACGTACGTGTTCGGCATTGGCCGCACGCTGTCCCAGCAGACGCTGGACGCCACCGGTGTGGACCGCAACACCCGCGTTCGCGACCTGACCGAGGAAGACCTCGTCAAGATCCGCGAGTACGTGGACGCCAACATCCAGACGGAGGGTGACCTCCGCCGCGAGATCCAGGCCGACATCCGCCGCAAGGTCGAGATCGGCTGCTACCAGGGTCTGCGTCACCGTCGTGGCCTGCCCGTCCGCGGTCAGCGCACCAGCACCAACGCCCGCACCCGTAAGGGCCCGCGTCGCGCCATCGCCGGTAAGAAGAAGCCGGGCAAGAAGTAGTCCTCAGCGGTCGATCGACAGCTGTCGCTGCAGGACCGACCACCTCGCGTAGGAGTTATAGATGCCCCCCAAGGGTCGTCAGGGCGCTGCCAAGAAGGTGCGCCGCAAGGAAAAGAAGAACGTCGCTCACGGGCACGCCCACATCAAGAGCACGTTCAACAACACGATCGTGTCCATCACGGACCCGACCGGCAACGTGATCTCCTGGGCCTCCGCCGGCCACGTCGGCTTCAAGGGCTCGCGCAAGTCCACTCCGTTCGCCGCGCAGATGGCCGCCGAGTCGGCTGCCCGTCGCGCGCAGGAGCACGGCATGCGCAAGGTCGACGTCTTCGTCAAGGGCCCGGGTTCCGGTCGTGAGACCGCCATCCGTTCGCTCCAGGCGACCGGCCTTGAGGTCGGCTCGATCCAGGACGTGACGCCCACGCCGCACAACGGCTGCCGTCCGCCCAAGCGCCGTCGCGTCTGACGTTCGTACGTCGCTTGTCTTGAGGATTCGGGCGGTACGGCTCTTCGGAGTCGTATCGCCCGTACCCTTGTAACGAATCAGGGCATCAAATAGTGGGTGCCCCTGACTGAAGGATCGCAACATGCTGATTGCTCAGCGTCCCTCGTTGACCGAAGAGGTCGTCGACGAATTCCGCTCCCGGTTCGTGATCGAGCCGCTGGAGCCGGGCTTCGGTTACACCCTCGGCAACTCCCTGCGTCGGACCCTCCTGTCGTCGATTCCCGGTGCGGCTGTCACCAGCATTCGCATCGACGGTGTCCTGCACGAGTTCACCACCGTGCCGGGCGTCAAGGAAGACGTCACCGACCTCATCCTCAACATCAAGCAGCTCGTCGTGAGCAGCGAGCACGACGAGCCTGTCGTGATGTACCTGCGCAAGCAGGGTCCCGGTCTCGTCACCGCCGCCGACATCGCGCCGCCGGCCGGTGTCGAGGTGCACAACCCGGACCTGGTCCTCGCCACGCTCAACGGCAAGGGCAAGCTGGAGATGGAGCTGACCGTCGAGCGCGGTCGCGGCTACGTCTCCGCCGTCCAGAACAAGCAGGTGGGCCAGGAGATCGGTCGTATTCCGGTCGACTCCATCTACTCGCCGGTTCTGAAGGTCACGTACAAGGTCGAGGCCACGCGTGTCGAGCAGCGCACCGACTTCGACAAGCTGATCGTCGACGTCGAGACCAAGCAGGCCATGCGTCCGCGTGACGCCATGGCGTCCGCCGGTAAGACGCTGGTCGAGCTGTTCGGTCTCGCCCGTGAGCTGAACATCGACGCCGAGGGCATCGACATGGGTCCGTCCCCGACGGACGCCGCCCTGGCCGCCGATCTGGCGCTGCCGATCGAGGAGCTCGAGCTCACCGTTCGGTCGTACAACTGCCTCAAGCGCGAGGGCATCCACTCCGTGGGTGAGCTCGTGGCTCGTTCCGAGGCCGACCTGCTCGACATTCGCAACTTCGGTGCGAAGTCGATCGACGAGGTCAAGATGAAGCTGAACGGCATGGGTCTTGCGCTGAAGGACTCGCCTCCCGGCTTCGACCCGACCGCCGCCGCGGACGCCTTTGGCGCCGACGACGACGCGGACGCCGGGTTCGTCGAGACCGAGCAGTACTAAGAGCTCGGGACCGACGGATTGATTTTGGCTGCGCGTGCGTTTTGTTTGCTCGCGCAGTTCCCCGCGCCCCTTACGGGGCGCGGTCCGCTGACCCCGGTACCTGATACGGCCGGGGCAGACATCAAGGAGAAACACCATGCCGAAGCCCACCAAGGGTGCCCGTCTGGGCGGCAGCGCCGCGCACGAGAAGCTGCTGCTGGCGAACCTTGCCAAGCAGCTCTTCGAGCACGGTCGCATCACGACCACCGAGGCGAAGGCCCGTCGTCTGCGTCCCTACGCGGAGCGTCTGGTCACCAAGGCGAAGAAGGGTGACCTTCACAACCGCCGCCAGGTGCTGTCCGTCATCACCGACAAGAGCATCGTGCACACGCTCTTCACGGAGATCGGCCCGCGCTACGAGAACCGCCCGGGTGGTTACACCCGTATCACCAAGATCGGTAACCGTCGTGGCGACAACGCGCCCATGGCGATCATCGAGCTGGTCGAGGCCCTGACCGTGGCGCAGGCTGCCACCGGTGAGGCCGAGGCGGCGACGAAGCGTGCCGTCAAGGAAGACGCCCTCAAGAAGGACGCGCCCGTTGAGGACGCTCCGGTTGAGGCCGCTGAGGAGTCCAAGGACGCCTGAGGCATAGCGCTTCTGTGAGCGGGTCCGCCCCCTGGGGGCGGGCCCGCTTTCGTATGCACCTGGTGCTGAGAGGATTGCGGTGTGAGTGATGAAGTAGAGCCCGGCTTTGTGCGGGTGCGCCTCGACCTTTCCTACGACGGGAAGGACTTCTCCGGCTGGGCCAAGCAGCGGCAGGGGCAGCGGACCGTCCAGGGGGAGATCGAGAGTGCGCTGCGGACCGTGACGCGGTCGCAGGAGACGTACGAGCTGACCGTCGCGGGGCGGACCGACAGCGGGGTGCACGCCCGGGGGCAGGTCGCCCATGTCGATCTGCCGGAGGGCGTGTGGGCCGAGCACGGTGACAAGCTGCTGCGGCGGCTCGCCGGGCGGCTTTCGCACGATGTGCGGATCTGGAAGGTGGCCGAGGCGCCCGCCGGGTTCAACGCGCGGTTCTCGGCCGTGTGGCGGCGCTACGCCTATCGCGTGACCGACCATCCCGGCGGTGTCGACCCGCTGTTGCGCAGTCATGTGCTGTGGCACGACTGGGAGTTGGATCTCGACGCGATGAACGCGGCTGCCGAGCGGCTCATCGGCGAGCATGACTTCGCGGCCTACTGCAAGCGGCGTGAGGGTGCCACGACCATTCGTACGCTGCAGGAACTGCGGTGGGAGCGGCGGGACGACGGGATTCTCGAGGCGACCGTGCGGGCCGATGCCTTCTGCCACAACATGGTGCGGTCGTTGGTGGGTGCCATGTTGTTCGTGGGGGACGGGCATCGGCCTGTGGAGTGGCCCGCGAAGGTGCTTGCCGCCGGCGTCCGGGACTCCGCCGTGCATGTCGTGCGGCCGCACGGGCTGACCCTTGAGGAAGTCGGTTACCCCGCCGACGAGTTGCTCGCCGCGCGCAGCAAGGAAGCGCGCAACAAGCGGACGTTGCCCGGCGCCGGGTGCTGCTGAGCCCCGGTCGCCGGACCGTCGACTTCCGGTCTACTGCGGGGCGTTGGCCGCGGCGGAGGCCTGCGCCTCGCCCCGCCGGTTGATCTGCTGGAAGGTGAAGCGGGCCAGGTCGTCGCCGACGGAGTAGACCTTGCGGTCCTGCTTCGTGACGTCCTTGTCGCTGGTGAAGCCGGTGGTCGTGAAGTAGGCATAGCGGCCGTACGCGTTGTACGTGCCGCGGCAGACCGCCGTACGGCAGAAGCTGGGCACGCCCTTGCCGGGGAGCGAGACGACGAGGCCCTTCTCCGCCTGCTTGTTGACCTTCTCGGCCTGGGCCGCGGTGTCGAAGACGGCCACGCCGACCGTCACCGCCACGTTGTCCTTCACATAGCTGGCGCGGTACAGCGTCTTGCAGTCGTGCTTGGTGAGGAGCGAGCCCAGGGCGGCCTGGGTGACGCTCGCGCACTTCTTCGTGCCGCTGGTCGCGCCCTTCTTGTAGACGCTGTCGCCCGAGGTCAGCGTCTTGCCGGGGAAGAGGGTGTCGGCGCTGAGCGGCGCCTTGTCCTTCTTGGCGCTGGAGATGAACTCCTTGGGGTCCGGCGGGGGCGGCGGCGTCGTCTCCTCGAAGGACGGGCCGGGGTTCGTGCTCGCCCCGGGGATGTCCGCGGTCGTCGGCAGCTCGCTGGCCGGCTTGTTCGACGCGGAGGAGTTGTCGCTGTTCGCGGAGACGACCGCGACGGCCACGGCGGCGGCGACCGCGACCGTGGCGAGCGCGCCACCGCCGATCATCAGCCACTTGCGGCGCCGGGCGCGCGACTCGGACGCCTCGGCGAGCGCCGCCCAGTCAGGGGTCTGTCCATCGCCCGGACCCCACTGAGGTCCCCCTTGCCCAAAGCTCATGCGCCGCATCTTAGACGGGGAGTTGGGGATGTTGAGCCGGGGCCGGGGGCAGCCTCCGACCTAGCCTGATCCGTATGAATACGGGCAAAGACGCTCTTAGTGGGTGGTTGTCGCGGCCTGCGACCTGGCACGTCTGGGCGGTGCTCGGGGCGGTGCTGCTCGCCGCGGTCGTCCGGGTGGGGCTGCGCGGCCCGGACGGCGGGATGGACAACGCGATCGTGGTGGGGGCCGCCGAGGCCTGGCTGGACGGGCGCTCGCCCTACGCCGACCGGCACTTTCTGTATCTGCCGGGGGCCGTGCTCGCCGCGCTGCCGCAGGCGCTGCTCCCGCAGTCCGTCGTGCGGTTCCTGGTGCCGGGCGGGGTCACGGCCGCGCTCGTCGTCGGGTGGGCGTGCGCGCTGCGGATCCACGGGGTGGCGTGGGGCAGCCGGTTCGCGGTCATCGGGCTTCTCGCGCTCGCCGTGGGGTTCGCGCCGTTCGGGCACCTCGTCGAGCTCGGCAACTGGACCGTGGCGTCGGCGGCCGCGCTGCCCCTCGCGCTGTTGCTCGTGTGCCGGGGGAGGTGGGTGGCCGCGGGCCTGGTGATCGGGGCGGCCGTCGCCGTGAAGCCGCTGCTCGCGCCGGTGGCGCTGCTCTTCGTCTTCGCGCGGCGGTGGCGGGGGCTCGCGGGGGCCGTGCTCGTGCCCGGGGCGGTGTCCGTGGGGGCGGCGCTGCTCATGCCGGATCCGACCGGGTTCTTCACGCGGACGCTGCCGTTCCTGTTGCGGGGCGACGACCGTTTCGTACGGCTCTATGAGGCGTCGCCCGCTGCGGTGCTTCCGCGTCTGGGGGTGCCGCAGGGGGCGGCTTCGCTGCTGGCGGTCACGGCTGCGGCGGCGGGGGTGTGGTGCGCCTGGCGGCGGTGGTCCTGCGGGGGCGCGGGGCCGCTGCGGGTGGTCGAGACGGCCGTGATGCTGATGCTGGCGGCCTTCCTGGTGTCCAGGCCGTCGTACGACCACTATTTGCTGGTCGTCGTGCCGCTGCTGCTCGCGGGGGCGCTCATGCCGGGTGCGGTGGCCAGGGGGCCGTGGTTCTGGGTGGCGCTCGTGCCGCAGGTGCCGGGGTTCAGCTGGCCCTGGCTGGAGCCGGGTACCAGGCGGGCCTTCCGGGATTTCGTGACGCTCTGTGTGCTGGCGCTCACGGTTGCCCGGAGCTGCGTCCGGACGGGCGGGGTCATGGCTGGAAAGTTCAGTCCCGCCCGTGGTGGGGGAGTCGCCGGTGCCGGTCTCCGGAGCCGCGTTTTGACCCGTACGGGGCGGCGCGGGTAGTCTCGGGGATTGTTATGCGTATTGGCTTCGTCGTTCTCACGCGAAGGGCCCATACGTAGGTTCCCTGGAGCAGTTACCAGTGGCTCGCATACGGGCAGCGTCCCCGGCATTGTGTGCCCCAGCTGCATGATCGCTTCCGATCGTTTCTGGGGTGCCGTGTGTCTGGACCCCATCCACTGAAGAAGCGAAGGCTACGAAGTGCGTACGTACAGCCCCAAGCCCGGCGATGTCACTCGCCAGTGGCACATCATCGACGCGCAGGACATCGTCCTGGGCCGTCTGGCGACTACGGCAGCGAACCTCCTCCGGGGCAAGCACAAGCCGACCTATGCGCCGCACATGGACATGGGTGACTTCGTCATCATCATCAACGCCGAGAAGATTCACCTCTCCGGCAACAAGAAGACCCAGAAGCTGGCTTACCGCCACTCCGGCTTCCCGGGCGGTCTTCGTTCGGTGCGCTACGACGAGCTGCTGGCGAAGAACCCCGAGAAGGCCGTCGAGAAGGCCATCAAGGGCATGATCCCCAAGAACACCCTGGGTCGTCAGATGCTCTCGAAGCTGAAGATCTACTCGGGCGACCAGCACCCGCACGCTGCGCAGCAGCCGGTGCCGTTCGAGATCACCCAGGTCGCGCAGTAGTTCCGGCCACACCCCCTAAGACGTAAAGAAAGATCTGAGGAGAATCGTGGCCGAGACCACCGTTGAGCAGCCGGTCGAAGAGACCGAGGTTGTTGACGTAGAGCAGTACACCACCGAGTCCGAGGCGCCCGTCGAGGGCGAGTACACCTCGGAGTCGAACGCCGCGCGCTTCGGCGACCCGCAGCCGGCCGCCGGCCTGGGCCGTCGCAAGAACGCCATCGCCCGCGTCCGGATCGTCCCGGGCACCGGCAAGTGGAAGGTCAACGGGCGCACGCTCGAGGACTACTTCCCGAACAAGGTCCACCAGCAGGAAGTCAACGAGCCCTTCAAGGTGCTCGAGCTCGACAACCGCTACGACGTCATCGCCCGCATCTCGGGTGGCGGCGTCTCCGGCCAGGCCGGTGCGCTCCGTCTCGGTGTCGCCCGTGCGCTGAACGAGGCCGACGTCGAGAACAACCGTGGCGCCCTCAAGAAGGCCGGTTACCTCAAGCGTGACGACCGTGCGGTCGAGCGCAAGAAGGCCGGTCTCAAGAAGGCCCGCAAGGCTCCGCAGTACAGCAAGCGTTAATCTGCCTGCTTGTGCTTTTCGTTCGCCCCGGCGGCACGTTGTGTGCCGCCGGGGCGTTCGTTTATCGGGAACCCTGGTGATCACCGGGGCGGGACCCCGGTGATCCCGGGGTAGAAGTCCGGAGGAGGACAGCAGTGGGACGACTCTTCGGCACGGACGGCGTGCGCGGTGTCGCCAACGCGGATCTGACGGCCGAGCTCGCGCTCGGGCTCTCCGTTGCGGCGGCTCATGTGCTCGGCGAGGCGGGCACGTTCGAGGGCCATCGGCCGGTCGCGGTGGTCGGGCGGGACCCCCGCGCGTCAGGGGAGTTCCTGGAGGCCGCGGTGGTCGCCGGTCTCGCGAGCGCGGGCGTGGACGTCCAGCTCGTCGGTGTGCTGCCCACCCCCGCGGTGGCGCATCTCACCGGTGCGCTGGGCGCCGACCTCGGCGTGATGCTCTCCGCGAGCCACAACGCCATGCCGGACAACGGCATCAAGTTCTTCGCGCGCGGCGGCCACAAGCTGGCCGACGAGCTCGAGGACCGTATCGAGTCCGTGTACGAGGAGCACCGCACCGGCGCTCCCTGGCAGCGCCCCACGGGCGCGGGCGTCGGCCGTGTGACGACGTACGACCAGGGCCTCGACCAGTACGTCGCCCATCTCATCGGCGTCCTGCCGAACCGCCTCGAAGGGCTGAAGATCGTCCTCGACGAGGCGCACGGCGCGGCCGCCCGTGTCTCGCCCGAGGCGTTCGCCCGCGCCGGTGCCGAGATCATCACGATCGGCGCCAAGCCGGACGGCCTGAACATCAACGACGGCTGCGGCTCCACGCACCTGGGCCTCCTGAAGGCCGCCGTCGTCGAGCACGGCGCCGACTTCGGTGTCGCGCACGACGGCGACGCGGACCGCTGCCTGGCCGTGGACCACACGGGCGCCGAGGTCGACGGCGACCAGATCCTCGCGGTGCTCGCGCTCGCCATGCGGGAGCACGGCAAGCTGCGCTCGAACACCGTTGTCGCGACGGTCATGTCGAACCTGGGCTTCAAGCTCGCCATGGAGCGCGAGGGCCTGTCCCTCGTGCAGACCGCCGTCGGCGACCGGTACGTCCTGGAGTCGATGAAGGAGCACGGCTTCGCCCTCGGCGGCGAGCAGTCCGGGCACGTGATCATCCTCGACCATGCGACGACGGGTGACGGCACGCTGACGGGCCTCCTTCTCGCGGCGCGCGTCGCCGAGACGGGGCGTTCGCTCGCGGAGCTCGCCGGGGTCATGGAGCGGCTTCCGCAGGTGCTCATCAATGTGCCCGACGTCGACAAGTCGCGGGTCACGACCTCCGCGGAGCTGACCGCCGCCGTCGTCGAGGCCGAGGCCGAGCTGGGCGCGACGGGGCGGGTGCTGCTGCGCTCGTCGGGCACCGAGCCGCTGGTGCGGGTCATGGTCGAGGCGGCCGACATAGAGCAGGCCCGGTCGGTGGCCGGGCGGCTTGCCGACGTGGTGAAGTCCGCGCTGGGGTAGGGCTGTTGTCCGTTCTAGCGGAGTCCTGACTTCGCCGTACGTTCGTGCTGTCTGGTCCAGAGGACCTTCTGGACCAGCAGCGTGAGCGTGCCGGCCAGGACGATGCCGAGCAGGTTGAGAAGCAGCTGTTCGGTGGAGCCCCATGCCTGCTTGTACTCGCTGTAGCTGAAGGCGACGGCCGCGTTCGCCGCGGCCGGGACCGTCGTCACCGAGATCGCCACGCCCACCAGCGCGCCCGACTTGGCCGAGGTGAGCGAGAGCGTGCCCGCCGCGCCGGCGAGGACGGCCACGACGAACGAGAACCAGTCGGGGCGGTAGATGAAGTTCGTGTTCGGGCGCTGCGACTTCAGGGCCTCGTCGCTGAACAGGTTCATCGCGTCCATGAAGTAGCTGAAGCCGACGGTGACCACCATCGCCGCCGCGAAGCCCACCAACAGGGCGATCAGCGAGCGCAGCGCGAGCCGCGGGGCGCGCTGCACGAGGGCGGTGCAGAAGCCCGCGAGCGGGCCGAACTCGGGGCCGACCGCCATCGCGCCGACGATCAGGATCGCGTTGTCGAGCACGACACCGCAGGCCGCGATCATCGTGGCGAGCGTGATGAAGGCGACGTACGTGATCGAGAGCGTCGACTCCTCGTGCGTCGCGTCCGTGAGCTGCTCCCACAGGACCGCGTCCGCGCCCTCGCCCGGCGCCTCGTCCTCCGCCTTGTCCGCGCGCAGGGAGAGCGACAGATCGATGTGTTCGAGGGCGATCGAGCCGGTCTTGTCGATGTCGAGCGCGCGCAGGCCCCCGATCAGGGTGTCGCCCGCTTCACGGGCGACATCGCACATCACGACGTCACCCGCCGGGTTGCGGGCCGCGCCCGGCACGACGGCCAGGTGCGTGGCGCCGACCGTCTTCTCGATCAGGCGCACCACGGCGTCCGTCTTGTCGGCCGGAGTGATCAGGCGCAGATGCAGCATGCGCGCAGCGTAGCCGGGGGAGCCGGGCGGCTACAGCTTGCGCAGGCTCAGGCGCTGCACCTTGTGGTCGGGGCCCTTGCGTACGACCAGGGTCGCGCGGCCGCGGGTGGGGGCCACGTTCTCCACCAGGTTGGGCTTGTTGATGGTCCGCCAGGTGGTGCGGGCGTAGTCGAGGGCCTCTTCCTCCGACACCTGCGTGTACTTGCGGAAGTACGAGGACGGGTTCTGGAAGGCCGTCGCGCGCAGCTTGCGGAAGCGGTTCAGGTACCAGCGCTCGATGTCCTCCGTGCGCGCGTCCACGTACACGCTGAAGTCGAAGTAGTCGGCGAGGCCGACGCGGGTGCGGCCGTCCTTGCCGGGGAGGGCCGGCTGCAGGACGTTCAGGCCCTCGACGATGAGGATGTCGGGGCGGCGGACGGAGAGGCGCTGGCCCGGCACGATGTCGTAGATCAGGTGGGAGTAGACGGGGGCAGTCACCTCGTCCTTGCCCGCCTTGATGTCCGCCACGAAGCGGGTGAGGGCTCTTCTGTCGTACGACTCCGGGAAGCCCTTGCGGGACATCAGGCCGCGGGCCTCCAGCTCCTTGGTGGGGAGCAGGAAGCCGTCCGTGGTGACCAGTTCAACGCGGGGGTGCTCGGGCCAGCGGGAGAGCAGGGCCTGCAGGAGGCGGGCGACGGTGGACTTGCCGACCGCCACCGAGCCCGCGACTCCTATGACGAAGGGGGTTCCGGACTGGGACCCCTTCTCGCCGAGGAAGGTGTTGAGGGCGCCGCGCAGGCCGTCCGTCGCGCCGACGTAGAGGTTGAGGAGGCGGGAGAGCGGGAGGTAGATGTCCCGCACCTCGTCGAGGTCGATGACGTCACCGAGGCCGCGCAGCTTCTCCAGCTCTTCCGCGGTGAGGGGCAGGGGTGTCTTCTCGCGGAGAGCACTCCACTCGGCGCGGGTGAGGTCGACGTAGGGAGTCGCCTCCGGCTTGTGCCGGTGGGCGCTCCGGGGTGCCGTCGGGGGCACGGAGACCGAAGAGATCACAGTCCATTGTTACGGCTGTTTGAACGGGGCGGAGGGTGGGGTGCGTCACCCTGCGGGGCTCGGGCGGGGCTCTAGGCTGCTGCCCGTGATTATTGGGGTTGGTATCGACGTGGCCGAGATCGATCGGTTCGGTGCGTCGCTCGAGCGCACGGCCGGGATGGCCGAGCGGTTGTTCGTGGAGCGGGAGTTGTGGCTGCCGAGCGGGGAACGGCGGGGCACCGCGTCGCTTGCCGCGCGGTTCGCGGCGAAGGAGGCGCTGGCCAAGGCGCTGGGGGCGCCGGCGGGGCTGCGCTGGACGGACGCGGAGGTGTTCGTCGAGGAGAGCGGGCAGCCGCGGCTGCGGGTGAAGGGGACGGTGGCCGCGCGGGCCGCCGAGCTGGGGGTACGGCAGTGGCATGTGTCGCTCAGCCATGACGCGGGGGTGGCTTCCGCTGTGGTGATAGCTGAGGGGTAGGGGTTCTGGCGGTCGGCTGTGGTCGGTTGGTCGCTGCGGGCCGTGTTGTCGGCTGACAGACTCGGGGCATGCGTACTGCGTACTCCGTGGAGACGGTCAGGGCCGCCGAGCGGTCGTTGATGGCCCGGTTGCCGGAAGGCGCCCTGATGCAGCGGGCCGCCGCCGGGCTCGCCGTGGTCTGCGCCCAGGTGCTCGGCAAGGTGTACGGGGCCCGTGTCGTGCTGCTTGTGGGCAGCGGGGACAACGGGGGCGACGCGCTGTACGCCGGGGCGCGGCTCGCCCGGCGTGGCGCGGGGGTCGGCGCGGTGCTGCTCTCGCCCGATCGGGTGCATGCAGGTGGGCTCGCGGCGTTCCGTGCGGCCGGGGGGCGGGTGCTTTCCGCTGCGGATTCTCTTGGGGTGGAGGACGCTCTGCGGGGTGCCGACCTTGTCGTCGACGGGATCGTGGGCATCGGCGGGCAGGGCGGGCTGCGGGCCGGGGCCGCTCAAGTGGTGGGCCTGGTGCGGGAGTCGGGGGTGCCCGTGGTCGCCGTCGATCTGCCGAGCGGCGTCGACGCCGACACCGGGGTGGTGGCCGGGGACGCGGTGCGGGCCGACGTCACGGTGACCTTCGGGGCGTACAAGCCGGGGCTGCTTATCGATCCCGGGCGGGAGTACGCCGGTGTCGTGCGGCTCGTGGACATCGGGCTCGGGGCGGTGCTCGGGGCTCCTGAAGTGGAGGCTCTTCAGTACGAGGACGTGGCCGCGCTGCTGCCGGAGCCGACGGGGGAGAGCGACAAGTACCGGCGGGGCGTGGTGGGTGTCGTCGCCGGGTCGGCGCGGTATCCGGGGGCCGCGGTGCTCACGGTCGCGGGTGCGCTGCGGGGTGGGGCGGGGGCCGTGCGGTACGTCGGGCCTGCCGTGGACGCGGTGATCGCCCGGTTCCCCGAGGCGCTTGTCTCCGACGGGGCGCCGTCCAAGGCGGGGCGGGTGCAGGCGTGGGTGGTCGGGCCGGGGCTCGGGGACGATGCGGGGCGTCTTCAGGACGTGGTCGCCGCGGATGTGCCGGTGCTGATCGACGCGGACGGGCTGCGGCTTGTCGAGGCCGAGGTGGTGCGGGGGCGTTCCGCTCCGACTCTGCTGACGCCGCATGCGGGGGAGGCGGCGGCGCTCCTTGGGGTCTCGCGGGGGGAAGTGGAGCGGGGGCGCCTTGCGGCTGTGCGGGAGTTGGCGGGGCGGTATGGGGCGACGGTGCTTCTGAAGGGGTCTACGACGCTGGTGGCCGGGGCTGCGGGCGGACGCGGGGGTGGCCGCGGGGGCGTGGTGCGGGTCAATCCGACGGGTACGCCGTGGCTTGCCACCGCGGGCAGTGGGGATGTGCTGTCGGGGCTTGCCGGGTCGTTGCTGGCGGCGGGGCTTTCGGCGGGGGACGCGGGGGCGGTGGGGGCGTATCTCCATGGTCTTGCCGCTCGGCATGCGGCGGATGGGGCGCCGGTGGGGGCGCAGGACGTTGCGGCGGCGCTTCCGGTGGCTTGGCGGGATGTACGGGGGTAGGCCTGCGGCCTCGGGCCGCTTGTTGTCCCGCCGCTTCGCGTTGTTGTCCCGCCGATCAGCGGCGGATCTTCGGGTGGGTGTGCCGCGGAGGGAGTCGGTGGCGGCGGCGGGCGGAGGGCGCCACCCTTTGGGTGACTCCGCCGCGCGGCTCAGCGCCACGCCCATGCCCCGCAGGGTTCGCTCATCGCATGATCAGTCAGACCGCCCGGCGCGTGCTTTCTCTGCTCCTTGCGATGGCCGCCGCCATCCCCGCGGGGCCCGCCATCGCCGAACCCCCGCCGCCGCGCCCCGCATCCCCCGCGCCCGGCGTCCCGCTCCCTCCGCCACACCCCTGGCAGCAGGACACCCCGGACCAGGCCCTGGCGCCGGACACCTACACCCCCAGTGCCGAAGAAGACGCCGTCGAACCGGCCCCCGCCCGCGGCGAAGAGCTCATCGAATCCGTGCCGCCCGGTGTTGACGTGCCGAATGCCGCGAAGAAGAAGTGCCCCACGCGCGCGTACCGCGTCGCCTGTGTCGATCTGCGGCGTCAGTTGATGTGGGTGCAGAAGGGGAAGCGCGTGCTGCTCGGGCCCATGCCCGTGCGGAGCGGGCGGGCCGGGTACGCGACCCGTACCGGGTGGCACAAGGTCTACTGGAAGCACAAGAACCACTGGTCGTCGATCTATGAGACGCCGATGCCCTACAGCCAGTTCTTTGACGGCGGGCAGGCCTTCCACGGCATCTACGCCAGCATCCACAACCCGCCCGGCTCGCACGGCTGTGTGAACCTGCGGCTCGACGACGCACGTCGCCTGTGGAAGACGCTCCACAAGGGAGACCGGGTCTATGCGTGGGGGCGCAGGCCCGGGACCTGAGGCGCGCGGCTGCGTGGGTGTCGGTGGGCTCTGAGAGACTGGTCGGCGTTATGACTGAGACCGCACCCTTGCGTGCCCGCGCCGAGATCGATTTGGCCGCCCTCCGGGCCAATGTGCGGACTTTGCGTGCCCACGCGCCAGGCGCCGCCTTCATGGCCGTGGTGAAGGCCGATGCGTACGGACATGGAATGGTGCCCTGCGCTCGGGCCGCGATCGAGGCCGGTGCCACCTGGGTGGGCACCGCGACCCCCGAGGAGGCGCTCGCGCTGCGCGCCGCCGGGATCCAGGGGCGTCTGATGTGCTGGCTGTGGACCCCGGGCGGGCCCTGGCGCGAGGGCATCGAGGCCGACCTCGACATGTCGGTGAGCGGGTTGTGGGCGTTGCGCGAGGTCGCGGCCGCCGCGCGGCAGGCGGGGCGTCCCGCGCGTGTTCAGCTGAAGGCCGACACCGGGCTCGGGCGTAACGGCTGTATGCCCGCCGACTGGCCCGAGCTCGTCTCGCAGGCGCTTCAGGCCGAGGCCGAGGGGCTTGTGCGCGTCACCGGGCTCTGGTCGCACTTCGCGTGCGCAGATGAGCCGGGCCATCCCTCCATCGCCGCTCAGCTCCGGCTCTTCCGCGAGATGGTCGCCGCCGCCGAGGAGCGGGGGATCCGGCCCGAGGTGCGGCACATCGCCAACTCGCCGGGCACGCTCACCCTGCCGGAGACCCACTTCGATCTCGTACGACCGGGCATCGCGATGTACGGGATCTCGCCGAGCCCCGAGGTGGGGACGCCGGAGGACTTCGGTCTGCGCCCCGTCATGAGGCTCAGCGCCTCGCTCGCCCTGGTGAAGCATGTTCCGGGGGGTCACGGCGTCAGTTACGGGCATCACTACGTCACGCCCGGGGAGACCACCCTGGGCCTCGTCCCCCTGGGGTACGGGGACGGGATCCCGCGGCACGCCTCTGGCACCGGACCGGTTCTCGTCGGCGGCAAGTGGCGGACGGTCGCCGGGCGTGTGGCGATGGACCAGTTCGTGGTCGACCTCGGCGGTGACGAGCCGGCGGCCGGCTCCGAAGCCGTCCTGTTCGGCCCCGGTGACCGGGGCGAGCCGACCGCCGAGGACTGGGCGCAGGCGGCGGGGACCATCGCGTACGAGATCGTCACCCGCATCGGATCGCGTGTTCCGCGCGTCTATGTGAATGAGCGGGCCGAAGAGGGCGACCGGCTCGACGACTGAGTAGGAGCGGCACGTGAGCGAGAGCAGCACGGGGGCGGCCGCGGAAGCGGTGACGGAAGTCGCCGCCGCGGCCGGGAACTGGCGCAGGGCAGGCATCGCCGGTGCCGCGATAGGCGTCGTCGCGGCGGGCGCCGCGGCCGGTGTCGCCATCGAGCGGCTGACCGTCGGCCGCGGCATGCGCCAGAAGGCACGGCTCGCGCTCGACGCGTCGGGTCCTTACGGATCGCTGCGCGGCATGCCGGGCAAGGCGTACGCGGACGACGGCACGGAGCTTTCGTACGAGGTCGACGAGGTCGAGGCGGAGAGCGCGCAGGCGCCGCGGCGGCGCCGGCTCTTCGGGCGCAAGGTGCCCGCCCCGGTCACCGTCGTCTTCAGCCATGGCTACTGCCTGAGCCAGGACTCCTGGCACTTCCAACGGGCCGCCCTGCGCGGTGTCGTGCGGTGTGTCTACTGGGACCAGCGCAGCCACGGCCGGTCCGGGCGCGGGGCCGCACAGCTCGACGACGGGAAGCCGGTCTCCATCGACCAGCTGGGGCGGGACCTTAAGGCCGTCATCGACGCGGCCGCGCCCGAGGGGCCGCTGGTCCTGGTCGGGCACTCCATGGGCGGCATGACGACGATGGCGCTTGCCGACCAGTTCCCCGAGCTGATCCGCGAGCGGGTCGTGGGGGTCGCTCTTGTGGGTACGTCGGCCGGGCGGCTCGGTCAGGTCAACTTCGGGCTTCCGGTGGCCGGGATGAACGCCGTCCGGCGCGTCCTGCCCGGCGTGCTGAAGGCGCTCGGTTCGCAGGCCGCCCTGGTGGAGCGGGGGCGGCGGGCCACATCCGATCTCTTCGCGGGGATCATCAAGCGCTACTCGTTCTCGTCGAAGGACGTGGACCCGGCGATCTCGCGGTTCGCCGAGCGGATGATTGAGTCGACGCCGATCGACGTGGTCGCGGAGTTCTATCCGGCGTTCGCCGAGCACGACAAGGCGGAGGCGCTGCGGTACTTCGCCGAGCTGCCGGTGCTCGTGCTCGCCGGGGAGAAGGACCTGGTGACGCCGAGCGAGCACAGCGAGGCGATCGCCGATCTGCTCCCGGAGGCCGAATTCGTGCTCGTACCGGACGCGGGGCATCTGGTCATGCTGGAGCACCCCGAGGTGGTCACCGACCGGCTCGCGGACCTGCTGGCCAGGGCGGGTGCCGTGCCTGCGGCGGCGGATGCGCGGACTTCAAGCGGCTGACGCAGCCGCTAACGTGGTCGGCATGGAAGCACCGCACGACCCGATCCCCGCCACCACCCTCAAGATCACCGTCAACTCGCCCGAGCAGATGGGCGAGTTGGGCCGCCGGCTTGCCAAACTGTTGCGCCCCGGCGACCTGGTGATGCTCACCGGCGAGCTCGGCGCGGGCAAGACGACCCTGACCCGTGGCCTCGGTGAGGGCCTCGGCGTACGGGGCGCCGTCACGTCCCCGACCTTCGTCATCGCCCGCGTCCACCCGTCCCTCGGCGACGGACCGCCGCTCGTGCACGTGGACGCGTACCGCCTGGGCGGCGGGCTCGACGAGATGGAGGACCTCGATCTCGATGTCTCGCTGCCCGAATCGGTGATCGTCGTGGAGTGGGGTGACGGCAAGGTCGAGGAGCTCTCCGACGATCGGCTGCGCGTGCTGATTCACCGTGCGGTGGGCGACACCACGGACGAGGTGCGGGAGGTGACGCTGAGCGGCGTCGGGGCGCGCTGGGCCGAGGCGGACCTCACGTTGCTGGCCGCGTAGTCCCGTGCGGGGCCTTTGCTTTCGTACGTTTCAATGAAGGTTCCGACAAGGCGTCGGGAAGATGTTGCGCCGGGCGCTCTGCGCGTGGTCACATGGATACCGGTACAGGTTAGGTCTACCTAACCATGTCTGCCCCGGAGCCCCAGGAGGCGTCCATGTCGGCTTCTGAACGTGACGCGCGGCGGGCCCCTGGGCCTTCGGGCGTTTCCATGAGCGTGCTGCTGGCTTCGTGTGCGGCTGCTCGGGCGGTGTCCACGCCGCCGAGCGCGCCGGAGCGCGGGGTGCGGGTTCCTCGGGAGCGGAAGAGCGCCTAGGGGGCTGCCTCGGATCGCCGTGCGCGGCTGCGGGGCTGTTGTGGTTGCTCGCGCAGTTCCCCGCGCCCCTGACGGGGCGCCCCCCCGGCGGTATCTGAGGGGCTGTACCTAAGGAACGACTACGACCTTCGCGCTGATCGTTGCGAACTCCCACATCGCGTTGCCGTTCTCGCGTGACTGGCGGATGCCGCCCGTCTTCTTCGACGGGTCCGGCTTCGGTGTCGAGCCGTCCACCGCCGAGCTGAATCCGATCGCGATGCCTTCCACGCTGGTGAAGCGCACGACGTGCTCGATCGGCACGCCGTCCGTTCCGGTGACCGTCCCCGAGCGCGAGCTGACGGCGTACGTCCCCGGTACGGGGTCCACCGTGCTCGGCGTGACCTTGTACGTGCGCTGCGCCTTGCCGGAGGCCTTGACCAGCCAGACGCGGTCCTCGCCCACCGAGTAGATGACCCGCTCGCCCGAACCGGAATGTGCGGGGACCGCCTTCGGGCCGGCCTTGTCCTTGGGGGAGCGTGACGCGGAGGCCGAGGGGTCGGCGTCCGGCTTCTTGCCCGTCAGGTGGTCCGGCGCGCTGGCCGATGCCTGGTACGCGAGGAAGCCGACCGCGGCGAGCGCGGCCGCGGTGAGCCCGGCCACGAATCCCGAGCTGCTCCTGGACAACTGCGCCACCCTCTTCGTACTCCGCACGGCTACGCGTTGACGGTAGCAGCAGGTGTGCGGCTTCCCCGGTCGGCCGTGCGCCGTGCGCCGGAGCCGTAGGCTGTTCGCGTGCTCTTGCTCGCTCTGGATACCGCAACCCCCGCCGTCACCGTCGCCCTGCACGACGGGTCGTCCGTCGTCGCAGCCTCCAGCCAGGTGGACGCCCGCCGCCACGGCGAGCTGCTGCTGCCAGCCGTCGACCGGGTGCTAGCCGAGGCGGGGCTGAGACTCGACGCGGTGACCGGCATCGTCGTCGGCGTGGGCCCCGGCCCCTACACCGGTCTGCGCGTCGGCCTGATGACCGCCGACACCTTCGGCCTCGCGCTCGGTGTGCCGGTGCACGGCGTGTGCACGCTCGACGGCCTCGCGTACGAGTCCGGCATCGAGAGCGGCCCCTTCGTCGTCGCCACGGACGCGCGGCGCAAGGAGGTCTACTGGGCGCGGTACGCGGACCCCCGCACCCGCCTCACGGACGCCGCCGTGGACCGGCCCGCGGACATCGCGGAGGCGGTGGCCGGGCTGCCCGCCGTCGGCGCGGGCGCGGTGCTCTACCCCGACACCTTCCCGGACGCCCGCGCCCCCGAGCACGTCTCGGCGGCCTCGCTGGCCTCGCTCGCCGCGGAGAAGCTCGCCGCCGGCGAGGAGCTGCTGGCCCCCAGGCCGCTCTACCTGCGCCGCCCGGACGCGCAGGTCCCCAAGAACTACAAGGTGGTCACCCCCAAGTGACGTCCGTGACGACAGTCGTCCTGCGCGAGATGCGCTGGTGGGACATCGAACCCGTCTTCGTCCTGGAGAAGGAGCTCTTCCCGGACGACGCCTGGTCGCGCGGCATGTTCTGGTCCGAGCTCGCGCACGCGCGCGGCCCGCTGGCCACCCGCCGCTATGTCGTGGCGATGGACGGCGAACGGCTCGTCGGGTACGCGGGGCTCGCGTCCTCCGGCGACCAGGCCGACGTACAGACCATCGCGGTGGCCCCGAGCCACTGGGGCACGGGGCTCGGCTCCCGGCTTCTGACCGATCTGCTGGGCGCGGCGACGGCCTTCGAGTGTGCCGAGGTCATGCTGGAAGTGCGGGTCGACAACACACGGGCGCAGAAGCTGTACGAGCGCTTCGGCTTCGAGCCCATCGGCTTCAGACGCGGCTACTACCAGCCGGGCAATGTGGACGCCCTGGTGATGCGCCTGACCGATCCATCAACCTCAGTGAATCCCGCGCAAGGAACCGACACCCATGGCTGACGAACCGCTCGTACTCGGCATCGAGACCTCCTGCGACGAGACCGGCGTCGGCATCGTCCGCGGTACCACCCTGCTCGCCGACGCCGTCGCCTCCAGCGTCGACGAGCACGCCCGCTTCGGCGGTGTCGTGCCCGAGGTCGCGTCCCGCGCGCACCTGGAAGCCATGGTGCCGACCATCGACCGCGCCCTGAAGGAAGCGGGCGTGACGGCGAAGGACCTCGACGGCATCGCGGTGACCGCGGGGCCCGGTCTCGCGGGCGCGCTGCTTGTCGGCGTCTCGGCGGCCAAGGCGTACGCGTACGCGCTCGGCAAGCCGCTGTACGGCGTGAACCACCTGGCCTCGCACATCTGCGTGGACCAGCTGGAGCACGGCACGCTGCCGGAGCCGACGATGGCGCTTCTGGTGTCGGGCGGTCACTCCTCGCTGCTCCTGTCCGCCGACATCACTTCGGACGTACGTCCGCTGGGTGCGACCATCGACGACGCGGCGGGCGAGGCCTTCGACAAGATCGCGCGGGTGCTCAACCTGGGCTTCCCCGGCGGTCCCGTCATCGACCGTTACGCGAAGGAGGGCGACCCGACAGCGATCACCTTCCCGCGCGGTCTCACCGGGCCGCGCGACCCCGCGTACGACTTCTCCTTCTCCGGTCTGAAGACGTCCGTCGCGCGCTGGATCGAGGCCAAGCGGGCCGCGGGCGAGGACGTTCCCGTACGTGATGTGGCGGCGTCCTTCCAGGAGGCGGTCGTCGACGTGCTGACCCGCAAGGCCGTGCGGGCCTGCAAGGACGAGGGCGTGGACCACCTGATGATCGGCGGCGGCGTGGCCGCCAACACCCGGCTGCGGGCGCTCGCGCAGGAGCGCTGCGAGGCGGCCGGGATCCGGCTGCGGGTGCCGCGGCCGAAGCTGTGCACGGACAACGGCGCGATGGTCGCCGCCCTCGGCGCGGAGATGGTGGCCAGGAACCGCTCGGCCTCGGCCTGGGACCTGTCGGCGGATTCTTCGCTGCCGGTGACGGAGCCGCACGTCCCGGGGCACACGCACGATCACGACCACTCTCACGATCACGTGCACGAGGTCAGCAAGGAGAACCTCTACTCGTGACCGTCGCGCTGATGTGGGAGGCCCGCGCCGCCGAAGGGCGGGGCGAGGAACTGCTCGCCTGGGCGCGGGCGCAGGTCCTGGACGGTGAGCCGGCCCGGCGGGAGAGCTTCCGCGCCCCGCAGGACCGGGTGCTCGTGCTGACCTGGTGGGACGCCGCGTACGACGCCGACCTTCCCGAACTGCCGGAGCCCGCACCGGAGTTGGTGACGCGGGCCGTGCACAGGTGGCGGTTCGAATCGGTCGGCGTGGACTGACGCGGCGTACGCCCGAGCCCTAGTCCGGCTCGGGCACCCGCAGGAGCAGCGCCACGGCCGTCAGCGCCAGAACCGTCGTGACCACCGTGGACAGCAGGGCGAGCGTGCCCGGCGTTGTCGTGCGCCCTGGTTCAGCAGTGCCATCCCGTCCCCCGTGATCGGCCCGGAAGTGTCAGGGGCGTCCCGCCTGCCCCAGGAGCCCGTCGATGACCGCTCCCAACTGCTTGGACACGTCGTAGTCCGCCGTCAGTTCCAGCCAGCGGTCGGCCAGTGCGGTCATGTGGGGCAGCTCATCGGCGTCCGCGGCCGTGATCATGTCGGGGAAGTGGCGCTTGCGGTCGGGTTCTTCGGCGCGGCGGGCCATCGCCTGACGGAAGACCAGGTCGCCGTACACGCAGTGCCAGATGGTGCGGTAGGCGGCGACGGCCTGGCCCGGCGTGAGTCCGAGCGTCATCGCCGAGCCGACGATCTCGTCGACCATCCACAGCGCGCCCTTGTCGGTGAGATCACCGAGGCTCAGGACCTCGACCACCCAGGGCATGCCCGCCAGCGTGCCGTGCATGTGCACGGAGACCGCGAGCATCCGGTCGCGCGGGTCGTCGGGCAGCTGGGGGCGGGGGACCGAGTCGGCCATGCCGGACAGGGTGAGCATCAGGAGCTCGTCCTTGTCGCGTACGTGGTGGTAGAGCGCCATCGGGGTCGTGCCGACCTCCTTGGCGACCCGGCGCATGCTGAGGGCGGCGACGCCTTCCTCCTGGAGGATGCGGCGCGCGATGCCGACGATCGCGTCGAGGTCGATGCGGCTGGGGCGGCCGCGTTTCTTCTTCTCTTCGGTCTTTTTCTCTTCTGCCTTTTCAGCTGCCACGTGGCTCATTGTCGGGGAACGCTTCCCGGTTGATTTTCTATACGCGTATAGTAATGTTCCTGGGCATGGTGAAAACTGCTGACTCGACGCCCTCGCACCACCGTTGGCTGCTGCCGGTGCTGCTCACCGTGCAGTTCCTCGTCTCGCTCGACATGTCCGTCGTCAACATCGCGCTTCCCGACATCGGCGACGACCTCGGCTTCGGGGCCGATTCACTGATCTGGGTGGTCAACGCCTACGCGCTGGCCTTCGGCGGCCTCCTCATGCTCGGCGGGCGGCTCGCCGACCTGGTGGGGCGGCGGCGCACCCTGATCGCCGGCTTCGCGGTCTTCGGTGCCGCCAGCCTGGCGGGCGGTCTCGCAGGCACGCCGGGGCAGCTCGTCGCGGCGCGGGCCGTGCAGGGCGCGGGCGCGGCGGCGCTCGCCCCCGTCGCCCTCGCCCTGATCACCGTCAACTACGAGGCGGGGGCCGCGCGTTCGCGGGCGCTCGGGCTCTGGGGGGCGTCGGGCGCGCTCGGCGGCGCGGTCGGCGTGATGGCGGGCGGACTGCTCACGGACTGGGCCGGCTGGCGCTCCGTGATGCTGATCAACGTCCCGGTGGTCCTTGCCGCGCTCCTCCTCTCGCGCGGCGGCGTCCCCGCCGAGCGGCGCACCGGGCCCGCGCCGCGCCTCGACGTGGTGGGGGCGCTGCTCGTCACGGCGGGCATGGCGGTGCTTGTCCTCGGCCTGGTGCGCACGGAGACGTACGCATGGGGATCCGGTACGACCCTGGGCACGCTGGGCGCGGCGGTGGTGCTGCTTGCCGCCTTCGCCGTCGTCGAGTCCCGCAAGCGGGATCCGCTGCTGCGGCTCGGCCTGCTGGCGCACCGGCCGGTGCTCTCCGCGAACGCGTTCTCGCTCCTGATGTCGTCGGGCCAGTTCGCCGCCTTCTACTTCACCTCGCTCTACCTCCAGGAGGTGCTTTCGTACGGTCCGACGACGGCGGGAGCGGCCTTCCTGCCCTTCTGCGTGGGCGTCGTCGCCGGTTCGGTCATCTCGGCGCGGACCGTGGCGCGCTTCGGGGAGCGGGCGCTCCTGGTCACCGGCGGGCTGCTCGGGGCGGCGGGGCTCGCCTGGTTCGGGCTCACGGTGGGCGTCGACGGCACGTTCCTGAACTCCATCCTGGGGCCCTCGATGGTCGCGAGCGTGGGCATCGGCATGTGCTTCGTGCCGCTGGGCACGGCCGCGACATCGGGTGTCGCCGCCGAGGAGACCGGCATGGCGTCGGGGCTGCTCAACAGCTCCCGGCAGCTGGGCGGCTCGCTGGGGCTCGCGGTCCTTGCCACGGTGGCGTCGGGGGTCACGGGGGAGGGGCGGGGGCCGGGCCCGCTCGTCGACGGGTACGCGGCGGCGTTCTGGGTCGCGGCGGCGCTCCTCGTCGCGGCCGCCCTGGCGACAGCCGTGCTGCATCGCGCGCCCGCACGGCTCCGACCTGCGCAGACGCAGGCCCAGGAAGAAACTTCGAAGAATCTCGGCGACGATGTCGATCCGGGCGTCTCCCGTTCGACGCATGGGTGAGAGGCGGGCAGAAGCCCCGCCCACGCACCGAATGGAGAACCGGTCATGCCGCGCTACCTGACGATGATCCGCATCGACGAGAAGAACTCTCCCGAGGGCGGCCCGAGCCCCGAGATGGGGCAGCGCATGGGTGAGCTGCTCGAAGAGATCACCAAGGCGGGCGTCATGCTCGACACCGCCGGCCTCACGCCGACGTCCGAGGCCTCCCGGGTGCACTGGGAGGGCGGCCGCCTGTCCGTCACGGACGGGCCGTTCACCGAGGCCAAGGAGGTCGTCGGCGGCTACTCGATCTCCCAGTGCAAGGACAAGGCCGAGGCGATCGAGTGGGCAAGCCGCTTCCTGAAGATCCACGACGAGGAGTGGACGGTGACGGCGGAGGTGCGGGAGATCGCCGAGGGCTGAGTCTTTGCGGTGCCCCGCGCAGGGTGCTCTGATGGGTGGCCGTGACGGCCCACTCTTCTGAGCACCCTCGCCCTTCCGAGCACCCTCGCCCGGACGCCTCCCGCGGCGCCATCGACACCGTCTTCCGGATCGAGTCGCCGCGCGTCGTCGCCGGTGTCGCGCGGATCGTGCGCGACGTGGGCATCGCGGAAGAACTGGCCCAGGACGCGCTGGTCGCCGCGCTCGAACAGTGGCCGGCGACCGGCGTCCCCGACAACCCGGGCGCCTGGCTGATGACCACGGCCAAGCGCCGCGCCATCGACCTCGTACGCCGCAGGGAGCGCTACGCGCTCAAGCTGGCCGAGATGGGCCGCGACCTGGAGGCGGCGCCGCCGTCCGCCGACGACCCGGCCGACGCCGACCCCGACGACATCGACGACGACCTGCTGCGCCTCGTCTTCACCGCCTGCCACCCGGTGCTCTCCGCCGAGGCCCGTATCGCGCTGACGCTGCGGCTGCTCGGCGGTCTGACGACGGCGGAGATCGCCCGCGCGATGCTGGTCCCCGAGCCGACGGTGGCCCAGCGCGTGGTGCGCGCGAAACGCACTCTCGCCGCCAAGGGCGTGCCCTTCGAAGTTCCGTACGGTCCCGACCGCGAGGCCCGCCTCGGATCGGTCCTGGAGGTCATCTACCTCATCTTCAACGAGGGGTACGCGGCCACGGAGGGCGACGACTGGCTGCGTCCTTCCCTCTGCGAGGACGCGCTGCGCCTTGCCCGCGTGCTGTCCGGTCTGATGCCGAAGGAGCCCGAAGTGCACGGCCTGGCGGCGCTGTTGGAGCTGCAGGCCTCGCGCGCCGGTGCGCGGACGGGTCCTGCGGGCGAGCCGGTGCTCCTCGCGGAACAGGACCGGCGCCGCTGGAACCAGGCGCTGATCCGGCGCGGCTTCGCGGCGCTCGCGCGGGCGCGGGCGGTTTCCTCGGCGGCTCCCGGGCCGTACGCCCTGCAGGCCGCGATCGCCGCGAACCACGCGAACGCGGCTTCGTACGAGGAGACGGACTGGGCCCAGATCGCCGCCCTGTACGCCCTGTTGGCCGAGCGGGCGCCCTCGCCGGTGGTCGAACTGAACCGCGCGGTGGCGGTCTCGATGGCCTCAGGCCCGTCGGAGGCGCTGCCCCTGGTGGACGCGCTGGCCTCTGAACCGGCCCTGAGGGGTTACCACTTGCTGCCGAGCGTGCGGGGAAATCTGCTGCTGCGGCTCGGTCGCCGGGCGGAGGCGCGGGCGGAGTTCGAGCGGGCGGCGGGGCTTGCGCGGAATGTGCGGGAGCGGGAGCTTTTGCTGGCGCGGGCGGGGGAGTGCGGGTAGGGGTGCCCCCAGCTGTGCGCACCGGATGATCACCGGCTTCGACGAGTTCGTCCTCAAACTCCCCCAAGCTCTTAAAGAGCAGGGAGGGACCCCCTCGACGGGCTGAAAGATTCAGGTACCGGGTGGCCGATCAGCATCGTCGGCGCCCCACCCACCCGCGTGAGAAAAACCGTCGCCGAGTTCTTGCCCTGCGGCTTCACCTTCCGTCGCAGCTCCTCCGGCTCCACCGCCGACCCCCGCTTCTTCACCGTCAGGATCCCGACCTCGCGCTCCCTCAGCACTGCCTTCAACTTCTTCACCCCAAAGGGGAGTTGATCGGTGATCTCGTACGCCACCGCGTACGGCGTCTGGTGTAGCGAGTCCGACGTGACGTACGCGATCGTCTCGTCGATCAGACCGCCCTCGACCCGCGCGGCCACCTCCGCCACCAGATGCGCACGGATGACGGCGCCGTCCGGCTCGTACAGATAGCGCCCGACGGACCGCACCTCCGGATCCGGCAGCATCGCGTCGAGCGAGGACCACAGCGAGGCTCCCGATGGCAGCAGCGTCGCGCGGTGCGAGGCGGGGGACTCGGTGCCGAACCACAGCACGGCCTCCTTCACGTCGCCGCCGTCCGAGATCCACTCCGCAGCGGCGTCGTCCGGCACCGCCTCGTGCGGGATCCCGGGAGCGATCTTCAGCGCCGCGTGCGGTGCCTTGCGGGCGGCCTCGATCGCCCAGGAGAGGGGCGGCGAGTAGGCCTCGGGATCGAAGATGCGGCCCCGCCCGCCCCGCCGCGCCGGGTCCACGAAGACTGCGTCGTACGCGGATGTGTCGACCTCGGTGACATCGCCCTCGCGCACCTCGATCAACTCCGCGAGCCCAAGCGCCTCCGCGTTCGCACGCGCCACCGCGCACGTCAGCGGGTCGCGGTCGACGGCGAGGACCGCGATCCCGGCCCGCGCGAGCGCGATCGCGTCGCCGCCGATGCCACAGCAGAGGTCGGCGAGACTGCGTACGCCCAGTGCCTTGAAGCTCTCCGCGCGGTGCACGGCCACGCTCGTGCGCGTCGCCTGCTCGACGCCGTTCGGCGTGAAGAACATCCGCCCCGCGTCCTCGGCGCCGAACTTCGCCACCGCCCGCCGCCGCAGCCGCGCCTGTGCGAGGACCGCCGTGACCAGTTCCGCCGGGTGCTCGCGGCGCAGTCGGGTGGCGACGGCCAGCTCCCGCGCGGGCTCGGCCTCCCGCACCTCGTCGAGATCGAGCAGGGACCGGCCCTCGGGGGTGAGCAGCGCGGAGAAGGAGGCCAGGGCGTGGTCGAGGTCGTTCACCCGGCCCATTGTGGGCCAGTCGGTGGATGGTGCGCGCGCGGCGGCGGTGTCGGCCCCTCATCAGGGCCGTGAGCTGCAAAGATCCGGCGCCATGCAACTAGTACGACAAAACGATCAATACGGCAGAAGACGGAAGCGACGGAAGGGCCGGACGCGGGTCACCGCGGCTGTCCTCACCGCCGCCGCGATCGCCTCCGGCTGTGCGGTCGGAGGTGAGTCGGACGGTGTGAAGCCCGCCCCCGGCCAGCAGCGCCTCGAGGCCCCGCCGGCCCGCGCTCTCGACTCCTACGCCCACAAGCTCCGCGTCGCCCAGGGCGCCCGCGCCGCCGCCGCGAAACGCTGGGGCCTGGCGAAGACCCCGCTGACCGCTCCCGCGGCCCCCGCCAAGAAGCCGCGGATCACCACCCGCAAGGGCTTCGAGGTCAAGGGCCAGGCGGGCCTGCCGCCGGTCTTCACGACCATCCCCACCAAGAAGAAGGTCGTCTTCCTGACCATCGACGACGGCGCCGAGAAGGACCCGGCGCTGCTGAAGATGATGACCGAGCTGAAGATCCCGTACACCGCGTTCCTCAGCGACTATCTGGTCAAGGAGAACTACGGCTACTTCAAGAAGATGCAGTCCCGCGGCGTCTCCCTGAACAACCACACCCTCAACCACCGCTATATGCCGGGACTTTCGTACGCGGGCCAGCGCCGCGAGATCTGCGGCATGCAGGACATCATCAAGAAGCGGTACGGCAAACGGCCCGAGCTCTTCCGCCCGCCGTACGGCAACTACAACGTGGACACGCTGCGCGCCGCCAAGTCCTGCGGCATCAAGGCGGTGCCGCTGTGGGCGTCGGAGGCCTTCGTCGACCGCATGGAGTGGCGCGAGTGGGACAAGGACCTGCACCCCGGCGACATCATCCTCACGCACTTCAGGGGGCGCGAGCACTGGAAGGGCAGCATGCCCGACATGATCCGCAAGGTCATGAAGACGGTCACGGACAAGGGGTACGCGGTGGCCAGCCTTGAGGACTACCTGTGACCGGGCGGGCGCGGCGATTCCTTGCCGGAGCCCTCGCGGCAGCCGTCCTCGCGCCCGCACTCCTCACGGGCTGCGCCCAGTCGGTGGACCCGATCGAGAGGCTGGGCCGGAAGGCGGCAGAAAAGGTCCCGAAGCGGGAGCCGGAGGCTGACCGCTGTGGGCAGGCGTTCCGCAGGGCGAGTGGGGTCTCCCCTGGTCGAGCGGAGCCGAGAGCTTTGGGAAGGGTGGGCACAGCCCCACCTGCCGGGCCACCGAAAACGCAACGGCACGAGGCAACGGAGACGGAACCCCCCACCACGGAGAAACGTTGCCAAGAGGGGCCCGGGGCATCCCCCGCACCCCCAGAAGGCACCCCCCACCGCTAAGACCCGCGTCAGCAATTGGCACTCCGCTTGACCGAGTGCTAATCCCCGTCCTAGTCTCAGCTCTGGCACTCCCCACTGGAGAGTGCCAATAGCGACGGGCAGGTCCGGCACCCGCGACGACGGATCCACCTGGTCGCCACTTCAGACTGTTAACCCCGTAGATCTCCGAAGGGGGAGACCGGATCGTGACGACCGCCAGCTCCAAGGTTGCCATCAAGCCGCTCGAGGACCGCATTGTGGTCCAGCCGCTCGACGCCGAGCAGACCACGGCCTCGGGCCTGGTCATTCCGGACACCGCGAAGGAGAAGCCCCAGGAGGGTGCTGTCCTCGCCGTGGGCCCGGGCCGCTTCGAGAACGGCGAGCGCCTGCCGCTCGACGTCAAGGTCGGCGACGTCGTGCTGTACAGCAAGTACGGCGGCACCGAGGTGAAGTACAACGGCGACGAGTACCTCGTCCTCTCGGCTCGCGACGTGCTCGCGATCGTCGAGAAGTAATTCACCCGAAGCAGAACATTGCTTTGAGCTGCGCCCCTGGTCACCCCGCTGATTGCCGGGCGGCAAGGGGCGCAGTTCGTTCAATCCCGAGTTTTCGAGAGGGCTGAACCGCTCCCATGGCGAAGATCCTGAAGTTCGACGAGGACGCCCGTCGCGCCCTTGAGCGCGGCGTCAACAAGCTTGCCGACACGGTCAAGGTGACGATCGGCCCCCGCGGCCGCAACGTCGTCATCGACAAGAAGTTCGGCGCCCCGACCATCACCAACGACGGCGTCACCATCGCCCGTGAGGTCGAGGTCGAGGACCCGTACGAGAACCTCGGCGCCCAGCTCGTCAAGGAGGTGGCGACCAAGACCAACGACATCGCGGGTGACGGCACCACCACCGCGACCGTGCTCGCCCAGGCCCTGGTCAAGGAAGGCCTGCGCAACGTCGCCGCGGGCGCATCCCCGGCCGCCCTGAAGAAGGGCATCGACGCCGCCGTCGCGGCCGTCTCCGCGGAGCTCCTCGCCACCGCGCGCCCGATCGACGACAAGGCCGACATCGCGGCCGTCGCCGGTCTGTCCGCCCAGGACCCGCAGGTCGGCGAGCTCATCGCCGAGGCGATGGACAAGGTCGGCAAGGACGGTGTCATCACCGTCGAGGAGTCCAACACCTTCGGCCTGGAGCTGGACTTCACCGAGGGCATGGCCTTCGACAAGGGCTACCTGTCCCCGTACATGGTGTCCGACCAGGAGCGTATGGAGGCCGTCCTCGACGACCCGTACATCCTCATCCACCAGGGCAAGATCTCCTCCATCCAGGACCTCCTGCCGCTGCTCGAGAAGGTCATCCAGGCCAACGCCTCGAAGCCGCTCCTGATCATCGCCGAGGACGTCGAGGGCGAGGCCCTTTCGACCCTGGTCGTGAACAAGATCCGCGGCACCTTCAACGCCGTCGCGGTGAAGGCCCCCGGCTTCGGCGACCGCCGCAAGGCCATGCTCGGTGACCTCGCCACGCTCACCGGCGGCACCGTCATCGCCGAAGAGGTCGGCCTCAAGCTCGACCAGGTCGGCCTGGACGTGCTCGGCACCGCCCGCCGCGTGACCATCACCAAGGACGACACCACCGTCGTCGACGGCGGCGGCAACGCCTCCGAGGTCGAGGGCCGCGTCAACCAGATCAAGGCCGAGATCGAGGCCACGGACTCCGACTGGGACCGCGAGAAGCTCCAGGAGCGCCTCGCGAAGCTGGCCGGCGGCGTGTGCGTCATCAAGGTCGGCGCCGCCACCGAGGTGGAGCTGAAGGAGAAGAAGCACCGTCTGGAGGACGCCATCTCCGCGACCCGCGCCGCGGTCGAGGAGGGCATCGTCTCCGGTGGTGGCTCCGCTCTGGTGCACGCCGTCAAGGTCCTCGAGGGCAACCTCGACAAGACCGGCGACGAGGCCACGGGTGTCGCGGTCGTCCGCCGCGCCGCCGTCGAGCCGCTGCGCTGGATCGCCGAGAACGCCGGCCTCGAGGGCTACGTCATCACCTCGAAGGTCGCCGAGCTCGACAAGGGCTTCGGCTTCAACGCCGCGACCGGTGAGTACGGCGACCTGGTCAAGGCCGGTGTCATCGACCCCGTCAAGGTGACGCGCTCCGCGCTGGAGAACGCCGCGTCGATCGCTTCGCTGCTGCTGACGACCGAGACCCTGGTCGTCGAGAAGCCGGCCGAGGAAGAGGCTGAGGCCGGGCACGGCCACGGGCACTCCCACTAAGGCTGCCCTGTAGCTGAACTGAGGCCCGGTGCCCCCTGGTTGGGGGTGCCGGGCCTCAGTGTTTTCGGATGCTCGTCTGCCGGGTTTCGCGTCTTTTCCGGCTGCGGATCGTGGTCCGTCCTCGCGCAGTTCCCCGCGCCCCTTACGGGGCGCCCCCCGGATGTCTTACTGCGGGCCGTACTTGCGTCCCGTACGTGAGGTGACCCCACCCAGCAACGCCCTCGGGGTCACCTTCACCACCCCCATCAGGGTCTTGTAGCGGGGGTCCGGGATCGACAGGGTCTTGCCGCGTGCCAGGTCGGACAGGGCCGCCGCGACCAGCTTGTCCGCGTCGAGCCACATCCACTTGGGGATGTTGGACGTGCCCATCCCGGCGCGCTCGTGGAACTCCGTGCGGACGAAGCCGGGGCACAGCGCCATCAGCCGCACCCCGGAGCCGGCCAGGTCCTTCGCCGCCCCCTGGGTGAACTGCACGACCCACGCCTTCGAAGCGCCGTACGTCCCGCGCGGCACGAACGCCGCCACCGACGCGACGTTGACGACACCGCCACGGCCCCGCTCCCGCATCGCCTCCGCGGCCGCCGACGTCAGCCGGAGCACCGCCTCGCAGTGCACCTTGAGCATCGTCAGCTCGTCGGCCATGGGCACCTCGAGGTATTCGCCCTTGTTGCCGAACCCGGCGTTGTTGACCAGGAGGTCGACCGGGTTCCTGCGGTCTCCGAGCCGCTTCTCGACGGCGGCGATCCCGTCGTCCGTGGCGAGGTCGGCGGTGAGCACCTCCGCCTCGATGCCGTGCCGGTCGTGCAGTTCGGTCGCCTGTTCCCGCAGCCGCTCGGTGTTCCGTGCCACGAGGACCAGGTTGTGGCCGTCACCGGCGAGCCGCCGGGCGAAGGCCGCGCCGATACCGGCGGTCGATCCCGTAATCAGAGCCGTAGTCATGGACCAAGGCTAGTGAGATCCGGACGACCGCTGCGCCGCAGGCCCGCGCCGTACCAATCCCCGCACTACTCCCCGTACTTCTCCACGTACTTGCGCGCCGACTCGATCGACCCGGGATGCAGCGCGTCGCCCGCCGCAAGCAGCCTCGGCAGCAGGTTCTTCTCCGTCGTGACGGCCCTGAACTGGAAGGCGACGGTGACCTCGTGGTCAGGGCGGTGCACGATCTCGATCGTGTCCCCGCCCCGGATCTCACCCGGCTCGATCACCCGCAGATACGCGCCGGGAGCGCCCTGCCGGGTGAAGCGCTTCACCCATGCCTTCTCGCCGACATGGCCCTGGAACGTACGGCAAGGGATGCGGCTCGACGTCACTTCGAGGATCAGCTCGGGGCCGACGCGCCAGCGCTCGCCGATCTTCGCGCCGCTCACGTCGAGCCCGGCGGTCGTGAGGTTCTCGCCGAATCCGCCGTTGGCCAGCGTGCGCCCGAGCGTGCGCTCCCACTGGTCGAGGTCCTCGCGCGCGAAGGCGTACACCGCCTGGTCGTTCCCGCCGTGGTGCCGCAGATCGCAGACCTCGTCGCCGGCGAGGCCGCTCCCGCCGACCCCCTTCTCGCCGGGCGCAGTCACCCGGACGGCCCCATCGGCCGGCTGCTTGTCGATGCCGGTACCGCCCGAGGGCGCGTCGGTGTACTCGACGGCCTTGAGCCGGCCCAGATTCACAGAGAGAAGCTTCATGAGGGCAGGCTAGGCGAGCCCGCTCAAAGCGTCGACGCAATATTGGGCACTTCGCCCAAGTGTCGCTTATGCTCGAACCATGATCGAGGCCCGTCATCTCCGCGTCCTGCGTGCGGTCGCCGCCACCGGCTCCTTCTCCGCCGCGGCGCGCGAGCTCGGCTGCACCCAGCCCGCCGTCAGCCAGCAGATGAAGGCACTCGAAGGCTCGGCGGGCACACCGCTGCTGATCCGCACGGGCCGCGAGATGCGCCTGACCCAGGCGGGCGAGGCCCTGGTCCGGCACGCCGCCGGGATCCTGGCGGGGCTCACCGCCGCAGAGGAAGAGGTCGCCGCCATCGCGGGCCTGCGGGCGGGCCGTGTCCGCCTCGTCTCCTTCCCCAGCGGCAGCTCGACCCTCGTGCCGAGTGCGCTCGCCGCCCTGCGCGCCGCACACCCCGGCACCCGGGTCTCCCTGGTCGACGCCGAGCCACCGCGCTCGGTCGAGATGCTGCGCGAGGGCGACTGCGATGTGGCGCTCGCCTTCCGTTACGAGGGGGCATCGGCAGCCGAGGAGTGGGACGACCTGGTGGTGCGCCCCCTGCTCGCCGACCGGCTCGTAGGTCTCGTGCCGGACGGGCACCGGCTCGCGAAGGCGGAATCGGTCGCCATCGGGGAGCTCGCCGACGAGCCGTGGATCGCGGGCTGTCCGCGCTGTCGCAGGCAGCTGGTGGAGGTCTGCGAAGGGGCGGGTTTCGTGCCCCGGATCGATTTCGCGACGGACGACTATCCGGCGGTGATCGGCCTGGTCGGCGCCGGCCTTGGCGTCGCGGTGCTGCCCGAGCTCGCCATCGAGTCGGTACGCCCCAAGGGTGCACGCACGGTGACGGTGGAGCCCGCCGTGCAGCGCGAAATCGTCGCGCTCACCTTGCCCGACCTGGCGCAGGTGCCCGCGGTGGCCGCCACGCTTGACCACCTCGAGCGGGCCGCAGAGCGCTGAGCGCCTGCGAAGAAACGTTCCTTCAAGAACGCGAGACCGCGTTTCCGCCGACCGCCGAGTGCGGCGCCGCTGACGCCGCGACCAGGCGGTTGCGGGCCCGGCCCATGAGTTCCTCGCGCTCGTCCTCCGTCAGCCCGCCCCACACGCCGTAGGGCTCGCGCACCGCGAGTGCGTGAGCGGCGCACTCCGCGCGCACCGGGCACCTCATGCAGACCTCCTTGGCGGAGTTCTCACGCGCGCTTCGTGCCGCGCCACGCTCGCCCTCGGGGTGAAAGAAGAGCGAGCTGTCGACCCCGCGGCAGGCCGCGAGGAGCTGCCAGTCCCACAGATCTGCGTTCGGTCCGGGAAGGCGGGAGAAATCTGCCATTGCTTGTCTCCTGGTAGCCGTTCTGCGCGGATACGGTGCCCACGACCGTACATCTACTGTCTAAGGAGATGAAAATATGACTCATTGGAAAATCTAGCCACAGACACCAGTAAAAGGGAAGGAAACCGGCTAAATGGGGCATGGCTTGTGATGAAAGGTTGAGGGTCTCCTGCGCTGCCCCCGCTGTGTCCGCGCCCTCACGTAGAGTGCCGAAGGAGGCTGACCGCCCCGTAACTCTTTCGGGTGACCGTCGTTGAGAGTGCGGAGGCGGTTGAAAGAACAAGCGCTCGGGCAGATGTCCGAGAGCGTCAACCGCACAGGTGACGAACATGTATCCAGCCTGGAGGCTCAAGGTGACGCGCAGCAGCTGTGAGAGCCGCGGAGGACAGTCATGACATCCGTCCTCGTCTGCGACGACTCCCCGCTCGCCCGAGAGGCGCTCCGCCGCGCGGTCGCGACCGTGCCCGGCGTCGAGCGCGTGACGACAGCGGCCAACGGCGAGGAAGTCCTCCGCCGCTGGGGCGCCGACCGCTCGGACCTGATTCTGATGGACGTACGCATGCCCGGTCTGGGCGGCGTGGAGACCGTCCGGCGGCTGCTGTCCGCCGACCCCGGTGCGCGCATCATCATGCTCACCGTCGCCGAGGATCTGGACGGCGTCGCGCTCGCGGTCGCCGCCGGCGCCCGCGGCTATCTCCACAAGGACGCCTCGCGCGCCGAGCTGCGTGCGACCGTCACCCAGGCGCTCGCCGATCCGACGTGGCGTCTTGCTCCGCGCAGACTGCGCTCGGCCGAGATGGGCGCGGCGCCCACGCTCACCGCGCGTGAGATCCAGGTGCTCGAGGGCATGAGCCACGGCCGGTCGAACGCCGAGATCGGACGTGAGCTTTTTCTCTCCGAGGACACGGTCAAGACGCACGCCAGGCGGCTGTTCAAGAAGCTCGGCGCCTCGGACCGCGCGCACGCCGTGGCGCTCGGTTTCCGCTGGGGCCTGGTTCGTTAAGTGTCCCGCCGCGGGGGCACGGCGATCCCCGCCCGCCGTCCGGTGGGCGGGGTGAGCGATGCCTGTCGCGCCCCTTCGCGGGAGCGGTTGCAGCCGCTTCGCCGCCGATGCCGCATCCTTGATGTGTGGAGTTCCTCGGGGACAAGTCGGTCGAGCGGGAGGGGAGGGCGCAGGAGATGAGTTCCGGCGCACCTGCTCATAACGCTTCGGTGCACAACTACGGACGCGGTGCCGCGGACCAATCGGCGCCAAGGCACCATGGACCGATGCGCGATGACAAGACGACGGTGATCGGTGCCCTCGTTCTTCGCGCGGTCGAGGGTGATGAGCAGGCCACGCACGATCTCCTGGCCCATGTGCACCCCCTGGCACTGCGTTACTGCCGTACGCGGCTTTCCCGACTGCCCGGTGACGCACGGCACTTCGTGGAGGACCTGGCGCAGGAAGTGTGTGTAGCCGTCCTTCTCGCGCTGCCGCGCTACAAGGACACGGGGCGTCCCTTCGAGGCGTTCGTCTTCGCGATCGCGGCGCACAAGGTCGCCGATCTGCAGCGTGCGGCCATGCGTCACCCCGGTTCCACGGCCGTGCCGTCGGACGAGATGCCCGAGCGGCCCGACGACTCGCTCGGCCCGGAGGAGCGCGCGCTGCTCAGCAGCGACGCCGAGTGGGCCAAGAAGCTCATGGCCAACCTGCCGGAGAACCAGCGCGAGCTGCTGCTCCTGCGCATCGCGGTCGGGCTCACGGCCGAGGAGACCGGGCAGATGCTGGGGATGTCCCCGGGGGCCGTGCGGGTGGCGCAGCACCGGGCGCTGAGTCGGTTGCGGGCACTGGCCGAGCAGTAGCGGTCGAGGACCGGTCGACGGTTGTCTTCGGCGGTCGTTCATGATGTGTGAACGTACAAACCTGGCCGATGATCTTGATCGTGGAATGAGACACCCTCGGATCCCGTTAGCATGGACATCCGCACCGATCAAGGCCATTTGGGGAAGGTGTCATGACTGCAAACGTCGACGGAGTGCCCGAGAAATTCGCGACGCTCGGGCTGACCTACGACGACGTGCTGCTGCTGCCCGGCGCGTCCGACATGGCGCCGGACCAGATCGACACTTCCTCGTTCATCTCGAAGAACGTGCGGGTCAACGTCCCGCTGCTGTCCGCGGCGATGGACAAGGTCACCGAGTCCCGCATGGCGATCGCCATGGCGCGGCAGGGTGGCGTCGGCGTGCTGCACCGCAATCTCTCCATCGCCGACCAGGCCAACCAGGTCGACCTGGTGAAGCGCTCCGAGTCCGGCATGGTCACCGACCCGATCACGGTGCACCCGGACGCGACGCTCGGCGAGGCCGACGCGATCTGCGCCAAGTTCCGCATCAGCGGCGTCCCGGTGACCGACGCGGCGGGCAAGCTGCTCGGCATCGTCACCAACCGTGACATGGCCTTCGAGTCGGACCGTACGCGCCAGGTGCGCGAGGTCATGACGCCGATGCCGCTGGTCACCGGCAAGGTCGGCATCTCCGGCGTGGACGCCATGGAGCTGCTGCGCCGCCACAAGATCGAGAAGCTTCCGCTGGTCGACGACGCGGGCGTCCTCAAGGGCCTCATCACGGTCAAGGACTTCGTCAAGGCCGAGAAGTACCCGAGCGCCGCCAAGGACAAGGAAGGCCGCCTCCTGGTGGGCGCCGCCGTCGGTGTCGCCGGTGACGCCTTCGAGCGTGCCCAGGCCCTCGTCGAGGCGGGCGTCGACTTCATCGTCGTCGACACCGCGCACGGCCACTCCCGCCTGGTCGGCGACATGGTCGCCAAGATCAAGTCCAATGCCTCCGGCGTGGACGTCATCGGCGGCAACATCGCCACGCGTGACGGCGCCAAGTCGCTCATCGACGCCGGTGTCGACGGCATCAAGGTCGGTGTCGGACCGGGCTCCATCTGTACGACGCGTGTCGTGGCGGGCATCGGTGTTCCGCAGGTCACCGCCATCTACGAAGCCTCGCTCGCCGCCAAGGAGGCCGGGGTCCCGGTCATCGGCGACGGCGGCCTGCAGTACTCGGGCGACATCGCCAAGGCGCTCGTCGCCGGCGCGGACACGGTCATGCTGGGCTCGCTGCTCGCCGGCTGCGAGGAGTCGCCGGGTGAGCTGATGTTCATCAACGGCAAGCAGTTCAAGTCGTACCGCGGCATGGGCTCGCTGGGGGCCATGCAGACCCGTGGCGAGCGCAAGTCCTTCTCCAAGGACCGCTACTTCCAGGAGGGCGTCGCCTCCGACGAGAAGCTGGTGCCCGAGGGCATCGAGGGCCAGGTTCCCTACCGCGGCCCGCTCTCCGCGGTGGTGCACCAGCTGGTCGGCGGTCTGCGCCAGTCGATGTTCTACGTAGGCGGGCGCACGGTTCCCGAGCTCCAGGAGAACGGCCGTTTCGTACGGATCACTTCGGCGGGCCTCAAGGAGAGCCACCCGCACGACATCCAGATGACGGTCGAGGCGCCGAACTACACGAACAAGCGCTGACCCAAGCGCTGACCCGAAAACGCCGCGCACGCGCGCGTGGGGGCGGCCCGGATTCCCGGGGCCGCCCCCTTGGCGTGCGTCGGGGATACTGGTACGGCAGACAGAGTGCCGAAGTGGCGAAGTAGTGCCGAAGTACCGAAGAAAGCTGAAGGGCCACCCACGTGACTGAGATCGAGATCGGGCGCGGCAAGCGCGGCCGCAGGGCGTACGCCTTCGACGACATCGCCGTCGTACCGAGCCGTCGGACCCGCGACCCGAAGGAGGTCTCGATCGCCTGGCAGATCGACGCCTACCGCTTCGAGCTGCCCTTCCTGGCCGCGCCGATGGACTCGGTCGTCTCGCCGCAGACCGCGATCCGCATCGGTGAGCTGGGCGGTCTGGGCGTACTGAACCTCGAGGGCCTGTGGACGCGGTACGAGGACCCGCAGCCGCTGCTCGACGAGATCGCCGAGCTGGACACGGACAACGCGACCCGCCGCCTCCAGGAGATCTACTCCGCGCCGATCCAGGCCGACCTGATCGGGCAGCGCATCAAGGAGGTGCGCGACTCGGGTGTCGTCACCGCCGCCGCGCTCTCCCCGCAGCGCACCGCCGAGTTCTCCAAGGCCGTCGTGGACGCCGGTGTGGACATCTTCGTGATCCGCGGGACGACCGTCTCCGCCGAGCACGTCTCCGGTGCCGCCGAGCCGCTCAACCTGAAGCAGTTCATCTACGAACTCGACGTGCCGGTCATCGTCGGCGGCTGCGCCACCTACACCGCCGCGCTGCACCTGATGCGCACCGGCGCCGCCGGTGTCCTCGTCGGCTTCGGCGGCGGCGCCGCGCACACCACGCGCAACGTCCTGGGCATCCAGGTGCCGATGGCCACCGCCGTCGCGGACGTCGCGGCCGCCCGCCGTGACTACATGGACGAGTCCGGCGGCCGGTACGTGCACGTCATCGCGGACGGCGGCGTGGGCTGGTCCGGCGACCTGCCCAAGGCCATCGCCTGCGGCGCCGACTCGGTGATGATGGGCTCCCCGCTGGCCCGCGCCACGGACGCGCCCGGCAAGGGCCACCACTGGGGCATGGAGGCAGTCCACGAGGACGTGCCGCGCGGCAAGCGCGTCGACCTCGGTGTGGTCGGCACGACCGAGGAGATCCTCACCGGTCCCTCGCACATCCCGGACGGCTCGATGAACTTCTTCGGGGCGCTGCGCCGGGCGATGGCCACGACGGGCTACAGCGAGCTCAAGGAGTTCCAGCGCGTCGAGGTGACGGTCGCGGACTCGCAGCACAAGCGCTGACGGTTTGGTTTTTGGACTGATGTCCACGAAGGGCCCCGGTACTCGTACCGGGGCCCTTTGCGTGTCTCAGAGGCGGTGCGCCGCGCCCGCCGGGGTGGCGCCCCTTGTGTCGAGGAGCAGTTGGGCCTTCACGGCAAGGCCCTGCAGGTCGTACGTGCGGTGGTGCTGCAGCAGGATCGTGAGGTCGGCTTCGGCGGCCGCTTCGTAGAGGGAGTCCGCGCGGGGGACGGGGTGGCCGAGGACGCTCCAGTTCGGGACGTAGGGGTCGTGGTAGCTGACGGCGGCGCCCAGTTCCATCAGACGGGTCGCGATCTCCTGGGCGGGGGAGCCCTGCTGGTCGGCCAGGTCGGGCTTGTAGGTGACGCCGAGCAGCAGGACGCGGGCGCCGCGGGCGGACTTGCCGTGTTCGTTGAGCAGGGTCGCCGAGCGCTGGATGACGTACTGGGGCATGCGGTCGTTGACCTGCTGGGCCAGTTCGACGATGCGCAGGGGGCGGGCGCCGCGGGACGGGGTGGGGATGTCCAGGGGGACGCCGTGGCCGCCGACGCCGGGTCCTGGACGGAAGGCCTGGAAGCCGAAGGGCTTGGTCTCGGCGCAGCGGATGACGTCCCACAGGTCGATGCCCAGGTCGTGGCAGAGCACGGCCATTTCGTTGACCAGCGCCATGTTCACGTGCCGGTAGTTGGTCTCCAGGAGGTGCACGGTCTCGGCCTCGCGGGGGCCACGCGCGCGTACGACCTTGTCGGTGAGGCGGCCGTAGAAGGCGGCGGCCGATTCGGTGCAGGCGGGCGTGATGCCGCCGATGACCTTGGGGGTGCCCGCGTAGCCGTGGGTGCGGTTGCCGGGGTCGAGGCGGCCGGGCGAGTAGGCGAGATGGAAGTCGCGGCCCGCGCGCAGGCCGGAGCCCGACTCCAGGATCGGGCGCAGGAACTCCTCTGTTGTGCCCGGGTACACGGGCGATTCGAGGATGACGGTGGTGTGCGGACGCAGCCGTGCGGCCAGGGCGTGCGCGGCGTCGGCCACTTGGCTCAGGTCGAGCGAGCGGTCCGCCGCCGGCGGGGTGGGCGCGCAGATGACGGCGGTGCGGACCCGGCCGAGCTCGACGGGGTCGGTGGTCGGCCTGAAGCCCCCCGAGAGCATCCGGCGGACGTCGGCGGCGGTGAGGGTGCCCTCGGCGCCGTCGCAGGGCAGGCGGCCGCCTGCCAGGTCGGTGGCGCGGACGGGGTCGTAGCCGATGGTGGCGATGCCGCCGGCGACGGCGGCCTGGGCGAGGGGCAGGCCGAGGTGGCCGAGACCGATGACGGCGAGATCTGCGGGCATGGCGGTGGGCCGTCCTCCCAATAGCCGGAGTGGGACGAGCGCGCAAGCCCTGTGGACAAGGTGGACCAGCGCAATGTCAGACTAGGAGTAAATATGACCGTTATGCGGCATTGCGTGGCGCCGGATCTTGGAGTGTTGTCCACAGGCGGCGACCGAACTCAGCGGGCTCGACCAGAATCTGGGCATGATGTGAGCGCGACCACACCCGAAACGAAACGGGAGGCAGCGGTGAGGACAGCGACACTGGGGCCGGCGGAGCGTGCCGAGTCACTTGCGGAAATGGCCGAGCGGGAGCTGGACGTCCTGGTCGTGGGAGCGGGAGTGGTCGGCGCGGGCACCGCGCTCGACGCCGTGACCCGCGGTCTCTCCACGGGCTTGGTCGAGGCGCGGGACTGGGCGTCGGGCACGTCGAGCCGGTCGAGCAAGCTGATCCACGGCGGCCTGCGCTATCTGGAGATGCTGGACTTCGCGCTGGTGCGTGAGGCGTTGAAGGAGCGCGGCCTGCTCCTGGAGCGGCTCGCCCCGCACCTCGTGAAGCCGGTGCCGTTCCTCTACCCCTTGCAGCACAAGGGCTGGGAGCGGCTCTACGCCGGGTCGGGCGTCGCGCTGTACGACGCCATGTCGATGTCCCGCGGCCATGGCCGCGGACTGCCCATGCACCGCCATCTGAGCCGGCGTCACGCCCTGCGCGTCGCCCCGTGCCTGAAGAAGGACGCGCTGGTCGGGGCGATGCAGTACTACGACGCGCAGATGGACGACGCCCGCTATGTGGCGACGCTGGTGCGCACGGCGGCCGCGTATGGCGCGAAGGTCGCCAACCGGGCCCGAGTGACCGGCTTCCTGCGGGAAGGTGAGCGGGTTGTCGGTGCTCGGGTACAAGATGTCGAGGGCGGCGGGGAGTACGAGGTCCGGGCCAAGCAGATCGTGAACGCGACGGGTGTCTGGACGGACGACACCCAGGCGATGGTCGGGGAGCGGGGGCAGTTCCACGTCAGGGCGTCCAAGGGCATCCACCTGGTCGTGCCCAAGGACCGGATCAGCTCGACGACCGGGCTGATCCTGCGGACCGAGAAGAGCGTCCTCTTCGTCATCCCGTGGGGGCGGCACTGGATCGTGGGGACGACGGACACCGACTGGGACCTGGACAAGGCGCATCCGGCGGCGTCCAGCGCCGACATCGACTATCTCCTCGAGCATGTGAACTCGGTGCTCGCGGTGCCCCTCTCGCGGGACGACGTGCAAGGGGTGTACGCGGGCCTTCGGCCGCTGCTCGCCGGGGAGTCGGACGCCACGAGCAAGCTGTCGCGTGAGCACACGGTGGCGCATCCTGCGCCGGGCCTCGTGGTCGTCGCGGGCGGCAAGTACACGACGTACCGGGTGATGGCGAAGGACGCGGTGGACGAGGCGGTGCACGGCCTCGACCAGCGGGTCGCCGACTGCGTCACCGAGGACATCCCGCTCGTCGGCGCGGAGGGATACAAGGCGCTGTGGAACGCGCGGGCCAGGATCGCCGCGCGCACCGGGCTCCATGTGGTGCGTGTGGAGCATCTGTTGAACCGGTACGGCTCGCTGGCGGAGGAGGTGCTCGCGCTGGTCACCGACGATCCCTCGCTGGGCGCGCCGCTGCAGGCGGCCGACGACTATCTGCGCGCCGAGATCGTCTACGCCGCGTCGCACGAGGGGGCGCGGCATCTGGACGATGTGCTGACGCGGCGTACGCGCATCTCGATCGAGACGTTCGACCGGGGCACGCGCAGCGCGCGGGAGTGTGCCGAGCTGATGGCGCCGGTGCTCGGCTGGGACAAGGACCAGGTGGAGCGGGAGGTGCAGCACTACGAGAAGCGGGTGGAGGCGGAGCGGGAGTCGCAGCGGCAGCCGGATGACTTGACGGCTGATGCGGCGAGGTTGGGGGCGCCGGACATCGTGCCGCTGTAGCGCTCCGCTGGTGACCTGGATCGCCGGCTGCGGGTGCGTCGTGGCTGGTCGCGCAGTTCCCCGCGCCCTGCGGGGCGCGCCACGCTATGTGCAGAACTCAGCCGACAGGAGCGTGCGTTCGAGGGTCGGGTCCGCTATCCCGTCCGTGTTGACCCGGAAGGTCAGGACGCGGTCGCCGTCCCGGGTGGCGGCGGTGCGGACATAGCTGCCGGCGATGTGGCCGTTGTGGCCCCAGACCGTGGTGCCGCAGGGGAGCTTCTGCGGGTAGAGGCCCATGCCGTAGCGGCCTTGTGCGGCACGGGTGTTGAGCATCTGGTGGAGCTGGGTGGCGGGGAGCAGTCGGCCGCCCAGCAGAGCGGCGTAGAAGCGGTCCAGGTCGGCGAGGGTGGAGATCAGTTCGCCCGCGGCGCCCGCGACGCGCGGGTTGAGGGCGGTCACGTCCTCGCCCTCGCTCGTGTACGCCCGGCCGTGCGGGGAGGGGAGTGTGGTGCGGGCGCCGGGGAACGAGGTGCCGGACAGGCCGAGCGGGGTGATGATGCGGCGCGTGGCCTCGGTGGCGTACGCGTTGCCGGTGACCCGCCTGATCACCATGCCGAGCACCACGTAGTTGGTGTTGGAGTAGGACCAGCGGCCGGGTGCGGTCGCCGGCAGGGCTAGGGCGGTGCGGACCGCCTCCAGGGGAGTGACGGGGATGAGGCCTTTGGTTCCGGCGGTGTAGTCGGCGAGACCGCTCGTGTGGGTCAGCAGTGCGCGCAGGGTGAGGGTGCGGCCGTCGAGGTCGGTGCCGTCCAGGTCGGTGCCGTCCGTGTCGTTCTCGCCGCGGATGAGGCCCGGCAGGTGACGCTCGACGGGGTCGGACAGGGACAGGCGGCGTTCGGCGGCGAGTTGGAGGACGACCGTCGCGATGAACGTCTTGGTGATGCTGCCCGCGCGGAAGTGGTCGGTGCGGCGGATGCCGGGGGCGGAGCCGGTGGCTGAGGCCGTGCCTCCGGATGCGTCGGTGCCGTCGGCGCCGGTGTGAGTGCCGGTACCAGTGCCCGTATCGGTGCTGTTGTTGTCCGTGCGGGCGACGAGGGCCTTGTAGGTCTGCGTGAAGTGCCAGCGTGGGCCTTGGTCCGGTTGTTGGGCCGCCTGGGGTTCGGGCTGCCCCGGCGCCGCCGGGGGCCACGGGTCCTCGCGGGTCAACAGAGCCGCGGCCGGGGCCTTGCCTCGGGTCACCAGCAGCGGAAGAGTGACGTCCGTCGCGGGTGCCGCGGCGAGCGGCGAACTGGCGGTCGGCAGGCCGAAAAGGGCCAACGCGAGGGGTATGACCAGCAGTGTCCGCGAATTGGGCATGACCGAGCCTCCTTGTGCGAGCCCATCATGGGGGACCGTGGACCCTGGGCGTAGAGCGGTCCCCGAGTGAGGGACAATGAAGGCTCTGTCAGGGCGGGTTGCGCGGGTAGCAGCGGTAGCAGCAGAGGGGACGCATGTCGGACGCGGAGAAGACGGGTCAGTCCCGTCAGGACAAGAGCGAACGTCTCCTCTCCGGGCGCTACCGGCTGGGGGAAGTGCTCGGCCGCGGCGGAATGGGAACCGTCTGGCGCGCCAAGGACGAGACACTCGGCCGTACGGTCGCGGTGAAGGAGCTGCGCTTCCCGTCGAGCATCGACGAGGACGAGAAGCGCCGCCTGATCACGCGTACGTTGCGTGAGGCGAAGGCGATCGCGCGGATCCGCAACACCAGCGCGGTGACCGTCTACGACGTGGTCGACGAGGACGACCGCCCGTGGATCGTGATGGAGCTGGTCGAGGGCAAGTCGCTCGCCGAGGCCATTCGCGAGGACGGTCTGTTGACGCCGCGGCGCGCGGCAGAGGTCGGCCTCGCCGTGCTCGACGTACTGCGCTCGGCGCACCGCGAGGGCATCCTGCACCGTGACGTGAAGCCGTCCAACGTACTGATCGCCGAGGACGGCCGGGTCGTCCTCACGGACTTCGGCATCGCTCAGGTCGAGGGCGACCCGTCGATCACGTCCACCGGCATGCTCGTCGGCGCCCCCTCGTACATATCGCCGGAGCGGGCGCGCGGGCACAAGCCCGGTCCCGCGGCCGACCTGTGGTCGCTCGGCGGGCTGTTGTACGCGGCGGTGGAGGGCGTGCCCCCGTACGACAAGGGGTCGGCCATCGCGACCCTCACGGCGGTGATGACGGAGGACGTCGAAAAGCCGACGAACGCAGGTCCCTTGGAGAAGGTCATCTACGGCCTGCTCGCCAAGGACCCCGAGCTGCGGCTCGACGACGCGGCGGCGCGGGCGTATCTGCTGGACGTCATTCACGCGCCCGAGGCCAAGGACGAGCCGGAGCCGGTCGAGGCGACGAAGGTGGTGCCGCTGCCGCCGGCTCCTCCGGAGAAGCGGGCGAAGGCCGCGCGGTCGCCGCGGGTGGGGATGGCGAAGCGGTTCGGCAAGGGTGGTTCCGGTCGTGGGGCCGGGGCGGCCGCTGCGGGTGCCGCGGGTGCCGCGGGTGCGGCCGCGGCGTCGGCCGCGGTCGGTGCGCCGGGTACGAAGAGCACCGACGCGCCGTCGGACGCGGCCGCTACGGCGAGTGCCACCGACACGGCGGCGGCCGGCAAGTCCGGCGATGCGTCCACGGCTTCGGACGCCGCGGACTCCGGCGCGGGAGTGGCCACCTCTGGAGTCGTCTCCGCAGGCAAGGGCAAGAAGTCCGAGGAAGCGGCCGAGCGGCTGCGCGGCGCGCTTCAGTCGGTGCGGAAGGCGGCGGCGACGGCCGCCGCGACGGCGTCCACGCGGGGCGCGCAGACGAACGCGGGCACGGCGGCCGGGCACCCGGAGGGCGCCCCGCCGGTTCCCGCGGCACCGCCGCGCGGGCCTGCCAAGGCCTCGGCCTCGCTCACCGATGTGGTGCCGCGGCGCACGCTCGTGATCATCTCGGTGGTCGTCGTGCTCGCGGTGCTCGGGACCGTGCTTGCCCTGGCGCTCGGCGGCGGGGACGACGGCGGTGCGCGGGACAGCAAGGGCGGCGACAAGGCCGCGTCCAGCGGGGCGACCGCGGGCGGCGGCGAGAAGGACCCGGAGAAGGACAGCGGGGCCGAGAAGGAGAAGGACAAGGGCAAGGAGGGCTCGGGAGCGGGCACCGACCCGGGGTCCGACCCGGGCGCCGACGCCGGTGAGGGCCACGACCCGAGTGAGGGCGACGGCGGCGGCAAGGAGCCGGACGACGGCGCCGATTCGACGTACAAGCACTCCCAGGGATTCTCGATCGGGCTGCCGAAGGGCTGGAAGTACCAGTCCACGGCGATCGCGGGCGCCCGCTTCAGTGGGCCCGACGGGCAGAAGCTCCTGATCGGCTGGACGACGACGCCCAAGGACGACCCGGTCGCCGACTGGAAGAACCAGGAGTCGGGCATGGTCCGGTCCCAGTACAAGCGGATCCGGATAGAGAAGGTCGGCTTCCGTGGCTGGAACACGGCCGACTGGGAGTTCACGTACGTCGACGGCGGCACGAAGTACCGCTCGATAGACCGTGGGTTCGTCGTCAACGGCGGTCTGGGCTACGGAATGATGTACACCGCGAAGGCCGACGACTGGGACAGCGACCGGCGCAAGGACACGTGGCGGACCTTCACGCGGACGTTCGAGCCGAAGAAGTAGCCGAGCCCGAGCGATGAAGTGGGCGAGCCGGAACGATGAAGTGGGCGAGCCGGCCGGGGCGGGAGGCGGCACCTCCCCGGCGCGCTGTTCTGTGAGATCTCGCATCCCCTCAATGCGCTTCGGCTCCGGCACGTATCGTGAGTGCTTGCGGACCGTACGCAGCCGCAACAGGGCGTAAGACGAACGGAATTGACCACCGGGCGGACGGGGGAGGCGTCGTGGACGAATACGCGGGGCGGGTACTCGCCGACCGCTATCGCCTGCCGTTGCCTCCGGCGGATGAGTACGAACTCGCCGAGACCCGTGCCTTCGACACCTACAGCGGGCAGGAAGTCCTGGTCAGGCAGGTGCCGTTGCCCGAGGTCGTCGACGCGGAGGTGCTCGAGCTCGACGAGCGTGACTTTCCCGACGGGGAGTTGCCCGCGGGGTTCGTGAGCGCGGGGGCGGTGCGGCGGCCGTCGGCGCGTACGACGCGCAGGCCCTCGGATCCGGCGGTGCGGCGCGCGATCGAGGCCGCGCAGGCCGCCGCGCAGATTCCCGACCATCCGCGGCTCGACCAGGTCTTCGACGTGTTCGCCGAGGGCGGTTCGCTGTGGATAGTCAGCGAGTTGGTGGCGGCGAGGCCGCTGGCCGCGCTGCTTGCGGAGCGTCCGCTGAGTCCCTACCGCGCGGCGGAGGTCGCGTCGGACGTGGTGACGGCCCTGCGGGTGCTGCACGCGCACGGCTGGGTGCACCGCAACATCACCGCGCGCACGGTGCTGGTCTGCGACGACGGCCGGGTGGTCCTGACGGGCCTGGCGGCGGGCGCGGCGGAAGAGGCGCTGTGCGGCTACGACCCGCGCCCCGAGGAGGTCCTCGGGGGCTTCGAGGCCGACGGCTCTGCCGCTGCCGCTGATGAGACGGACGATGAGGGTGGGTACGCGGAGATAGAGCCCGGCGGCGCGGGCGCCGACGCCGACGAGTCTCCCGAGGAGCCGGCCGCCGAGCCCGAGCCTCAGGTCGATGTGCGGGCGGCGCGGGCCGGTGCGATAGCCGCGTATCGCGCCGGGACGCGGGCCGCGGCGCGGCTGAGCGAGGGCGAGGTGCCGGGGCCGCGGGGCGGCGGTGCTTCGGATGAGGCGGGGCGTCGCGACGGTTTCGAGGCGTACGACGGTGAAGGCTCGGACGGATACGGCGCGGACGGATACGGCTCGCGTGGGTACGGCGGTGGCGACAGCGGTGGCGGCGAAGCCGATGTGGCCGGGCGCATCCTGGACCCGTACGGCGTCGCGGGCACGAAGCCGTGGCATGGGGCGGTGCCCAGGGGCGGCGGCGAGGTGTCCCGTCGCGAGGGGCAGGGGGGTGCTCCGCATCGTGGCGGCCCCGGTAGTCCGGCGCCGGGGCATGGGATTCCGGGCCAGGCGTCGCGTGGTGGTGTTCCTGGGGCTGAGCCGGGGCGTGGTGAGTTGGGTCGTGGAGGGTCCGGTTCCGGGTCGGGTTATGGGGCTTCTGGTTCTGGGGCGGGTCGCGGCGTTTCTGGGGCTGAGGCGGGTCGTGGTGAGTTGGGTCATGGTGGCTCCGGTTCCGGGTCGGGTTATGGGGCTTCTGGTTCTGGGGCGGGTCGCGGTGTTCCTGGATCTGCGCCGGGCCGCGGTGAGTTGAGTCGTGGTGGTCCCGGTTCCGCGCCGGGCCGCGATGAGTTGGGCCGCGGAGCTGCCAGCCCCGCGTCGAGCCGCGGCGAACTGGGCCGCGGCGGTCCCGGGTCCACCCCGTCCCGCGGCGAGCTGAGCCGCGGCGGTCCCGGGTCCACCCCGTCCCGAGGCGAGCTGAGCCACGGCGGTCCCGGTTCCACCCCGCCCCGCGGCGAGCTGCGCCACGGTGCGCGAGGCCGTGTGTCCGCCCCCGGTGGCGCCGCCTCCGGCCCGAACCCCGGCCCTTCGAACCCCGGCCGTTCGACCTCCGGCCCCTCGACCCCCGGCCCCCGAAGCCCCCACACCCCCGACTCCGCCCCCAACCCCGGCAATTCCGGGCACACCTACTGGGACGCCCTCGTCGCCGAGCGCAGTGGTGCCCGGCGGGGGCCCGCCACCGCCTTGGCCGCCGAGCGGGCGCGGCATGCGCGGATGACCGTGGTGGGGGCCGTCACCGAGCGGTGGGCGCCCGAGCAGGCCGGGCCCGTGCATGAGAACTGGCAGCTTGCCGCGCCCATCGGGCCCGCCACGGACCTGTGGGCGCTTGGCGCGTTGCTGTTCCGTGCCGTGCAGGGCCATGCGCCGTACCCGGAAGAGAGCACGTTCGAGCTCGTCCAGCTGGTCTGCGCCGAGCCGCCCGCCTTCGCCGAGGAGTGCGGTCCGCTCCGGCCCGTGGTCGAGTCGCTGCTGCGGCAGGACCCGACGGAGCGGCTCGACTTCGAGGAACTGAGCGGCTGGCTGCGGTCGTTGGTCCGCTCGGCGCCCGAGCCGGAGGCCGGTGCGAACGTCGTGCCCGCGCCGCCGTTCGACGCCCGCCGGCTGCCCATCCTGCGTCGCCGTGGCGAGGTCGTGCGCCGCCGTCGCGCCGCCGCTCAGGCCGCCGCCGTGTCGCGGCAGAACGGGCGGCACAAGCACAAGGCCGGGTCCAAGGCCGGATCCAAGGCCGGGTCCAAGGCCAAGGGCAGGGCCAACCCCAGGCGGGGGCGCGAGAGCAGGGCCGCGATGCCGGCGGCCGCTCCGCCGCCCAGACGCGCCACCGCGCCGCGCCAGCCGCGCAGCAGCGCGGGACAGCGGCCGCGCTCCCTGGGACGCGTACTGCTCCTGCTCATCCTCGTCGGCCTCGTCGCGGCAGTCGCGTACGCGATGGTCTTCATGCCGAAGTCGGGGGAGAGGGAAGGCGGCGACAGCGGACGGGCCGGTTCCGCGGGGGACGTCGGGAGCAGTCAGGCGCCGACGCCTGACAGCAGTTCCAGTGCGCGGCCGGGCCAGGACGGAAAGCCGGACAACTCCGGTGAGCCGAGCGACAAGCCGGAGAAGAGCCCGAGTTCGGAGCAGCCGCAGACCAGCGGGCCCGAGGTGCCGCAGGGCTTCACGCTCCGCAAGGACGCCGAGGGCTTCCGGGTGGCCGTCGCCAGCGGCTGGGACCGGCAGCCCAAGAACGGGCGCGGGCAGGTTCTTTACACCCACGGCGACTTCCAGCTGATCGTCGTGCCGGGGCGGGACGGCACGGACGAGTACGGCAGCGATCCCATGAAGTACCAGCGGGAGCACGAGCGGGAGCTGCAGCCGTTCCGGGACTCGACGTGGGCCACGTCCGGCGGGATGCGCACCGTGGACGTGGGCGGGCGGACCATGGCCGAGGGGCAGTTCACCTGGCAGGACGCGGAGGGACGCGAGATCTTCGTACGCAATCTCGCGATGCCCGTCGGCGGGAAGTACCACGTCGTGCAGCTGAGGGGTCCGGAGGCCGAGCGGGACGAGGTGACGCGGCTCTTCGAGCAGGCGTCGGCGACGTATCAGGTCGCGGACTGACCGTCCAGGCGCGGAAGTTGACCGTCCGTGACCAGTACTTTCGGGTGTCCGGCCGACGCGCAAGGCGGCGCGCCCACAGTGCGTGAAGCATCACAGTGCGATCTCCGTGCACCCCCGAAGGTTCCCTGTACGCTGCCCCCTCCCTAATCTTGGCCCTGTCAAGACCAATGATGGGGAATCGTGAATCAGATGCAGGGCCTGCTCCTCGCGGGCCGCTACCGGCTCGGTGAGTCCATCGGGCACGGTGGCATGGGGCGGGTGTGGCGCGCGCACGATGAGGTCCTGCACCGGGCCGTCGCCGTCAAGGAGCTGACGGCCGCACAGTGGGTGCAGGAGGCCGACCGCGCGGTGCTCTTCGCGCGCACCCAGACGGAGGCCCGCGCTGCGGCCCGCATCAACCACCCCGCCGTCGTCACGGTCCACGACGTCCTCGAGTACGACGACCGGCCCTGGATCGTGATGGAGCTGGTCGACGGCTGTTCGCTGGCGGACGCCGTGAAGGACCAGGGCCGCGTCGACCCGGTCGAGGCCGCCCGCATCGGCCTGTGGACCCTGAAGGCGCTGCGTGCCGCGCACGCCGCCGGGGTCCTGCACCGTGACGTCAAGCCCGGCAACGTACTTCTGGCGGACGACGGCCGCATCCTGCTCACCGACTTCGGGATCGCCGCGATCGAGGGCGACACGACGATCACGCGGACCGGCGAGGTCGTCGGCTCCGTCGACTATCTGGCTCCGGAGCGGGTCAGTGGCGCCAACCCCGGGCCCGCGTCCGACCTGTGGGCGCTCGGCGCCACGCTCTACACGGCGGTCGAGGGCAACTCCCCCTTCCGGCGCACGTCGCCCCTCGGCACGATGCAGGCCGTGGTCGGCGAGGAGCCCGCGCCGCCCGAGCATGCGGGGGCGCTCGCGCCCGTCATCGGCGCGCTGCTGAGCAAGGACCCGGAGGACCGGCCCACCGCCGAGGAGGCCGAGCTGATGCTCGCCGAGGCGGCGGAGGGGCGGCGGCCGAGCGGGGCACAGGCGTACGTCCCGACGCAGGTGCATGTGACCGGGCAGCAGCCCGTGCCGCAGGCCGCGCACTCGGCAGAGCCGGGGACGGCCGTCCAAGGCGCGGCGGGAACAGCCGCCCATGGCCATGGCTCCGGCACGTTCGTCCACGACGGTCACTCCCACCACCCCCCGAAGCGCCGCAAGTGGCCCGTGATCGTCTCCGTGGTCGCGGCCGCCGTACTGCTCGGTGGCGGCGGGGCCGCCGTGTCCCTGTACCTCGGGGACGGCAGGCACGAGGCCAGTACGCAGGGGGCGGAGGACGGGGATCCCGGCAAGACCGTCGGCGGCATCCCCGCCGACTGGCCGCGGGTCAACGACGACGAAGGCTTCAGCCTCAGGCTGCCCAAGGGCTGGGTGCGTGAGATGGACGGCAACCAGATCGACTACACGCCGGACCACGGACGCCATTTCGTACGCATCAGTATCGACCGCAAGACGGCGTGGGAGAGCCCCTACCTGCACCAGCTCGACCTGGAGAAGAACATGAAGGTCAAGCTGCCCGCCTACAAGCGGCTGCAGTTGGACTCGAACACCTTCCGCGACCGGGCCGGCGCCCTCTGGGAGTTCAGCTGGACGGCGGGTGCGAACGACACGACGGCGGGAAAGCGCCGCGCCATCTCGCAGTCGTATCTCAGCCGCGACGGCATCGAGTACGTGATCTACATGTCATCCCCCGCCGAGGACTGGGGCACCGCACGGCAGCAGTTCGACGCGATCCTCCGGAGCTTTAGGGAGAAGCCGGTCAACTAGGCGCGCAGGAGGCGGGCGGTACGAGCGGCCGGAACCAATCCGCCGCCCGGGCCCACAGGGTCCGGGCCCGCACAGGTGGGGCATGATGGCCCGCATGGGGAGCGTGGGGGACAACGCCCGGGTCATAGCTGGCCGTTACCGCCTGGAGGCGCGGCTCGGCCGGGGCGGCATGGGCGTGGTCTGGCGGGCCACCGACCAGTTCCTCGGGCGTCGGGTCGCCGTCAAGGAAGTCGAGCTCGACGAGACGCTCTCCGATGCCGAGTCGCTGCTGCAGCGTGAACGCACCCTGCGCGAGGCGCGGGCGGCCGCGCAGCTCAGGCATCCGCACATCATCGTCGTACACGACGTGGTGGTACAGGACGAACACCCGTACATCGTCATGGAGTTGATCGAGGGCGGCTCGCTCGCCGGACGGATCGCGCGGTCCGGGCCGATGGACGCGCGCACGGTCGCCCGGATGGGCATCGATCTGCTCGGCGCGCTGCGCGTCGCGCACGCCGCGGGGGTCCTGCACCGCGACATCAAGCCCGCGAACGTGCTCCTGGAGGAGGCGACCGGCCGTGTCGTCCTCACCGACTTCGGGATCGCGCAGGTCAGCGGGGCGACGACGCTCACCGAGACCGGGTCGTTCGTGGGCTCGCCCGAATACACCGCGCCCGAGCGGATGTCGGGCGAGACCACCGGGCCCGCGTCCGACCTCTGGTCGCTGGGAGCGCTCCTCGTCGCCGCGCTGACCGGGGAGTCGCCCTTCCGCAGGGACTCGATCGGCGGCGTCCTGCACGCCGTCGTCTTCGACGAGATACGCCCGCCGCCCGCCGCCGCACCGCTGCTGCCCGTCGTGCTCGGCCTCCTGGAGCGCGATCCGCGGCGGCGGTTCGACGTGGCGGAGGCGGAGCGGCTGCTTCGGCTGTACGTCGAGACGGGGCGGATGCCCTCGACGGCGGCGGGCCGGGCCGGCGGTCAGCCGTCGGCGCTGCCGGACGGCTACTCGCCCACCCAGCGCGATCTGCCGGTCCGTCCGGCGGCGGGTCCTGCCGCGCCCTTCCGGGGCCGGCGCCGCGTGCTCCTCATCGCCGCCGCGCTGGTGGCCGCGGTGGCCGGGGCCGGGGTGTCGGCCGCCGCGCTCCTGATGGGCGGTGGCGGCGACGGTGGCGGTGGTACGCCGACGAGTTCGGCGCCGCGTACCTCGCAGACCACGGGGACGGCGACGGGCAGCCCTTCGCCCACCCCCACGGTGACGGTCACCCGCGGCAACACCGCGACGCCGTCCACGCCCGCGGCCCCCGACGGCTACCGCATCGCGAAGGACCGCAGGGGCTTCACGCTCGCCGTGCCGGAAGGTTTCGCCCGCGAGGTCGACGGGCCCCGCACCTTCTACAAGTCCCCCGGCGGCACCTTCCGCATCGGCATCAAGGAGTCCGACCCCGACCCCGGCGGCCCGCTGGCCGTGCAGCGCCGCTCCGACGCCAAGGGCCCCGAGAACAACCCCGGTTACCGCGACGCCGAGATCACGCAGACCACGCACAACGGCAGGCCGGCCGCCCTGTGGCAGTTCACCTGGGACGGCTTCAGCGCGGCGGAGGGCGCCCGGCACACGTACGACCTGTGCTGGGAGGAGGGCGGCCGGATGTACGACGTGTGGGTCTCGGCGCCGGTCGGCAAGGCCGAGGAGGGCAGGCGCTATTTCGACACGGCGGTGGACACGTTCATGAGCCGCTGACGCCCCGACGGGTTCCCGGTGGACTTCTGTACGAAGCATCACCACGGTCACAAGTCAGTGACCCGAGTGGAACCAGAGGCCATCGGCAGGGTACTGATGTGTGCATGAGTAACGACGGGGGAGCCTCCTACGGCCCGTACGAACCCACCAGTTTCGGACTGCAGCCGCCGCAGTCCGGCGTCCCCGGACAAGGGGGACAAGGTGGGCAGTACGGGGGGCAGTACGGCGGGCAGCACGGTCCCGCCGCGCCGACGCCGCCTCCGTCGCCGTACGCCCAGCCCACCCAGGTGGTGCCGAACCAGCCCTCGGAGCCCGACCCGGGCGCGGGCCGCCTGATCGCGGGCCGCTACCGCCTCCTTTCGAAGCTCGGCCACGGCGGCATGGGCACGGTCTGGCGCGCGAAGGACGAGACGGTGGACCGCGAGGTCGCGGTCAAGGAACCCCGCATCCCCGACCACCTGCCGGAGCGGGAGCGCGCCAACGCCTTCGAGCGGATGCGCCGCGAGGCGCGCGCCGCGGCCCGCCTCGACCACCCGGCCGTGGTCAACGTCCATGACGTGGCCGTGGAGGACGGCCAGCCGTGGATCGTCATGGAACTGGTCCAGGGCCGCTCGCTCGGCGCCGCACTCCAGGAGGGCACCCTGGGCGCAGGCGAGGCCGCCCGCGTCGGCCTGGAGGTGCTCAACGCCCTTGACGCCGCCCACCAGGCGGGCATCCTGCACCGCGACGTGAAGCCGGACAACGTGATGCTCGGCTCGCACGGCCGCGTCGTCCTCACCGACTTCGGCATCGCGCAGATCGAGGGCGAGACGAACCTGACGGACACCGGCGGCTTCGTCGGCTCCCCCGAATTCATCGCCCCGGAGCGGGTGTTGGGCCAGCGCCCCGGCCCGGCCTCTGACCTCTGGTCCCTCGGCGTGGTCCTCTACGCGGCGACGGAGGGCGTCTCGCCCTTCCGCCGCAACAACACCCCGGCGACCCTCCAGTCCGTCCTGAACGCGACACCGGCGGCCCCCGCCTCGGCCACGGGCCCCCTGGCGGACGCGATCAACCGCCTCCTGACCAAGGAGCCGGCCCAGCGCCCGAACGCCGGGCAGATCCGCACGCTCCTGGAGGAGTCGGTGCGGCCGCCGCAGTTGGCGCCGACGCGGGTGGTGCAGGTCGGCGCCGGCGGAAGCGACGGCCGCAAGGGCGTCTTCCTCAGCCGCAAGGCGCTGGCGACCGTCGCTGCTGTGGTCGTCGCGGCCGTGGCGGCGAGCGTGCTGGTCGCCCTGAACCCCTTCGAGGGTTCGGACGCAGACACGGAGGGCTGGAAGGAGCACGAGTCGAACGTGGTCGCTGCCACCGTCTCCGCGCCGGGGCACTACGTGGAGACCAAGCCGGACGACACCGACACGGACAAGACCTGGGTCAGGTACACCGACCCCAGTGGCGCGATCTTCATCACGCTCGACCTCGCCGAGAAGAAGGACACCACCGAGGAGATCCTCGGGTCCGCCGCGTCCCAGGCGTACGCCGACATGGAGGACTTCAAGGCGAGCGGCGAGAGCTCGTTCAGCAGCATGTCCAGCGACCCCGCTCCGGACGGAACGACGAAGGACGCCAAGTACGAGGAGAAGGACGCCGCCGAGAACACGGTCAAGTACACCGACTCGGAGTCCGAGTCGCCGCACGAGGCCAAGATCTTCTACTACCGGACCCAGTCCGGGAACATGTACCGGCTGTGGATCGACTACCCGGGCAAGGGCGACTTCGTTGAGCGCGGCCGCGAGGTCGCCAAGACCGCCATCGCCAACCTGAAGATCGCGAAGCCCTGACCCGGCATGACCGATGACGGGGGACGTCTGATCGGCGGCCGCTACCGCCTGGCGGAACGCATCGGGTCCGGCGGCATGGGCACCGTATGGCGTGCCGTCGACGAGCTGGTCGGGCGGGACGTCGCGGTCAAGCAGCCCCGGCTGCCGGGGGATCCGCACGACGCGGCGGAGCGGCGCATGTACGCCCGGCTGCAGCGGGAGGCGCGGGCCGCCGCGCAGGTGGAGCATCCGGCGGCGGTGGCGATCCACGACGTGGTCGTGGAGGACGAACTGCCGTGGATCGTCATGGAGTTGATCCGCGGCGATTCGCTGCACGAGCTGCTCAAGCGGGGCGCGCTGCCGCCCGCCGAGTCCGCGCGGATCGGCCTCGCGGTGGTGGGCGCGCTGGCCGCCGCGCACGCCAGGGGCATCGTGCACCGTGACGTGAAGCCCGCGAACGTACTCATCGGGCCGCACGGCCGTGTCGTCCTCACCGACTTCGGGATCGCGCACATCCAGGGCGAGGAGTCGCTCACGGTCAGCGGCGAGTTCGTCGGCTCGCTCGAATTCATCGCGCCCGAGCGGATGTCGGGCAGCACGGCAGGCCCCGAGTCCGACCTGTGGTCCCTTGGCGTGCTGCTCTACGCGGCCGTGGAGGGCTGGTCCCCTTTCCGGCGTACGACGCTGGAGTCCACCCTGGCGGCCGTGCTCTCGGCGGAGGTTCCGCCGCCGGTCAGGGCGGGCGAACTGGGCCCGCTGATCGAGCGGTTGCTGTCCAGGGACCCCGCGCTGCGGCCCGACGCCTCCGAGGCCGCGCTCGCCCTGGAGGCGGTGGCGGAGGGGCGGCCGCTGCCGGAGCCCTTCGGCGGCGAGGTGGCCCAGGATCCTTCGGGTCTGCGGGAGTTGTCGGACGACGTGGGGACGGTGCGCCTCACCCCCGCTCCACGGCCCACACCGGACGCGGACGCGGGCGAGACCGCCTCGGCCGAGCCCGCCGCCAAGCCGCCCGCGCGCGCCAAGGGGCGCCTGATCGCCGCCGCGCTCCTGGGCGTCGTACTGGTCGGAGGTGGCGTCTGGCTCGGCACCTCGCTGGGTGACGGCGGTGACAGCAAGGTGGAGGCGGACACAGGCAAGAAGGAAGGCAGCGAGAAGCCGGACGACGACAAGAAGGAGAAAGGCGAGGCGAGCCCCTCGGGCGAGGGCGACTGGACCGTCCACAAAGAGCCCAAGGTCGACGCCGAGATCTCCGTCCCCGCCACATACACCGAGATCATCCGCGACCCGGCCAACCCCATCGTCGAGTACTCCGAGCCCGACGGCCCGGTCTCGCTGCGCGTCACCAAGCCGACAACCGCCGCCACCCCCGCCATCACCTGGGCGAACGCCGAGGCCAAGGAGTTCGAGGGCGCCCCCTACGAAGCAGTGAACACCGAGACCACCCCGACCAGCTTCCACGGCCAGGACGCGGCCCTGCTCGACGCCACGTACACGGAGAGCGCGGAGGAGGACCTGGTCGAGCCGGTCGTCACCCGTGAGCTGCACCTCCTGATCGTCACGGACGCCGGGGAGCACTACGACCTGATGGTGCGGATGCCCAAGGGCGTCAAGACGTACGAGAAGCAGGGCACCGACCTGTTCAAGGCGGCGCGCGAGCGGCTCGGCGTGGGGAGCCCGCTGGTCGGCGGCTCCCGAAATTGATGGACCAGCTTGATCAACTCCCGCTAAGCCCCTGATCAGGGGCTTTGCCGCCAGCGATCGCTGGCATCGTGTGTGTGCCCGGTGAAAGCTGATTACCGACGGGTACCCAAAACGTTGACCTGGGCCTACGCTCTGCCCCATGACGGACTCGCAGGCCACCGCAACGCCCCTCGGAACGAACCCGACAGCCACCGCCCCCGAAGGCGCGCGCACCGCCGCCGACGTGGTGACGCCCGAGCTGATCGCGCAGCTCACCCGGGACGTCGTCGGTTCGGGGCGGACCGCCAATCACACGCCGTTCACCGGCGAGAAGCTGGCGGACCTGCCCGAGTCCACCCCCGAGGACGTCGCCACCGCCTTCGAGCGTGCCCGGGTCGCCCAGGTCGCCTGGGAGCGCACCCCGGTCCGCCGCCGCGCCGCGGTCCTGCTCCGCTTCCACGACCTGGTCCTTCAGCGTCAGGCCGAGGTCCTCGACCTCATCCAGCTGGAGACCGGCAAGGCCCGCCTTCACGCGCACGAGGAGCTGCAGGCCGTCGCCGTCGCCGCCCGGCACTACGGCCGCAAGGCCCCCGCGTATCTGAACCCCAAGCGGCACACCGGCGTCGTACCGACCCTCACGAAGGTCACCGAGAACCGGCAGCCGCGCGGCGTCGTCGGGCAGATCGCGCCGTGGAACTACCCCTTCGAGCTGTCCATCGGCGACGCGCTCCCGGCCCTGGTCGCGGGCAACGCCCTGGTGATGAAGCCCGACACGGAGACCTGCCTGACCGCCCTGTGGGCGCGTGACCTGATCATCGAGGCCGGGCTGCCCGCCGAGGTCTTCCAGGTCGTCATCGGTGAGGGCCCGGTCGTCGGCCCCGAGATCGTCAAGCACGCCGACTACGTCTCGTTCACCGGCTCCACCCGCACCGGCCGCGAGGTAGCCCAGGGCGCGGCCGGCCGTCTGGTCGGCGTCTCGCTCGAACTCGGCGGCAAGAACGCCATGTTGGTCCTGCACGACGCCGACGTCGACAAGGCCGCGGCGGGCGCCGTGCGCGCCTGCTTCTCGTCCGCCGGTCAGCTGTGCATCTCCATCGAGCGGCTGTACGTCCATGAGTCGATCGCGGACGAGTTCGTGTCGCGCTTCGCCGCGCGGACGAAGGCGATGCGGCTCGGCAAGTCCCTCGCGTACGGCGCCGAGATGGGCTCGCTGGTCGGCGAGCGCCAGCTGGAGACCACCAAGCGGCACGTCGAGGAGGCGGTCGCCAAGGGCGCCACGCTCGTCGCGGGCGGCGTCGCCCGGCCCGACATCGGCCCCTTCTTCTTCGAGCCGACGATCCTGGACGGCGTCGAGTCCCCGATGGCGGTCTGCGCCGAGGAGACCTTCGGCCCGGTCGTCTCCATCTACCGCTTCACCGACGAGAACGAAGCGGTCGAGCTCGCCAACTCCACGTCGTACGGCCTCAATTCCTCGGTCTGGACGAAGGACGGCAGCCGCGGCCGCAAGATCGCCGCCCGTCTGCGCACCGGCACGGTGAACGTGAACGAGGGCTTCGCGCCCGCCTACGGCAGCGTGCAGTCCCCGATGGGCGGCATGAAGGACTCCGGTCTCGGCCGCCGCCACGGCTCCGAGGGCATCCTCAAGTACACCGAGGCGCAGACCGTCGCGCACCAGCGTCTGATCCCGCTCGCGCCGTCCTTCGGCATGGACGACGAGAAGTACGCGGCGTTCATGAGCTTGAGCCTGAAGGTCATGAAGGCGTTCCGCTTGCGCTGAGAGCGCCCCGAAGGGGCGCGGGGAACTGCGCGCCCAGCCACGAACCGCCCGCAGGGAATATCAACGAGGAGAGTTCATGCCACAGGAGAGCTCTGCCCAAGGCCAGTTGGGCGACGAGGCTGTGTACGACTACGACGTCCTCGTCGTAGGCTCCGGCTTTGGCGGTTCCGTCTCCGCCCTGCGGCTGACGGAGAAGGGCTACCGCGTCGGCGTACTCGAAGCGGGCCGTCGCTTCACCCGCGACGCGCTCCCGAAGAACTCCTGGGACCTCAAGAACTACCTGTGGGCACCGGCGCTCGGCCTCTACGGAATCCAGCGCATCCATCTGCTCGGCAATGTGATGGTGCTGGCGGGGGCGGGCGTCGGCGGAGGTTCGCTCAACTACGCGAACACGCTCTACGTACCCCCCGAGCCGTTCTTCAACGACCCGCAGTGGAAGGACATCACGGACTGGCAGGACGAGCTGAGCCCCTACTACGAGCAGGCCAAGCGCATGCTCGGGGTGCGGCTCAACCCGACCACGACACCGTCCGACATCCATCTGAAGGCGACCGCCCAGGCCATGGGAGTGGGCGACAGCTTCCACATGGCGCCGGTCGGCGTCTTCTTCGGAGACGAGCAGGACGCCTCAGGATCTTCAACGGCCGAGCCGGGCCAGGAAGTTCCCGACCCCTACTTCGGCGGCGCGGGCCCCTCGCGCAAGGCCTGCACCGAGTGCGGCGAGTGCATGACCGGCTGCCGCCACGGCGCGAAGAACACCCTCAACGAGAACTACCTCTACCTGGCGGAGAAGGCCGGCGCCGTCATCCACCCGATGACGTCCGTCGTCACCGTCACCGAGGACTCGCGGGGCGGGTTCGCCGTCGCCACCCTGCCCACCGACGCCAAGCGCAAGGGCAAGGGCCGGACGTTCACGGCCCGCAAGGTCGTCGTCGCCGCGGGCACCTACGGCACGCAGACGCTCCTGCACCGCATGAAGGACAACGGGCTGCTGCCGCACATCTCCCCGCGGCTCGGCGCGCTGACCCGCACCAACTCCGAGGCCCTGGTGGGCGCCCAGACCACCGACCGCCGCTACCGCAAGGCACATGGCGGAGCGAAGCCGGACTTCACCAAGGGCGTCGCGATCACCTCGTCGATCCACCCGAACGACTCCACGCACATCGAGCCGGTCCGCTACGGCAAGAAGTCCAACGCGATGGGCGGCATGACGATCCTCCAGGTCCCCTACAGCGCGAAGGCGCGCGTGGCCGGCTGGCTCGGCAACGTCGCCAAGCACCCCTGGCTGATGGTCCGTTCGCTCTCCAACCGGCGCTGGTCGGAGCGGACCATCATCGGCCTGGTCATGCAGTCGCTCGACAACTCCTTGATCACTTACCGCAAGGAGAAGGGCATCGGCAAGGGCCTGCTGACCGCCCGGCAGGGGCACGGCGCGCCCAATCCGAACCAGATCCGCGAGGCCACCGAGGCCGCGACGCTGCTCGCCAAGGAGATCAACGGCTTCCCGGGGTCGAACGTCGGCGAGCTGATGGGCACCCCGCTGACCGCGCACTTCCTGGGCGGCTGCCCGATCGGGGACTCCGCCGACACCGGAGTCATCGACCCCTACCACCGCCTCTACGGCCACCCGGGCATCTCGGTCGTCGACGGCGCCGCGGTCTCCGCGAACCTCGGCGTGAACCCGTCCCTGACGATCACCGCGCAGGCCGAGCGCGCGATGTCCTTCTGGCCCAACAAGGGCGGCGAGGACACCCGTCCCGCACAGGGCACGGCGTACGTACGTCTCGCGGCCGTCGAGCCGAAGACCCCCGCGGTGCCGGACGACGCGTTCGGCGCGCTGAAGCTGCCGTTCCTGGGGATGCCGGCGGTACCGGCGAAGAAGTAGCGCCTGCGCGCTGTTGAACGTACGTACGCGAAAGGACCTGCGCCCCCCTCCGAGCGCAGGTCCTTTCGCGTGCTCAGGTGCCGTCGCGAGACGGCGTGCCGCGGTGCGGTGTACCGCTGTACCGCGTACCGCTGTACCGCGTACCGCTGTACCGCGTACCGCTGTGCGGCGTACCCCGCTTACGCGGAGGCGTCGGCCTTCTTGCGGCGGACGATGAAGACGGCGCCCGCACCGGCGACGACGGCGACACCGCCGACGAGACCGATGGTCGGCAGCATCGAGCTGGAGCCGGTCTCGGCGAGGTTGCCGGTGGCCGGGATCTCGTTGGTGCCGCCCTGCGGCGCCTTGCCACCCTGCGGCTTCTTGCCGTCCTGGCCCGGCTTCTCCTCGGCCTCACCCGGGTTCTCGTTGCTGCTGCCGGCCTTCAGGACCGTGAACTCGTAGAACGCGAAGGCGTTGTGCACGCAGTTCGCCTCGGAGTCCAGGTAGCCGCCGAGGCCGAGCGCGTAACCGTCGCCGGCCGGGGCCTTGGCGCTGATGTTGACGCGCAGCTTGATGTCGACCTTCTCCTTGGCGCCCAGCTCCGTGGCACCGAAGTAGAGACCGCCCGAGACCTCGTCCGCGATGGACTCCCAGGACTTGGAGTCCGGGTTGAAGTACTGGATCTGCGCGTAGCTGGCGAGCCAGTCCTGCTCGTCCTCGCTGTCCGACCAGTTGTCCACGGCGGCCAGCCACTGGACCTCGCCGAGGTCCTCGTCGCTCGGGTTCGACGCGGTCAGCTTGAACTGGTGCCAGCCGCTGCCGGCAACGATCTTGCCGGGCAGACCCGAGAGCCCGAGCTCCAGCTTGGAGTCGACGTCGACGCCCTCGTCGTCGACCGGGCAGTCCGTGGGGGCCTCGGTGGGCTCCTCGGTCGGCTTGGCCGTCTCGGTCGGCTTCCCGGTCGGTTCGGCCGTCTCGGTGGGCTTGGCCGTCTCCGTCGGGGCGGCCGTCTCGGTGGGCTTGGCCGTCTCGGACGGGGCCGCCGTCTCCGTCGGCTTGGCCGTCTCGGTCGGCGTGGCCGTCTCGGAGGGCTGGGCCGTCTCGGTGGCCGTCGCGCTCGGAGACGAAGTGGTGGTGTCCTCGGTAGCGAAGGCGGCAGGGGCCGACAGCAACGCGATCGGGGCTATGGCAGCGGTCGCGGCCGCGGCGGCCATGACACGGCGAAGCTTCATGAAGACCTCAGGAAGTCCGGCGTACTGCCTGGTGAGCAGTACGGAGGTGGAGGCCTCCGCGGTGGGGACGCGGGTGTGGCCGTTGTTACGCATGCATGACCTGCGTCCCCTGTGAATGGTTGTCCTGGAACTCACATCATTCTTATGTGGCTTGAATCACATGGCTTGTGCGGTTGTCGCGGGGTGCCGTAGAAATTCCTCCGCCCGACGGCGAACGGCCGCCGGGCGAAGGGCAGTAGGAGGGGGCTGCGTGACAGTGCCGGACGAGATGCCGGAGCACATACCCGACGAGGTGTGGGAACGGTTCGAGCGCGACAGTCTGCGCGACATCCGTACGTCCGCGCCGAAGGAGCCGTCCGCGCGGGCGCGCATGGTGGCCGAGCGGCTGCGGCGCCTGGACGAGGAGGCGGCGCGCCAACAGGCGGCGGACTCACGGGCGTTGGGCCGTCGACGCAGAAAGCGCAAGGCCGCGCGGGGGGAGGATGCCGCCGGGGCATGGCGGCCCGACGAGTGGCGGTCCGCGCCCACCGGGCCGCGCCGCAGCGCCCGTTCGGAGCGCAGCCGCCGGGTGTGGAGCGTGGTGATCGTGGTGGGCGGCATGGCGCTGGCCATCGTGTTCCTGAGCCCGTTCCGCTTCTGGATGTGGGGCTAGCCCGTACGACGGTCGCGCCGGCCGAAGCGGAACCAGGCGCGATGATCTTCCGTCGTACGAGGGGTGCGGGTGACTCCGCATGGTGCGACAGGAAGAAAGAACGGGGAGCGGGAACGTGAAGTCAGCTGTGTCACGCGGCGTGGTGGCCGTTTCGGTGGTGGCGGCACTCGGCCTGACGGCGGCGTGCAGCGGGAGCGGCGGCGACGGCAAGGGCGGCTCCGGTGGCAAGAAGCCGTCGAAGTCCGCGGGTGCCGCCGGGTCCTCGGCCGCCGAGAAGCTGGAGAAGTCCGCTCTCGCTACGGGTGACGTCAAGAAGTACAAGGTGGAGAAGGCATCCGAGGCGTCTGGGGCGTCTGAGGCGTCTGAGGCGTCCGCGGACAAGACCGCGCCGCCCTCGGCTGCCGTGCGTCCCGGCGAGTGCCGTTCGCTGTCGGACATGCTCAGGGCCACCGCACCCGAGGGTCCGAAGGCGCAGGTCGTACGGACGCTGAGCAGCACCGACATCGACGACGCCACGACGACCGAGGTCGAACTTCTCGCGTACGACAAGGCCGGCGCCGAGAAGACGATGGACACCCTGCGGTCCGCGTCGAAGTCGAAGAAGTGCGCCACCTTCGGGGTCGGCGGCCACCGGTACTTCGGCGTGCGGCCGCAGCCGGCTTCGGTCGGCGGCGACGAGTCCGTCTCGTTCAAGCTCGCGAGCCGCGCGGGTGAGTTCCTGGCGCGGGACAAGGTCACCGTCGTACGCAGCGGCTCGACGCTGATGTCCTTCCACGCGTCGAACGTCTTCGACCAGAAGGCCGTGAAGTCCGCCAGGCAGGGCGACCCCGAGGTCGCCGATGCGATCGTCGACGCGCAGCTGTCGAAGGTGGAGAAGTAGCCCCCGCCGGTGACTGAGGCGCGGTCGGCGCAGAGCGAAGGGCCCCGCGGGACGGATCCGCGGGGCCCTTGGCTGTCAGCACCGACGTCAGGGCAGCGTCGGTGCCGCGGAGCGGCGCCGGGGGAGTGCGCCGCGAGTCTGTGGGGCGCCGGTGGCCGACCCGGCGCACGAGGGGCGCTCACGTGGTATCGACCATTGGCAATGGAATTGTGGAGTGCCGCGTTTGCGGCCCGTACCTCTACGCATCGTGCTGGATCTGGCGTTGCCTGCGCAACCGTTTCGACCAGATCTAGACGAACAGGGACAGCTCGGGGTTCTCGACGGGACGGCCGGGTCGGCTGGGGGCTGCGGGACGGTTGGGGGGACGGCCTGGGAGGCATCTTGGGGGACGTCTTGGGGACGTCTTGGGGACGCTTTGGGGGACGGAGGCCGGCCGGCTTCGGGCGTCCCCGAAGCCGACCGTTCTCTTGGGTGACCGGGCTGCTGTCCCCTGCCGTCCGGTCACGTCTCTGGAGCGAGGTCCCACGGCGTACACGGTGTGTGCGCCTCATCGCTCCAGCGGAGCCACGCGTGGTTTTCCCGTGCCCGCCCCTGGCTGGCACGGACATCGGGACCAACGAAGCCCCTCCGGAACCGGTCACGCGCCGTACGGGTGAGAGCGGACCCGAACTCAGGTCCGGTGGCACAAGGGTTCCGGGGACCCGGACCCGGCAGGCGGTGGGACGGTCCGGGGCGGTTCAGACGCGGCCGCGGCACAGCTCGAGGAGCGTCATCGCGAGCGACGTGCCGGGCTTGCCGAGCGCGTCCCTGTAGTGGCCGAGGACCTCCATCTCGCGGGAGAGATTCACGCGGCGGCCGCCCGAGGCGATCCGGGCCTCCTGGATGACGGAGGACACGGCCATCCGTTCCTGGACGAGGCCGATGATGCGGTCGTCGAGCGCGTCGATCCGCTCGCGGGCGTTCTCGATCACATCGGCTGCCTCGGGGGTGCGGGCGCCGGTCTTCTCGGTCGTGGCGGAGGTGGTGGCGGTGCTCATCTGGGGCTCCTCGTCGGATGGGAGGCGGCCCCGGAGCGACAAGGTCCGGAATGACAGAACGCCCCGGGCCTTGTCGGCCCGGGGCGCCTGGGAAGTCGCTTGTCAGTGGATCAAGCAGCTCGACCATGGCAGCCGGCGGGCCGGTTGCCATAGGTAAAGAGGAAGCTGAGGTGCTTGGTCACGAGGTCAGTATGCCCCCAGGCGCGCGTGCCCGGTCAACACGGGTTCCGTCGCGGCTCGGATGCTGAGACGCCCCCCGGCGCCGGGCCCCGTGCGGACCGGCTCCCGTCGGATGCGACGAAGGGAGTACTCACGCGCCCGTTAGAATCGACAAAACAGACCCCTTGCCACACGCACTGAGCCCCAGCTCACGCTCAACGCCGGAAGGCCGCCGCCGTGCCATCAGCGTCCCCCGCTGCCGCCGCTCCCGACACCGTTCTGGTCGTCGACTTCGGAGCGCAGTACGCCCAGCTCATCGCCCGACGTGTCCGTGAGGCCCGGGTCTACAGCGAGATCGTGCCGAGCACGATGCCGGTCTCCGAGATGCTCGCGAAGAACCCCGCCGCAATCATCCTCTCCGGCGGCCCCTCGTCGGTGTACGCGGACGAGGCACCGCGCCTGGACCGCGCGATCTTCGAGGCCGGCGTCCCCGTCTTTGGCATGTGCTACGGCTTCCAGCTGATGGCGACCACCCTCGGCGGCACCGTCGACAACACGGGCGCCCGCGAGTACGGCCGTACGCCACTGGCCGTCTCCAAGCCCGGCTCGACGCTCTTCGAGGGCACCCCGGCCGAGCAGTCCGTGTGGATGTCGCACGGCGACGCGTGCAGCGCGGCGCCCGAGGGCTTCTCCGTCACCGCGTCCACGGACGTCGTGCCGGTCGCGGCCTTCGAGAACGACGAGAAGAAGCTGTACGGCGTGCAGTACCACCCCGAGGTCATGCACTCCACGCACGGCCAGCAGGTGCTCGAGCACTTCCTCTACCGCGGCGCCGGCCTGAAGCCCGACTGGACCACCGGCAACATCGTCGAGGAGCAGATCGCCTCGATCCGCGAGCAGGTCGGCACCAAGCGCGCGATCTGCGGCCTCTCCGGAGGCGTCGACTCCGCCGTGGCCGCCGCGCTGGTGCAGAAGGCCATCGGCTCGCAGCTGACCTGCGTGTATGTCGACCACGGTCTGATGCGCAAGGGCGAGACCGAGCAGGTCGAGAAGGACTTCGTCGCGGCGACGGGCGTGCAGCTCAAGGTCGTCGACGCGCAGGAGCGGTTCCTGAGCGCGCTCGCCGGTGTCTCCGACCCGGAGCAGAAGCGGAAGATCATCGGCCGCGAGTTCATCCGCGTCTTCGAGCAGGCGCAGGCGGAGATCGTGGCCGAGGCGCCGGGCGACCAGCCCGTCGAGTTCCTCGTCCAGGGCACGCTCTACCCGGACGTCGTCGAGTCCGGCGGCGGCACCGGCACCGCCAACATCAAGTCCCACCACAACGTGGGCGGCCTCCCCGAGGACCTCGAGTTCCAGCTGATCGAGCCGCTGCGCCAGCTCTTCAAGGACGAGGTGCGGATGGTCGGGCAGGAGCTCGGTCTGCCGGACGAGATCGTCCAGCGCCAGCCCTTCCCGGGCCCCGGCCTCGGCATCCGTATCGTCGGCGAGGTCACGAAGGACCGTCTCGACCTCCTCCGCGACGCCGACGCGATCGCCCGCGAGGAGCTGACCGCCGCCGGTCTCGACCGTGACATCTGGCAGTGCCCCGTCGTGCTGCTCGCGGATGTGCGCAGCGTGGGCGTGCAGGGCGACGGCCGGACGTACGGCCACCCGATCGTGCTGCGGCCCGTCTCTTCCGAGGACGCCATGACCGCCGACTGGTCGCGCCTTCCGTACGAGGTCCTCGCGAAGATCTCGACGCGCATCACGAACGAGGTCGCCGACGTCAACCGCGTCGTCCTCGACGTGACGAGCAAGCCGCCGGGCACCATCGAGTGGGAGTAGTCCCACAGGGCTTACTGCGGGGCTTCCCGCGGAGCTCTCCGCAGGGCTGAAACGGCGCCGTCCACTTCTGTGGGCGGCGCCGTTCGCGTACGTCAGGTCCGCCTGGTCGTCCGCGCGGGCGCACCCGGCTTCCACAGCCGCACGGCCAGATACTTCTCGTCCTCGATGTACGTACGGACCACCTCGGCCAGTTCCGTACGGAACAGGTGGAACGGCTCCGGCGGCCCGACCTCCCCGGCATAGCGCGCGACGGTCTCGGGGTCCGTCACCTCGATGGCCCGCCCGGCGATCCGGATGTCGCCGCCCGCCATCTCCGTGCCGGCTCCCGGATTCGCCTGGAGGGAGAAGCGCGGGTCGCGGCGCAGGTCGAGCGCCTTCATCGAGTTCGGCATCATGCCGAGCCACAACTCGCCGTACAGGAAACGGACTTCGAGCCCCGTGGTGCGCGGCGAACCGTCTTTGCGGAGCGTGGCGATGACGTGGTGGGTGAAGAGGCCGAAGCGCTCCTCGGCGGTCCGTGCGAAGTCGGGTTCTGCCGCGGCGAAGGCTGCCCAGTTCGATGTCATACGGCTCGATGTCATACGGCTCGATGTCATACGGCGAGTGTGGCGCCAATACCCGACATCCTCTGTCCGGCTTCGCATCCCGATTGCGCACTCTCTTCACAGGGACCCCCTGTCTTCCTGCGCTGACCGGCGGTAACTTCCGCTCCGTACAGCGAGGGATGGAGGAACCATGCAGGCGCCCACACCGATACCCGTCGAACGGCTGCAGTTCGCGATGCCGCCCGTCCACGACTCGATGGCGGACGAACGGCGGTACCGCAAGGAGCGGCTCGCCGGGGCGCTGCGGCTTTTTGGCCGGCTCGGATACGAGGACGGGGTTTCCGGGCACATCACGGCGCGCGACCCGGAGTACGACGACTGTTTCTGGGTGAACCCCTTCGGGATGCCCTTCAAGCACATCACCGTGGGCGATCTGGTCCTCGCCAACGCGGAGGGGCAGGTCGTCGAGGGCCGCCACCACGTCAACCAGGCCGCCTTCACCGTCCACGCGCAGGCGCATCTGGCGCGGCCCGGCGTCGTCGCCGTCGCCCACTGCCACTCGCTGCACGGCCGCGCGCTCTCCACGCTCGGCGAACTCCTCGACCCCATCACCCAGGAGTCCTGCGCCTTCTACGAGAGCCACGCGCTGTACGACGGCTACACCGGTGTCGTCGTCGACGCGGAGGAGGGGCGGCGCATCGCGACCGCGCTCGGCGACCACAAGGCCGTCATCCTGCGCAACCACGGACTCCTCACGGTCGGCGACTCCGTGGACGCCGCCGCCTGGTGGTTCCTCACCCTGGAACGCTCCTGCCAGGTCCAGCTGAGCGCACGGGCCGCGGGCCGCCCGGTCCTGATCGGCCACAAGCAGGCCGTGGCGACGCGCGAACAGCTCGGTAGCGATCTGGTGGCCTGGATCAACTACCAGCCCCTGTGGCAGGACATCAGCCGCAGCGAACCGGATCTGCTGACCTGAGCCGCCGCTCCCCTCCGTCAACCCCGGCGCGCCGGCCTCACCCGCCCTGACCTGACCCGAGGGACCCGATCGACTTCCCGTACGGCACAATCCCCTTTCATTGCAAGGAAGTTCACGGATCGGTGCTTCACGGATCGGTGCTCGGACGAGGGCGGGGAAGGCGGCGTACGAGGTGGCGGTGCAGGAGGCTCGGCAGGGCGCGCACGGGGGTGGCTGCGCGTGCGGTGACTGCCCGCACGGTGCGCGCGAGGGACACCGGCGGGCCGTGGCCGAGTTCCTCGCCAAGCGCGACGAGCTGGCCGCCGGGGAGGGGCTTCCCGCGGCGGTCGCGCACTCCGCGGGCGCTTCCCGGCAGTGGGTGTCGGACGAACTGACCCAGTCCGCGCGCGCCGTCGCCGAACGCGGCCGCGCCGAGGGCGAGGCCTGGCTCGGCCTGCTCCGGCAGCGCACCCTCGGTGTCGTCTGGGGAGCCGTGGGCGTGCTGCTCCTGGTGCAGGCGCTCACCGCGATCGGCACCGGCTGGACGCTCGCCCGCACGGCCGGGCTCCTGTCGGCCGTGGTCGTCGGCGGCCTGCTGTCCGGCGCCGGACATCTGCACCGGGCGCGCGGCGGCGTCCTCGCGCCGGTGATCGGCGAGGACAATCGCCTCTCCACCTCCCGTGCCGTGGCGGCCTGCTGGATCCTCCTCGTCGTCTTCGCCGTTCTGGTCCTCGCCGGGCAGCTGACCGGCGCTTCCGGGCACCGGCAGCGGGACGAGCTGATCGCCGGTCTCGAAATCGCCCGCGCAGCCGGAGCCGTGACCGTCCTCACCGTGGTGTGCGGGGTCGCCGTGCTCGTCCGCCGTGTGGTGGGCCTGCGGGTCCTCGGCCAGCGGCTGCAGAAGGTGCCGGCCCACCGGCCCCGAGCCGCCGATCTGCTCACCGACGACGCGGGCCGCGGCAGCTTCGCGGACACGCAGTACGTCCTGGTCAGCGCCGTCGCCATCGTCTTCGCCGCGGTACGGCTCGCGCGCCGTCCCGAAGAGCTGCCCGACCTGCCGTGGGGGCTCGCGCTGCTCGTCCTGGTGTCGGCGGCGACATACCTGGCGGGCAAGTACGCCGAGGGCGGCCGCCCCGTGATCCTCTCCGTGGTGCGGGCCCGCGAGGCCGGCGACCTCGACGCCCCCATCCGCACCGGCGACGACATCGAGATCCGCGGCGCCGGATTCGTGCCCCCGGGCGCGCAGAGCGCCGACCGTCTCGCCCGCATGGTCGTCCGCATCGGAACGGTCCACGTCCATGTGCCGCTCGTCCCCGTGCCCGGCGGATTCACCAACCCGACCGACGCGGCGCTGACCGTCCCCGTCCCGGTCGACGTGGAGCCGGGCCGCGTCGACGTCCAGGTGATCACCGCGGCGGGCGTGGAGACGAACCGGTGCACGATCGACGTCACGGACTGAACCACGGACCGCAGCACGGCCTCCACCACGGACCGAGTCATCGACCGATGAGCTCGGCACGGCAACGGATCTGTTCTCGCGAATTCGGTGTACGCCACTGAGCAGGGCCCCCTCTTCGTACGTATCGTCTGATGGCGGGTCAATGGGAGAGACGGTCAACGGGAGAGGCGGCGAGAGCGATGGCTCACGGCATGCGCACCGACAGCCACAACAGCTACGTCAGAAGCAGCGGCTGGAGGGAGAGCGCTTCCCGCTATGCCCTGCTCCCGCTCCGCGTCTTCCTCGGCGTCACCTTCATCTACGCCGGCCTGGACAAGATCACCGACAGCGCGTTCATGTCCGCAAGCGGCGCCGGGTCCATCGGCGAGATGATGGAGGGCGTCCGCGACATCTCCGCCATCCCGGCCCTCGTCGACCTCTCCCTCAAGAGCCCCGTCGGCTTCGGCTACGCCATCGCCCTCGGTGAACTCGCCGTCGGCATCGGCACCCTGGTCGGCCTGTTCGCCCGGATCGCGGCGCTCGGCGGCGCGCTGATCTCGCTCAGCCTCTGGCTGACCGTGAGCTGGTCCACCGAGCCCTACTACTACGGCAACGACCTGGCGTACCTGATGGCCTGGCTGCCCCTGATCCTCGCCGGGGCGTCCATCTTCTCGGCCGACGCGATGCTTGCGACCCGGCGCAGGCGCGCCTCGGGGCTCGTCTAGCCCCGGGGCTCACCCAGGCGCTCACCGGTACTCGGCCGTACGCCCGGCCGTGCGTCGCCTGGACGTCCGTCAGCCGTCCGTGGAGTCGTCGGGTGACCGGTCCGCCGGGCGGCCGGGTATGTGGTCCGCCGGGAGGTCGGTCGAAGGGCCGGGTGAGCGGTCGGTCGAGTGACGGGTCGAGTGACGCGTCGAGCGGTGGCCGGGGCGGCCGCGTATGCCATAGGCCACGGCTGCCGTCGCGCCGCCGAGCAGCAGGCCCGCCAGCAACAGGGGGAACGCCACGAACCACGGCGTGTCCCAGAGGCCGCCCGCGTCACCCGCGTAGGCGATCGCCGCTATCAGCAGGAACAGGCCCAGGACCAGCTTGCCGGGATGGAACTCATGACGTAGCACGGGTCACCTCCGCCTGTCCGATGCCCACTTCGACGTTCAGCTCAAGTGTGCCGCCGTCCTTGCTGCCCGCGGGCGGGTCCAACGTCACCCTCTTCTCCTTGCCCGGAGCGATGTCCACATCTCCGTCGCGGTCGTCCGGCAACTGGATGTCGCCGACCCCGACTTCGACGTTCAGCTTGACCGTGCTGTCCTTCGGCACGATCACCTTCAGCTGTCCGGCCCCCACCTCTGCACTCGTCGTCACCGTCCGGTCCTTGCCGGGGCCGGCCCGGCTCAGATCGAGGGTGCCGATGCCCGTACCCAGTTCGTAGTTGGGCCGCACCTGCTCCGACGTGGCCGGTTTCCAGTCCGTGCGCGCCCAGGTGGTGCTGATGTCCTTGGGCAGCGCGGCCGCGCCCGCGAGCAGCGTCGCCGTGATCACCGCGAGGATGATCGAGCCCACCCCCGTACGCCCGGCGAAGGCACTGACGGCGATGCCGACCGCGAAGACGGCGAGCGCGCACGCGAGGCCGGTCTGCAGGCTGGTGCCGAGCGCCTGCTCCTCCCACGTCAGGCCCGTGCCGAGGCCGCCGGCGACCAGTGCCGTCAGGAAGACCGAGCCGCCGATCCAGCGCGGGCCGCGCGGCTTGGGCCGAGGGGTGGGAGCCGCGGGCTCGCCCTGCCGTATCCGACCGTGTGGCGGATCCGGCTGGTACTCGACGGTGACGCCCTCCGGCCCCCAGAAATAGCCCGAGATCCCGTCGTGCGTGCCGTCCTTGACGATCGGGTCCCGCCACCACGAGGGCGCCCCGGCCACCGGCGGTGCCTTCGCCTCGGGCGGTGCGTCCGCGACGGTCTGTGCCGCCACCGGGTCGGGATCGGTCAGGCCGCGCTGCTGCGACCAGTACCCCGCGCCCGCGAGGAGCAGGGCGAGGACGGCGGCGAAGGTCAGCGCCCCGCCGTTGTTCAGCAGGGACAGGAAGACTCCGCAGCCGACGAGCGCGAAGAGCACGGCCGTCAGGGCCTGGCCGTCGACCCGGCCGGAGAGCAGCCTGCGCGCCTCGTTCTCCTCCTCGTCGTCGAAGGGGACGAACAGCCACGCGAAGCCGTAGAAGACAAGGCCGAGCCCGCTGGTGACCGAGAGGACCGCGAGACCGATCCGGAAGATCACCGGATCCATGTCGCAGTGCCGCCCGAGCCCCGCGCACACGCCGCCCAGCTTCTTCTGACGGCGGTCACGGCGGAAGTTCCGCACGCCCGCGGGCCCGCCCGGCTCCTGTGCCGTGGCGGACAGCGGATCGCGCTGCGCGGCCTGCGGGCCCGTCCCGGCGGGCTGCTCGTCTGTCATGTGTCCATGGTGACGGGCGGGAGGCCGCGACGGCAGTCGGAACAACCCTGGCCGAACCCTGATATCACCCCTGACGTACCCCTGCCCCGACCTGCGGCCACCGTTCGTCCGGGGCGGAGATCAGGGGAGTCTCGGGGGTCGACCCTGATGCCCCCGCCCGCGTACGCGTGTGAATATCGGAGACATGCCGGAAGCCGCAGCAGTACCCATCGAAGACGAGCGGCCGCTGCGAAAGCTCTACCGCAGCGGTGACGGTCGTTGGCTCGGCGGAGTCGCGCGCGGCCTCGCAGGGCACCTCGGGCTGCCCGTCGTCTGGGTGCGGCTGATCTTCGTCGGCCTTTTCATGGCGGACGGCCTCGGCGCGCTGTTGTACGCGGCGTTCTGGTTCTTCGTGCCGCTGGGCGTCGGCGGTGTCGACGCCCAGCGCGCGCCCTCCGCCGTCACCACAGAGACGACGGCCGACGGCCGCCGCAAGCTCGTGGCCCGCAAGCCGGACAAGGGGCAGCTCGTCGCGCTGCTCGCGATGGTCGTCGTCGCCATGGTCTTCGTCGGCAATGTGGACCTGGGCAGTTCCACCAAGGCCTATCTCGTCCCGACCCTGCTCGTCGCCGCCGGTGTCGCCCTCGTCTGGCGCCAGGCGGACAACGCGCGCCGGGCCCGCTGGATGGCGGTCGGCCGCCGTCGGCGCACGCTGACCATCGCCCGTGCGGCGGCCGGGGTGCTGCTCGTCGGTGCCGGTGTCTCCGGCATCGTCGTGCTGCAGGGCTCGACCTCGCACCTCAGCTCCGTGCTGCAGGCGGCGCTCGCCGTGCTCGTCGGCGTCGCCCTGCTCGCCGGCCCCTATCTCGTACGCATGATGCAGGACCTCTCCGAGGAGCGCCTGATGCGGATCCGCGCCCAGGAGCGGGCGGAGGTCGCCGCGCATGTGCACGACTCGGTGCTGCACACCCTGACCCTGATCCAGCGCAACGCGGAGAACGCCTCGGAGGTGCGCAGGCTGGCCCGCGCCCAGGAGCGCGACCTGCGTCAATGGCTCTACAAACCGGAGGGCACGGGCAAGGACGAGGACGACGAGCCCGACACCCTCGCCGAGGCGGTCCGGCGCAACGCGGCGGAGGTCGAGGACAAGCACGGCGTCCCCATCGAGGTCGTCATAGTCGGCGACTGCCCGCTCGACGACCGGCTGTCCGCGCAGATGCAGGCCGCGCGGGAAGCGATGGTGAACGCCGCCAAGTACGGTGGCGAGGGCGGTGCGGTGCAGGTCTTCGCGGAAGTTGAGGGGGAGACGGTGTTCGTGTCCGTCCGGGACCGTGGCCCCGGGTTCGATCTGGATTCCGTGCCGGACGACCGCATGGGAGTACGAGAATCGATCATCGGCCGTATGCAGCGCAACGGCGGCACGGCGCGGCTGCGCGCCGTGCCGGGGGGCGGCACGGAAGTCGAGCTGGAGATGGAGAGGACGGCGACGACATGAGCGACGCGAGTGAGCCCGTGGGGCCCAGGGGCGGATCAGAGGGTGCGCCCGACCCGACCGCGGCCGGACCGGACACGTCGGCCGGACCGGGCACGTCGGCCGTGCCGACTGAATCGGCTCGGCCCGCCGATGCGGCCGGTACTGCCGTCGGCGGTGACGAGGAAGGCCGCCGGGTGCGTGTCGTCCTCGTCGACGACCACCGGATGTTCCGTACGGGCGTGCAGGCGGAGATCGGCAGGACGGCGATCACGGGCGTCGAGGTCGTGGGTGAGGCCGCCGATGTCGATCAGGCGGTCACGGTCATCACGACGACGCGTCCGGAGGTCGTGCTCCTCGACGTGCACCTTCCGGGCGGCGGCGGGGTCGAAGTCCTTCGCCGTTGCGCGCCGTTGATGTCCGACGCCGAGAACCCGGTGCGGTTCCTCGCGCTCTCTGTGTCGGACGCCGCCGAGGACGTCATCGGAGTCATCCGGGGCGGCGCCCGCGGCTATGTCACCAAGACCATCACCGGCACCGATCTGGTCGACTCCGTCTTCCGTGTGCAGGACGGCGACGCGGTGTTCTCGCCGCGGCTCGCCGGGTTCGTCCTCGACGCCTTCGCGTCGACCGACGCGCCGCCGGTCGACGAGGACCTGGACCGCCTCACCCAGCGCGAGCGCGAGGTGCTGCGGCTCATCGCGCGCGGGTACGCGTACAAGGAGATCGCCAAGCAGCTCTTCATCTCCGTGAAGACGGTGGAGTCGCATGTGTCGGCGGTGCTGAGGAAGCTGCAGCTGTCCAACCGGCATGAGTTGACGCGGTGGGCTACGGCTCGGCGGTTGGTCTGACGGGTCGGTCGGACTTCAGCGGTGTGTGCCGCCCGCGACCGCGGTGGGGGTCAACATCCGTACCGCCCAGCGGTAGTGGCCGACCGCCTTGGTGACGCCGACCAGGCCCGTCAGCCACAGGACCAGGCCGGCGCCCATGCCGAGGGCGACGTCGCCGTACGAGTCGCGTCCCGGCTCGGCGTAGGCGGCGGCAGCGAAGGACGCCCCCAGGCCCAGCGCGCACAGGACGAAGGAACCGAGGAGCCAGCAGAGGCTCAGGCCGGGGGAGCGGAGCGCGGAGTCCGCCGTCGGGTGGCTGTCCAACGCGAGCCAGGTGTCGGTGAGTTGGCGTATCTGCCGGTCGCGGCGGATGCCCAGGGCGACGCCGATCACCGAGGGGACGAGTGCCCCCAGGCCCAGGACGGCGCAGACCGGGCCGAACACGATGACCATGGGCTCCTTGTCCTCGACCATCTGGATCGGCAGCGCGAGCAGCGACCACCCGATGACGCCGCCGAGCCCCAACAGCCAGAGCAGCAGCAGCCGGTGCACTCCCAGGCTCCGCCTGCGCAGCTCTTCGAGTGCCATGCCGCGGTCGGCGAGGAGCGCGTTGCGGTCCGGCCACGTGCGCAGGTGGGCGGGCGGCGGTGGGGGCGGCAGCGTACGGCGGGGCATGAGCCAGAACAGTACCTTCGGGCTGCTCGGACTCTTTGTGAGGCCCTTCACGCCACCCGCGTGGCCCCCGCGAACGGCATCTGGCTGATCGGTGCCAGGCGCACCGGCGCGCTCGGGTTCGGGGCGTGGATCATCTGTCCGTTGCCCACGTAGATGCCGACGTGACTGATGCCCTGGTAGAAGAAGACCAGGTCTCCTGGCTGCAGTTGGGAGCGCGGGACCCGGTTGCCCGCCGCGATCTGGGAGTACGTCGTACGGGGAATGGCGACCCCCGCGGAGCGGTACGCGGCCTGGGTGAGCCCGGAGCAGTCGAAGGCGTTGGGGCCCGTGGCGCCCCATACGTACGGGCTGCCGAGCGCCTTGTAGGCGTAGGAGACGGCCGTCGACGCGCGGGCGTTGGGGGCTTTCGCCGGGGCGTCCAGGGCGGCGTCGCGGCCGGCGGCGCGGGAGGTCCGGTCCTGATCGCCGTCGCCCGCCAGCCGCGCACGCTCTTCGGCGGTCAGCCGGGCGAGCAGCCGCTTTGCGGAGTCCAGCTTTCCGTTGACCGTCTTCTTGTGCTTCCTCAGCTCCGCCTGGCGGGATTCGAGGCGGTCGAGCGTGCCGTCGGCCTCGCTGTGCAGCTGGTCGATCTCCTGGAGCTGCTTGCGTACGCCGCTGACGGCCGAGGCCTGGCGGCTGCCCGCACGGTCGGCGAGCGCGGCGCGCTCCAGGAACTGGTCGGGGTCGGAGGAGAGCGCGAGCTGGACGGCGGGATCGATGCCGCCGCTGCGGTACTGCGCCGCGGCGATCGAACCGAGGCCCTCGCGCGCCGAGTTGAGCTTCTCCGTCTTGCGGGCCGCCTCGTCGCGCAGCTCGCCCAGGGACTCCTCGGCCTTGTCCGCCTTCTCCTTGGCGCCGTTGTACTTCTCGGCGGCGATCTCCGCCTCGCGGTAGAGCGCGTCGACCTTGGACTTCACCTCGGTCGGGCTGAGCCGGGGGTCCGCGTGGCCCGTCCCGTCGAAGGCGGTCGCCGTGGCGGCCCCGGCGAGGGCGAGGGTGGCGGCGGTACGGGCCGTACCGCCGCTGAGCGCGCGCTGTCTGGGCTTGCGGTGAGCTGCCACGAGGGGGCTCCTTAGGGTCCGGCGACGGCCCGCACAGGGGGAGCGGACCGCCGCCGGGTTTCTCGGCGGTGGTGTCCGACTGCCGCCCCTGGTCCGGACGGCGGTGGGGAGCCGGTCACCTGACGAAGGACGCTAAACCTGACCGTCACGGGTTGGTGACGGAATGTACGCAACTGACGGAAGTGCTCCGGCCGGTGGCCGTATGTGGCCGCGCGCATCGCGTGGCCGCACAGCCTTCGTACAGGCCCCTGACCGATGCGCCGCTTGTGGCCCACCTGGGTGCCGAGCGGTGGTATGGCCCCGGCTAGGCTCCGGATCCATGGACGTACTCACCCATGTCTTCGTCGGTCTGCACATCATCGGTATCGCCTCCCTGCTGGGCGGCTTCCTCACCCAGATGAAGCAGATGGGCCAGGGCACGGCCCGCTTCAACCCCGCGATGCTGCACGGCGCGCTGACCATGCTGGTCACCGGCGTGATCCTGGTGGGCCTCAACCAGGCGGACGACAACCCGGTCAACAACCTCAAGATCGGCATCAAGATGGCCGTGCTGATCGTGATCCTCGCGCTGGTCTATGTGAAGCGGGACGAGGAGAAGGTCGACAAGGGCATGTTCGGTGCGGTGGGGCTGCTGACCACGGCGAACATCTTCATCGCGGTGCTGTGGACCTGACCACCGCAGGAAAACGGCCCTCCACGCGCGCGTGGAGGGCCGTTTTCCTTTGCGTGTGACGGTTACGCGGGGCGCACCACGCTGTGGATCGGCATGTAGTAGATCGACTCGACGCGGACGTTCGTGCCCGGCTTCGGGGCGTGGATCATCTTGCCGTCGCCGATGTAGATCCCCACGTGGCTGATGTCGTCGTAGAAGAACACCAGGTCACCCGGCTTGGCGTCGGCGGTTTTCACCGTCGTGCCGACCTTCACCTGGTCCCACGTGGTGCGCGGCAGGGAGATGCCCGCGGCCTTCCACGCGTCCTGGGTGAGACCGGAGCAGTCGTAGGAGTCGGGGCCCGTGGCACCCCACACGTACGGCTTGCCGATCTGCGCCTCCGCGAAGGCGATGACCTTCGCGGCCTTCGTCGCGTAGCCGCTGTCGGTGTCCCCGGAGCCGGTGCCGGTACCGGTGTCGGAACCGGTGTCCGGGGTCTCAGTGTTCTCGTCGGTCCCGTCGTTCTGCTGCTCTTCCTCGCGCTCCTTGGCGGCCGCCTCTTCCGCCGCCTTGCGCTTGGCCTCCGCCTCGGCCTCCTGCTTGCGGGCCAGTTCGGCGGCCTTGCGCCTGGCCTCTTCTTCCTTCTTCTTCTCGATCGCCGCGAGCCGCGCCTTCTCCTCGGCGGTCAGCTCGGAGAGCAGCGTCCGGGCCTTCGTGAGCTTGTCCTGGACGGCCTTCTTGCTCGTCTTCAGGTCGTCCCGCGAATCGCTCAGCGTCTCCAGGGACTTCGCGGCCTTCGCGCGCTGCTTCGTCGCCGACGCCTGCTGCGTCTGGTAGTCGTCGACGGCCTTCTTCTGGCGCTCGGTCAGCCGGTCCGAGAGATGGTTCTGGTCGAAATACCCCTGCGGGTCATCGGCGAGCATCATCGTGGCGGTCTCGGAGACGGCGCCGGTGCGGTACTGGGCCGCGGCGAACGAACCGAGCTCCTGACGGGCCTCGTTCAGCTTGTCCGTGCGCTGGGCCACGTCGTCCAGGAGGGTGTCGACCTTCTTGCGCTGCTTCTCGGTGCGCTCCTTGGCCGAGTTGTACTTCTGGGTGGCCACGCCGGCCTGCTGGTAGAGGTCGTCGACCTTCTTCTGGACCTCTTCGAGACTGGGCTTCTGTGGCGCCGAGGGGGCCGCTTGGGCGCTCTGCGACAAGAGGGCCACGGAGGTGAGGGCCGCCGTCGTGATGCCGATGGCGGGAGTGGTGCGTATTCCGGCAATGCGGGTCCGCGGCTTGCGGTGCGACGCCAAGGGAGGCGACTCCTTCCGTAGACCGCCTACCGGGTTAGCTGTCGGGTTCGGGCGGGTGGTTCGGAAGGTTGCCCTACAGTCCCGTACTTCGTACGGGACCGATTCACCCCAAGGTCTTGGTGGGTCCCCGGCTCCGAGGAGGTCGGACTCGGCGGAGGCCACCCGTTCCCGGCGGGGTTCGCCGGTGGAAGTACGAGCAGCCCGCGGAGCACGCTAGCCAACTCGTGTGGTCCGTGTGAAGGTTGATGTTCGATATGCCCGATACATTTTCGTGACTTTACGAAGCTCTTGACGCGGGCACGCCGTGCCGTAGCGGAGCGTCACCGCCCGCGGGCGGGGCGTGAGGGGTCTCCCCTGCTCGAGCGGAGCCGAGAGCTTGGGGAAGGATCGAGGTGGCCGGAACCCGGGGCGGGTTGTCAGTGGGGCCGCCTAGACTCGGGAGGCGATGAGCAGCCTCTTTGATGACAGCTTCCTGGCGGACCTCCAGCCCTTGCGGGCATCGGAGGGGGAGCCCCCGCCGCCGCCCGAGGACAGTGCTCCGGAGCCCATTCCGGATGATCTGTTCGACGGGAAGTTCGACGCGCCCACGCCCCGGGACGCGCACTACCGCGGCGGCGCGCCCCGCCCGGTGATCGACCCGGCGGCGCTGCTCGACGGTCTGAACGAGAACCAGCGCGCGGCCGTCGTGCACGCGGACTCCCCGCTGCTCATCGTGGCCGGCGCCGGCTCCGGCAAGACCCGGGTCCTGACCCACCGCATCGCCCATCTCCTGGCCGAGCGGCATGTGCACCCGGGACAGATCCTGGCGATCACGTTCACGAACAAGGCCGCGGGCGAGATGAAGGAGCGCGTCGAGCAGCTCGTCGGGCCGCGCGCGAACGCGATGTGGGTGTCGACCTTCCACAGCGCCTGCGTCCGCATCCTGCGCCGCGAGTCGAAGAAGCTGGGCTTCACCTCCTCCTTCTCGATCTACGACGCCGCCGACTCCAAGCGGCTCATGGCGCTGGTCTGCCGTGACCTGGACATCGACCCGAAGAAGTTCCCGCCGAAGTCCTTCAGCGCCGAGGTCTCGAACCTGAAGAACGAGCTGATCGACGAGGAGACCTTCGCAGGACAGGCCGCGGACGGCTTCGAGAAGACCCTCGCCCAGGCGTACGCGATGTACCAGTCGCGGCTGCGCGAGGCGAACGCGCTCGACTTCGACGACCTGATCATGACGACGGTCCACATGTTCCGCGCGTTCCCGGACGTCGCCGAGCACTACAGGCGCCGCTTCCGGCACGTGATGGTCGACGAGTACCAGGACACCAACCACGCGCAGTACGCCCTGGTGCGCGAGCTGGTCGGCCCCTCCGGAGGCGAGGGGGACGATCCGGCCGAGCTGTGCGTCGTGGGTGACGCCGACCAGTCGATCTACGCCTTCCGCGGCGCCACGATCCGCAACATCCTCCAGTTCGAGGAGGACTACCCGAACGCGACGACGATCCTCCTGGAGCAGAACTACCGCTCCACGCAGACGATCCTCACCGCGGCCAACGCCGTCATCGAGCGCAACGAGAGCCGCCGCCCCAAGAACCTGTGGACCAACGCGGGCGCGGGCGCGCGCATCACCGGCTATGTCGCCGACACCGAGCACGACGAGGCGCAGTTCGTCGCCGACGAGATCGACCGGCTCACCGACGCGGGCGACGCGAAGGCCGGCGACGTCGCGATCTTCTACCGGACGAACGCGCAGTCGCGTGTCTTCGAAGAGATCTTCATCCGCGTCGGCCTGCCCTACAAGGTCGTCGGCGGTGTCCGCTTCTACGAGCGCAAGGAGGTCCGGGACGTCCTCGCGTATCTGCGCGTGCTCGCCAACCCGGAGGACTCCGTACCGCTGCGGCGCATTCTGAACGTACCCAAGAGGGGCATCGGCGACCGCGCGGAGGCGATGATCGACGCGCTCTCGCAGCGCGAGAAGATCTCCTTCCCGCAGGCGCTGAAGCGCGTCGACGAGGCGTACGGCATGGCGGCCCGCTCGGCGAACGCCGTCAAGCGTTTCAACACGCTGATGGAGGAGCTGCGGACCATCGTCGAGTCCGGCGCGGGCCCGGCCGTCGTCCTGGAGGCCGTGCTCGAACGGACCGGCTATCTCGCCGAGTTGCAGGCCTCGACCGACCCCCAGGACGAGACGCGCATCGAGAACCTCCAGGAACTGGCCGCCGTGGCCCTGGAGTTCGAGCAGGACAGTGGTGCGGCGGGCGAGACGGGCGCCGAGACGGAGACCGAGGCGGAGGGTGCGGGCGCGGGTGTCTCCGGTTCGCTCTCCGAGTTCCTGGAGCGGGTCGCGCTCGTCGCCGACTCGGACCAGATCCCGGACGAGGACGACGACGGCTCCGGTGTCATCACGCTGATGACCCTGCACACCGCCAAGGGCCTGGAATTCCCCGTCGTCTTCCTGACCGGCATGGAGGACGGCGTCTTCCCGCACATGCGCTCCCTGGGCCAGGTCAAGGAGCTGGAGGAGGAGCGCCGTCTGGCGTACGTGGGCATCACGCGCGCGCGGGAGCGGCTGTATCTGACGCGGTCCTCGATGCGCAGTGCCTGGGGCCAGCCCTCGTACAACCCGCCCTCGCGCTTCCTCGAAGAGATCCCCGACGCCCATCTGGACTGGAAGCGGACGGGGTCCGTCGGCGCGCCGGCGTCCTCCGGACCCGCGGCGGGCATCACGTCCTCCCTGTCGTCGTCGCGCTCGCGTGCCGGCGGCGCACAGGGCTTCGCCACACGCCGCGCCACCGAGAAGCCGGTGGTCTCGCTGGCGGTCGGTGACCGGGTGACGCACGACCAGTTCGGCCTCGGGACCGTGGTCGGGGTGAAGGGCTCGGGTGCGAACGCCGAGGCGACGGTGGACTTCGGAGAGCCCAAGCCGAAGCGCCTGCTGCTGCGGTACGCGCCGGTGGAGAAGCTGTAACGCCGGGGGCGGCGGCCGGAGTTGCGTCGGTCGCCGCCGCGGGTCGCAGCCGGAGTTACGTCGGGTCGAGGTCGTGGCTGCGCAGCCACGGCAGCGGGTCTATCGCCGAGCCGCCGCCGGGACGCACCTCGAAGTGCAGATGCGGTCCCGTGGAGTTGCCGGAGTTCCCGGAGAAGGCGATGACGTCGCCCGCCTTGACGGGGCCGCTGGAGATCTTGTGTGTGGAGAGGTGGCAGTACCACGTCTCCGTGCCGTCCTTGGCGGTCACTATCGCCATGTTTCCGTAGGCGCTGTTCCACTTCGTGGAGACGGTGCCGTCGGTCGCGGCCATCACTTCGGTGCCGTACGACACCGGGAAGTCGATTCCGGAGTGCGCCGACATCCAGTTGATGCCTGCCTGGCCGTAATAGGCGCTCAGCCCCTGCTGCTTGACCGGCAGCGAGAACTTGGGGCGCAGGCGCTCCTTGCGTGCGGCTTCCTCGGCGGCCTTCTTCTCGGCGGCCACCTTCTGCGCCTTGAGGTCGATGCGTTCCTGGGTGCGGCTCGCCCGGTCCGCGAAGTCGCCCGCGTCCGCCGAGAGGTTCTCCAGCTGCGTGTCGAGCTTGTTGTTGGCCGCGGAGGGCTTCACCGACGTCGGGTCCGGGGCCGTGGCGGCCTGGGTCTCCTTGCCGTCGTCACCGCCGAAGCTGCCCACGGAGGCGGCGGCGATACCGGCGACGCCCATCACACAGGCCGAGGGCACGGCCACCGTGAGCAGGGCGGAGCGCTTGGCGGGGGTGCGGCGGCGGGTCCGCGAACGGGAGCCGCGGGAGCGGTCCATGACCGGCGGCTCGTCGTCGTCGGTGTCGCGTCCGAAGCTCGGCTCGATCGGGCCGAGCGGCTCCGCGGGCGCCTCGTCCGGGGTGAACTCGTGTTCGGCGGGGGCGGGTTGGGCGTACGGATCGGACGCGTAGGAGTCGACCGGGGTGTCGGCCGCGTACGCCGCGTGCGCGTAGGCCTCTGCGGGCTCGGAGGGCTCGTACGGATCCAGGGTTCCGTGCTCTTCGACAAGCGCCGTCGTGTGCGCCTCGGTTGCCCCGTACGTCTCGTGTGTCCCGGTCGCTCCGTACGCCGCCTCGTGGCCGCCGGAGTTCCAGGCCGTCGCGTCGTACGCCCCGGTGTCGAAGGGCTGCGCCTCCCACTGGCCGGTCTGCTGCGGCTGGTTCCAGGCGGTGGAGTCCCACTGCTCACTGGCGTCGGGGCCCGGCTGGGCGGGGATGTCCGTGGCGAGCGTCTGGTAACCGCCGGTCGGCCACGCGGCGCTGGTGTCGTAACTGCCCGTCTCGTAGCCGTTCGCGTCGTACGCGACCTGGGGCTGCGCGGCGTACGGGTCGTAGCCGAGTGTCTGCTGTGTCCCCGTGGTTGACCACTGGCCGGTGTCGTACTGACTGCCGGGCATGTCGCCGAAGAGCGGGTCGGAGGCGAAACTTCCGGTGTCGGGATTCGCCGTGTCGTAGCCGCCGGTGGTGGTGAACGTGCCGGTGGAGTAGCCGTCGTACCCGGTGTAGCCGCCGTGCTGCGTGCCCTGGTCGTACGACGCATAGGGCGCGTAGTCGGCGGGTGCCGAGGCCGGGGGAGTGGGGGTCCCCGACGGGTGACGGTCGTTCACCAACTTCTCTTTCGCCTCGGCAGCAGGGGGCAGAGCAGTGCGGTGACTGTACCCGGCGGTACGCGGGCGCGACAATCTTCGGCAGGTTTCCTGATCTCAGGAAACGGGCATTCGGCCGCCTTTCGGCGGACTGTGGGCACAGCTTTGGCCCTGCGTTCGAGAAGCGTTCGACGAATCGTGGTGAACGCGGGGCGTGGGAGCCGCTGCTGAGGTCGCCGCGCGTGCCGCATTTACGTCACCGCGTGCCGCTTCATGCCACCGCGCGTGCCGCCTTCACATCGCCGCGCCTGCCGCCTTTACGCCACCGTCAGTCCGTTCAGTCCGCCCGCGCCCCGATCTCCCGTGGCCGGCTGGTCGATGGCCTGGCGGATTCCGGTGGCGACCGCGGGATGCACGGGCAGGGCGAGGTGGCCGATGCCCGAGACGCGTACGTTCTCCGCGATCAGGTCGGGATGGTCGATGCAGGCCGTTTCCAGGGGGATCATCAGCCGGTCCAGGTCGCTCCAGAAGCTCACGAAGCGCGTGCGGCACTCCGGCGCGGGTTCGCGCAGCTCCTCGATCACATCTGAGCCGGGGCGCATCTGGCGCACGATCGGGTGCGCGTCGGCCAGCGGCACCACCCGTGTGCCCGAGTGCGGCGTACCGAGGGTGACCAGCGTGCGCACGCGCCGGTCGCCGCCCAGGCGCTGCGCGTAATAGCGGGCGATCAGACCGCCGAGGCTGTGGCCGACGATGTCGACCCGGGCGTGGCCCGTGCGCTCGCAGATCTCCTCTATGTGGCGGCCGAGCAGCTCGGCGGCGGTGCGGATGTCGCAGGTGAGAGGGGAGTAGTTGAGCGCCTCCACATGCTGGCGGCCGTGCTGGGCCAGGGAGCGGCGGAGCAGCACGAAGACGGAGCGGTTGTCGATGAAGCCGTGCAGCAGGACGACCGGCGGCCTGCTCTCGGTGGGGAGCCGGGGGGCTTTGGGGGATGACGGCGCGGGGACGGTCCTGCGTTCCGGCACGATGCCCGAGGGGTAGAGGAGGAGATGCCCGGTGAGGATCGCCAGCTCGAGTGCGGTCGCTTTCAGCAGGGTCAGGGAGAGTCCCGCCAGTCTGGCGGGGAGCAGCGAGCAGAGCGGGTGAAAGGGCAGGACCCTCGTGACGGTCATGGTCGACCTCCCGGTCGGCACGCAGGAGGACGGCTCTGTCCCCCGTGTGCCCGTAGCGGGGAGGCGCGGCGGAGGGCGGGCGGCGGCGCGTGGTCGGCGCCGGTGGCCTGCCCACCGGCGGCGCGATCGCCGATACGCCGCATCACCACGCCGCGCGGCTGACTGCGCGGTGGTGCGGCGTCCTCCTTGCGGCTCCCCTTGCGCCGTCCCGAATACGGTCCGTATACCGACGGATACGGGAGTGGCGCGCAGCGAACGTGTCCCTTTGTGTGATTTCCCCCTCGCTCTCCACCGTGAAACTGCCGGGTGAGAGATGCTGGAGATAACGTTCGTTCACTTCCCCGGCCGGTGCGGCACGGGGTGCCAGTGCTTGGACAGATGGATATCGGTACATGGAGGCAGTGATGGGTGTGGCAGCCGGTCCGATCCGCGTGGTGGTCGCCAAGCCGGGTCTCGACGGTCATGATCGCGGGGCCAAGGTGATCGCGCGGGCACTGCGTGACGCCGGTATGGAGGTCATCTACACGGGGCTGCACCAGACGCCCGAGCAGGTCGTGGACACCGCGATCCAGGAGGACGCCGACGCGATCGGTCTCTCCATCCTCTCCGGTGCGCACAACACGCTCTTCGCGCGCGTGATCGAGCTCCTCAAGGAGCGCGACGCGGAGGACATCAAGGTCTTCGGCGGCGGCATCATTCCCGAGGACGACATCGCCCCGCTCAAGGAGAAGGGCGTCGCGGAGATCTTCACGCCCGGGGCGACGACGGCTTCGATCGTGGAGTGGGTCCGGGCGAACGTGCGGCAGCCTGCGGGCGCCTGAGCGGTTCGCCTTCTTGGGGGTGCGGGCGGGGGTGCCGGTATTCATGGCGCCCCCGGTTTTGCCTGCCCCGGCCCTGGCTCTGGAGCTGATGTGCTCGGCGGATTCGCTTGCCCCGGCGTACGCGGCTCCACCCCCAGCTCCGCGCGCATCGCCGCGCGTAGGCGCAACGTGCTGACCAGGCGCTGGAACGCCTCCGACCAGTAGCCGCCGGCGCCGGGCGACGCGTCCTCCGGCTCGTCCGGGATCGCGGTGAGCACGTCGAGCCGGACCGCCTCCGCCGGGTCGAGGCAGCGCTCCGCCAGGCCCATCACGCCGCTGAAGCTCCAGGGATAACTCCCCGCGTCCCGCGCGATGTTCAGCGCGTCGACCACGGATCGCCCCAGGGGCTCCGACCAGGGCACCGCGCAGACGCCGAGCAGCTGGAACGCCTCCGAGAGGCCGTGCGCCGCGATGAACCCCGCGACCCAGCCGGCCCGTTCCTCGGCGGGCAGCGTGGCCAGGAGTTTCGCGCGCTCGGCGAGCGACGCCGCGCCCGGTCCCGCCGCGTCGGGCGACGCGGGGGCACCGAGGAGCGCCCGGGACCAGGTCGCGTCGCGCTGCCGCACGGCGGCTCGGCACCACGCCGCGTGCAGCTCGCTCCGCCAGTCGTCGGCCACGGGCAGCGCCACGATCTCGGCGGGGGCTCGGCCGCCGAGCCGCTGCGGCCAGCAGGCGAGAGGGGCCGCCTCCACCAACTGGCCCAGCCACCACGACCGTTCACCCCGGCCGGCGGGTGGCTTCGGGACGACGCCGTCGCGCTCCATGCCCGTGTCGCACTCGTGCGGGGCCTCGACAGTGAGCGTCGGTGTGCTCTTCGTGCCGTTCGCATGGTCGATGGCCACGCAGGATGTGGCCCGGTCCGCCATCCGCGCGGCGAGGGCGGACGAGGGGAGCGCGGAGAGCAGCTCGGCCGCCGTGGCACGGACGTTGCGGCTGCGGTCGGCGAGTGCCTGTTCCAGGAACGGCTCGTCGGCGTCGCAGAGCCGCGTACGCAGCGAGTCGAGGAACATCAGGCGGTCCTCCGCCCGCTCCGTGCCCCAGGTGGTGGCGAGCAGGGCCCGCGCGGCGGCCGGGTCGTGGGCCCGCACCGACGCGAGCAGGGCGACGCGCTCGGCGAACAGGCCCTCCTCCCAGAGCTGTTGGACCTGCGCGGTCTCCTCCGGGGCGGGCAGGGCCACGCCGCCGCCGGGAGTGGAGCGCAGCGCGAACTTCCAGTCGGGGTTGAGCCGTGCTAGCCACAGCGCGCGCGGGCCCGCGAAGGCGAGGGCCTGCGGCCGGAGGTCCGTGCGCCCACGGGCCGCGTTCAGGAGCGCAGGAAGCAGCTCCGGGGGTGCCGCGAAGCCCCGTTCGTTGGCCAACGCCAGCCACTGCGGCAGCAGTTCCATCAGATCGGGCACCGCGCCACGGCGTCCTCCGCTGCCCGCTCCGGGGTGATCGGTGAGCAGGGTGGCGAGGCGGCGCCGGGCCGTGGGCGGCACGCAGGGCCTGGGATCGTCGGCGGCGGGCTCGGGCGGCGCGGCGGCGGGCGCGGGGCGCAGGCCCGCTCTGCGCCGGAGGGTCTGCACGGCGGCCGCGTCCAGGAGCGCGGTCGGGGCGTCCTTGCCCGGTGCGTGTACGGGGGGTGTGCGGCGGTCGGTGCCGAGGAGCGCGGCGGTCACCAGCTCCTCCCAGGGGGTGGCGGCGGCCTCGTCGAGCGGGGTGGTGCCGGTCATGAGGTCCCTTCTTGTGAAGTAAGCGCCTTTGAAATGCCTGCTCTTGGAGTACGTGATGCTGCGCGGGCGGCAGCGGTGGCGCGAGGTGCGGTCAGCACAGCGGCACCGCTTCTCCTGTTCCCTGCGGCCAGGCCGTCAGGGGAGTGAAGCCCTGGTGGCCACATTCGCCGAACACCGTCACCGGAGCGCCTCCGGAGAGTGCGACCAGGCGCCACAGCCCAGGTCTGGACGTCGCGGACGGGGTGATGGGCAGGGCAAGTGCCCCTTCCGCGTCCGCCAGTTGCCAGCCGTCCGCGTGCGGGGTCGGTATCACCTCGCGCAGCGTCACCGGCCAGGAATCCAGCCACGGGTCAAGGCGCAGCGCCTCTCCGTAGCAGGACGTCGCCCGCGCCGTGCTCACACCGGGCGGCCGGGCCGCCGTGGGTGCCGGCGCCGCGAACTGCTCGCCCAGGTCCGTGCGCAGCTGCCCTGCGCCCGGGTGGGCGGTCAGCTCGGCGTCCAGCGCAAGGCCGACCGGAAGCGAGAGCGCCGGGGCGCGGCCCGCGGCTCCGTACGAGAGAAGCAGGGCCGTGCGCCCGCACTCCGTGCCGTGCAGCCAGATACGGCGGGTGGTGAGCTTGCTGTCCGCCGTGTCGTACTGCGCGAGCACCAGCCAGCTGTCCCGTACCGGTGGGCCCTGCGCGGGCGTGGGCAGGCCGATGCGGGAGCGGACGGTGCCGGCCAGCGCGTCCGGCAGCCGCTCGCGGTGCAGCCAGCCCTGGTCGAGGAGGTGGAGCAGCGCGCACTCCTCCAGCATCCGCACCGGCCAGCCGGGCCCGGAGGACGGTATGGACCCCAACTCCCGCACCCGCGCGGCAAGTCCGGGCGCCTGCGCGTCGACCATCCGGGCCGCCGTCTCCTCCCACAGCCCGTACCCCGTCTGTTCGGCGGCCGCTATGCCGCCGCGCAGCAGATCGGAGAGGCGCTGCTCAAGCTCCGTCGCCCCCGCCGTGACCCGCTCGGCCCGCCGCTCCGCCCTGCGGCGCGCGGCCTCCGGATCGGCGGGCGCGGGCGAGCCCGGCTCCGCGGCCGGGCCCTGCTTCGACTCCGCTCTTTTACGGCGCGCAGAGAGCCACTCCCGCGCCCATTCCGGCGGCTGCGCATCGGGCACCCTTCCATCCGCCCCCGTCGTCCAGAGCAGCAGCAGCCCGAGCGCGTGCTTGCACGGGAACTTGCGGCTCGGACAACTGCACTTGTACGCCGGTCCCGCCGATCCGGTGATGTCCGTGATGTCCACGACTGTCTGATACGGCTTGCTGCCGCTGCCCTTGCACAGCCCCCACACAGCCCCCTCGCCCGAACTGCCTGCCTCCGACCACGGCCCGGCGATGCCGAGCCTGCTTCCCGCCTTGCGTGACGGGGCATCAGGTGCCAATGCAAGGACCTGATCCGCCGTCCAGCGCACCCCCTGCTGAGTCATGTCTTCGACGGTAGGTCCCGCCACTGACAATCGACCTGACGCTCGACATCCGTGCAGGTCAGAGGCGTTCGGAGGTCGATTGTCAGTGGCGTGGTGCACCGTTGGAAACACATCCGGGCCAGACACGTCCGGACGAGCTGGAGGGGGATCGCTCCATGACTGTTTCCGTCGACGAGACGACGACCGACAACCAGTCCGCAGCCGCGTCCGCGAAGGCGGGGGAGGTGCTGCGGCCGCACGCCGAGCACGCCTTCGCGGCCGAACTCGCCGCGCTGGCCGCGCAGGACGACCGGCCCCGGCCCGCCCGCTGGCGGCTTTCGCCCTGGGCCGTCGCGATGTATCTGCTCGGCGGCACGCTGCCGGACGGAACGGTCATCACGCCGAAGTACGTGGGCCCGCGCCGCATCGTCGAGGTCGCAGTCAGCACCCTCGCCACCGACCGTGCACTGCTGCTGCTCGGTGTGCCCGGCACGGCGAAGACCTGGGTGTCCGAGCATCTGGCGGCCGCCGTCAGCGGCGACTCGACGCTGCTCGTGCAGGGCACGGCCGGCACGCCGGAAGAGGCGATCCGCTACGGCTGGAACTACGCGCAGCTGCTCGCGCACGGCCCCAGCCGCGACGCGCTCGTGCCCAGCCCCGTCATGCGGGCCATGGCCGACGGCATGACGGCGCGGGTCGAGGAGCTGACCCGCATCCCCGCCGACGTACAGGATTCGCTGATCACGATCCTGTCGGAAAAGACCCTGCCCATACCGGAGTTGGGTCAGGAGGTGCAGGCCGTGCGCGGCTTCAACCTCATCGCCACCGCCAACAACCGCGACCGCGGGGTCAACGACCTGTCGAGCGCGCTGCGCCGCCGCTTCAACACGGTCGTCCTGCCGCTGCCGGAGAGCGCGGACGCGGAGGTCGACATCGTCTCGCGCCGCGTCGACCAGATCGGGCGCGCGCTCGATCTGCCGGCCGGGCCCGACGGTATCGACGAGATACGCCGCGTCGTCACCGTCTTCCGCGAGCTGCGGGACGGCGTCACGGCCGACGGACGTACGAAGGTCAAGTCGCCCAGCGGCACGCTCTCGACGGCCGAGGCGATCTCCGTGGTCACCAACGGCCTTGCCCTGGCCGCCCACTTCGGGGACGGCGTGCTGCGGCCCGGCGATGTCGCCGCGGGCATTCTCGGCGCGGTGGTCCGCGACCCGGCGGCGGACCGGGTGATCTGGCAGGAGTACTTGGAGGCGGTGATCCGTGAGCGTGACGGCTGGAAGGACTTCTACCGCGCGTGCCGCGAGGTGAGTGGGTGACGGATGTCGGCGGGGTCCGAGGTGAGAGGCGAAAGGGGGTGCGGACATGAGTGACGAGGTGCGCGGGGGCGTGGAGCCGGGCGGGGGTGCGGAGTTGGGCACGGAGGCTGAGGTGGGGGCAAAGGTGAAGGCAGAGGTGAAGGCAGAGGTGGGGGTGGAAGCGGAGTTGATCAGTGGTGCGGAATGCGGCGAGGCCGCCGTGGCTCGGGGGCGTTCGGGGGAAGGGCCGCTGCTGCTCGGTGTGCGGCACCACGGGCCGGGGTCGGCGCGGGCGGTGCGGGCCGCGCTTCAGGAGGCCGCTCCCCGAGTGGTGCTGATCGAAGGGCCGCCGGAGGCCGACGCGTTGGTGCCGCTCGCGGCGGACGAGGGGATGCGGCCGCCGGTCGCGTTGCTCGCGCATGTAGTGGACGAGCCGGGCCGCTCGGCGTTCTGGCCGCTCGCCGAGTTCTCTCCGGAGTGGGTCGCGATCCGGTGGGCCGCGGGGGCGGGCGTTCCGGTGCGGTTCATGGATCTGCCGGCGGCGCATTCGCTGGCGCGGGCGGAGGGCTCGGCGGATGCGGACGTGGATGCGGACGCTGACCTGGACGCCGACGTGGACGCGGTGCCGATCGATCCTTCCCCAAGCTCTCAACTCCGTTCGACCAGGGGAGACCCCATCTCCCTGCTCGCCGAGACCGCCGGGTACGACGATCCCGAGCGGTGGTGGGAGGACGTCGTGGAGCACCGGGGCACGGGCGGCGACGTGTTCGCGCCGTTCGAGGCGCTCGGCGAGGCCATGGGGGTGCTGCGGGAGGAGTACGGGAGCGGCGGGGACGACCGGGACCTGGTCCGCGAGGCGTATATGCGGATCCAACTCCGGGCGGCACAGCGGGAGTTCGGTGGCGATCGGGTTGCCGTCGTGTGCGGGGCCTGGCATGTGCCCGCGCTGCGGCAGAAGGTGACCCTGGCGGCCGACCGTGCGCTGCTCAAGGGGTTGCCCAAGGTGAAGGTCGACATGACCTGGGTGCCCTGGACGCACCGCCGGCTGGCCCGGGCGAGCGGGTACGGGGCGGGGATCGCGTCGCCCGGCTGGTACGGGCATCTGTTCAGCGTGCCCGACCGGCCCGTCGAGCGCTGGCTGACCAAGGTCGCGCGGCTGCTGCGCGACGAGGACAGGATCGTGTCGTCCGCGCACGTCATCGAGGCGGTGCGGCTCGCGGACACGCTCGCCGTGATGCGGGGGCGTCCGCTGCCGGGGCTGACCGAGACGACGGATGCGGTCCGGTCGGTGCTGTGCGAGGGCTCCGACGTACCGCTCTCCCTCGTGCACGACAAGCTCGTCGTCGGGGACGTCCTCGGGGAGGTGCCCGAATCGGCGCCCGCGGTGCCGTTGCAGCGGGACCTCACGCGGCTGCAGCGGAAGCTGCGGCTCAAGCCGGAGGCACTGGAGCGGGAGTTGGAGCTCGATCTGCGCAAGGAGACGGACGCGGCACGCAGCAGGCTGCTGCATCGCCTCCGGCTCCTGGGGATCGGCTGGGGCGAGCCGGCCGAGTCGCGGGGGAGCACGGGTACGTTCCGGGAGACCTGGCGGTTGCGGTGGGAGCCGGAGCTTTCCGTGCGGGTGGCGGAGGCGGGGGTGTGGGGGACGACGGTCCTGGCCGCGGCGAGCGCGAAGGTCGAGGCCGAGGCGGTGGGGGCGGGGGCGCTGGCCGATGTGACCTCGCTTGCCGAGCGGTGTCTGCTGGCGGAGTTGCCGGATGCGTTGCCCGTGGTGATGCGGGTGCTTGCGGATCGGGCGGCGTTGGATGCGGATGTCGGGAACCTTGCGCAGGCGTTGCCTGCGTTGGTTCGGGCCCTCCGTTATGGGGATGTGCGGGGTACGGGGACGGCTGCGTTGGGTTCTGTGGCTGTGGGGCTTGCTGAGCGGGTGTTTGTGGGGTTGCCCCCTGCGTGTGCGGGGCTTGATGAGGACGCGGCCTTTGTCATGCGGGGACACGTTGACGCGGTTCACCAGGCGGTGGGGCTGTTGGGGGAGTTGGACCTTGCGCCTGGTTCATCGGTGCCCGGCAGTGAGGCGTTGTGCCCACCCTTCCCCAAGCTCTCGGCTTCGCTCGAGCAGGGGAGACCCCACTCGCCGTGCGGAACGCCTGCCCACAACGCGGCCGGCCACGACGAGGGCGGGACGCCTGGCCGCAGCGTGAGTGGGGGCGGGCATGGTTTGAAGCTGCGGTGGTGGGGTGTGCTTCGGGTGTTGGGGGAGCGGGAGAGTGTTGTTGGGGTTGTGCGGGGGCGGTGTGTGCGGATTCTCATGGATTGTGGGGAGTTGGGGGAGGGGGAGGCCGCTCGGTTGATGGGGCTTGCTCTGTCTCGGGGGAATGAGCCCGCTGAGGCCGCTGCCTGGATCGAGGGGTTCGTCGGGGGTGGGTCCGGGGGCGGCATGTTGCTCGTGCACGACGAGCGGTTGCTGGGGCTTGTCGACGAGTGGTTGAGCGGGGTTTCTGACCAGGGCTTCACCGATGTGCTGCCGTTGCTGCGGCGCACGTTCTCCGCCTATGAGCCGGGCGTGCGGCGGACGTTGGGGGAGTTGGTGCGGCGCGGGCCCTCGGCCGGTGGCGGCGGCGCGTCGGCTGTGGACGGGGGCATACCCGGCTTCGGGAGCGATCTTGATGCGGAGCGTGCGGATGCCGTTCTGCCGGTGGTGAGCCTGTTGCTCGGGGTCGGGGTCGGGGTCGATGGCAGTGGCGAGCTTGTGGGGGTGGGCCGATGACGCGGGGCGCGGCAGCAGGAAGCGTGGAGCAGGGCGCGGGCGGGGACCCCGCCGCCGAGCGGTTGCGGCGGTGGCGGCTGGTGCTCGGCGGGGAGTCGGCCGACGGCACGGGGTGTGCGCTCGGCGGGCGGGACGCGGCGATGGACGGTGCGCTGACCGCGCTGTACGGCGGTGGGGAGGAGAAGAAGGGCCGGGGGCGGGAGCGTTCGGCGGGGCTCGGGGCGTCCGCGCCGTCCGTGGCGCGCTGGCTCGGGGACATCCGGACGTACTTCCCGTCGTCCGTCGTCCAGGTCATGCAGCGTGACGCCATCGACAGGCTCGGGCTCTCCACGCTGCTCCTGGAGCCGGAGATGCTGGAGGCCGTGGAGGCCGACGTACACCTGGTGGGGACTCTCCTCTCCCTCAACAAGGCCATGCCCGAGACGACCAAGGAGACCGCGCGGGCCGTCGTGCGCAAGGTGGTCGAGGACCTGGAGAAGCGGCTCGCCACACGCACCCGCGCCGCCCTCACCGGCGCGCTCGACCGCAGCGCCCGCGTCAGCAGGCCGCGCCACCACGACATCGACTGGAACCGCACGATCGCGGCCAACCTCAAGAACTATCTGCCGGAGTACCGGACGGTCGTGCCCGAGCGGCTCATCGGGTACGGGCGGGCATCGCAGTCCGTGAAGAAGGAGGTCATCCTCTGCATCGACCAGTCGGGGTCGATGGCCGCGTCGGTCGTGTACGCCTCGGTGTTCGGCGCCGTGCTCGGGTCGATGCGGTCCATCAGCACCAGGCTCGTCGTCTTCGACACGAATGTGGTCGATCTGACCGATCAGCTCGACGATCCGGTGGATGTTCTGTTCGGTACGCAGCTGGGTGGCGGTACCGACATCAACCGGGCGCTCGCCTACTGCCAGTCGCAGATCACCCGCCCCGCGGACACGGTCGTCGTCCTCATCAGCGACCTCTACGAAGGCGGCATACGCGACGAGATGCTGAAGCGGGTCGCGGCGATGAAGGCGTCCGGCGTGCAGTTCGTGACGCTGCTCGCGCTGTCCGACGAGGGGACCCCCGCATACGACCGCGAGCACGCGACGGCGCTCGCGGCGCTCGACGCACCGGCGTTCGCGTGCACCCCGGATCTCTTCCCCGAGGTGATGGCGGCGGCGATCGAAAGGCGCCCTCTTCCCATACCGGACATGAATACGCATCGGTAACAGGAGACTTGCGCGATGGCGGGCGGCCCGTGCGAGGATCGGCGGGCTTCACTCCCGGAGCATCGCGCTCAGCGTCGAGTTCCGTGTCCCGCCCCGCCCAGCAGAGGAACCACCTCATCTTGACCTCCGCAGCAGTCGTTCTGCCCGATGCCGCTGTGCGCATGGTGCGCGCGGTGGCCGGGCGGCGTGCGCTGCAAGTGGTGCTGCTGCTCGCGGGGTTGCTCGCGCTCGGCTTCCTCTGCGGTGAGCGGGCGCAGGCGGCCGATGGGCTGCCGGCCCCGGATCGCGTCGAGTCCGCGCGGTCGGCCGACACGGCGGTGCGCGAGGAGTCGGCGGCTGCGGCGGGGCCCGACGGTTCCGCCGAGCCGGTCCGTGAATCGGCCCGCGCCGCGCAGACGACGGTGCGCGAGGCTCCCGGTGAGCTCGCCGCCGGCGCCCGTGCCGGTGTCGATGCCGCCGGGCCCGTTGTCCGTGGCGTACACGATGTCGCCGTGAACGGGGTCGTGCGTCCGGTCGTCGACGAGGTCACCGGACTTCTCGTCGGCGCCCCGGAGCGGGTGCTGCCGGACATGCCCGAGCTTCCGCGGCCCGGCACCGGGCTCGGTGACGGCGAGGATGCCGACGGCGGTACCGGAGCAGATGCGCCGGACAGTGCCGCCGATGCGCGCGGCGGTCAGAGCGAGGCGAATGGCCGGGCGCACGATGGGCGGAAGTCCCGTGCGGCGAAGGCCGAGTCCTCGTACGGCAGCGGTGATGCGTACTCCGTCGGTCGGCTGACGCGCGGTGACGGTTCCTGGGGCGGCGACGTCTCGGGAAGCGCGCTCCGCGGCGGGCACGAGCCGCTTCCCGCGCCCGGTGGTCCGGTGCGGACGCTGGGCGGGCCTTCGGCCGGTGACGGAAGCTCGACGCGGCACGGCGATCCGGGCGCCGCATCGGGCGCAAGCCGTGCGCCGGTGCGGCTGCTTGCCGGCGCCGGGGCCTCTCAGGTCTCCGCGTCCCTCCGCGACAGACACCGGGACATTCCCGAATTCCCTGGCTAGGGCAGCCCTTTCCCCGCGATGACCTGCCGCGCGGGGGCGGAACAGGTCTGCCCGCCGGTCCCCGGACGGTTCCGGACATCCCCGGAACATCCCCTGACCGGATCCACAGCCAGAGTTCGAATTCGAAGGATCTGACGCAAGCATGAACAAGAACATCCGCCGTTCCATCGTCATAGCCGCCGGTGTCACGGGTGCCTGGGCGCTCGGTTCCACCGTCGCCAGCGCGGACGAGCTGCCGCAGCACTCCATCGCCCTGCCGGACCAGGCGTCCGACGCGGTCGAGGACGTCTCGGTCGAGGACGTCTCGGTCGACGACGTCTCGGTCGACGACGTCAAGGGCGACGCCGCCGAGGCCAAGGCCAAGGCCAAGGCCGAAGCCAAGGGCAAGGCCAAGTCGACCGTCGCGGACGCGAAGTCCACCGTCGCCGACGTGCGCGCCGCCGCCCCCAAGGCCGACCTCCCCCAGGTCGACGCCCCCGCCGTCAGCACCCCGGACGTCCGCACCCCCGAGGACTCCGTCGACTACCTCTTCGGCCCGCTCTCCGCCTTCGCCCCGGAGCTGGAGAACACCACCGCGACGGCCAACACCACCGCCACCGCGGCCACCACCACCGCCACCCCGATCGTCGACGAGACGGCCACGGCCGTGCTGCCGCCCGTCGCCGCCACCGCCGTCGACGGCGTCGTGCCGGTCGCGGGCCAGGCGGCCAACGACGTCACGTACCTGGCGCAGGGCGTCGTCGGCGATGTCCAGCCGTTCGCCGGTGGGGTCGTCGGCGAGGTCGGGCCCTTCGTGCAGGGTGTCGTCGCCGATGACGTGCAGCCCTTCGCGGGCGGTGTCGTCGGCTCGGTCTCGCCGCTCGTGCAGACCGTCGCCGACCAGGTGCAGCCCGTCGTCCAGGGCGTCGGCGGCAGCGCCGACCAGCTGGCGTACGGCGTGACGGGCGACGTGCGGCCGTTCGCCGGTGACGTCGTCGGCCAGGTCTCGCCGTTCGCGCAGGACCTGACCGGCACCGTCGCCCCCGACGCGCAGGCGCTCGCCGGCAACGCCGTCACCGGCGCCCAGGGCGTGACCGACTCGGTCGCCCCGAGCTACCTGCCGACGTACGAAGAGGCGTACAACGCGACGTACAACGCGACGTACAGCACCACCCAGGGCGCGACGTCCGGCATCTGAGGCACAGAAGAACAGCGCAGAACCGCGAGCACCTGATCGCGGAAGCGACAGCCGTACGGCGGTATCCGTGCCACCGCTGGCCTTACCCGTCGTATCAGCCGTAACAGGCGCAAACGGGCGGCCCCTGGATCCACAGGGGCCGCTCACCTCGGCGTTCGGGCGGTTGTGAGGATGAGGCGAGGGCGGGATCTGTGACAGTCATCACCGCCCAAATGTGATCCGCGATTTAGGGACCCGCCTCCCTCGGCGATAACCTGCGAGACGGACATGCCGCGTACCGGACTCCGTCCTACGCCTCCCTTGTGACAGCGCAGTCACGTTGCCCTCCGCGGCACGCCCACGCAGACAGCTGACACCAAAGCAGCGAGATCGCAGCGAGATCACGGAAAAGGGACGGACGCGCGTGGACCTGTTCGAGTACCAGGCGAGGGACCTCTTCGCCAAGCACGGTGTACCGGTGCTGGCCGGTGAAGTCATCGACACGCCTGAGGCGGCGCGCGAGGCCACCGAGAAGCTGGGCGGCAAGTCGGTCGTCAAGGCGCAGGTGAAGGTCGGTGGCCGCGGCAAGGCCGGCGGCGTGAAGCTGGCCGACAACCCGGACGAGGCCGTCGCTCGCGCGACGGACATCCTCGGCATGGACATCAAGGGCCACACGGTCCACAAGGTGATGATCGCCGAGCTTTCCCCGGAGATCGAGGCGGAGTACTACGTCTCGTACCTCCTCGACCGCACCAACCGCACCTTCCTCGCCATGGCGTCGGTGCAGGGCGGCATGGACATCGAGGAGGTCGCGGAGAAGACCCCCGAGGCCCTCGCGAAGGTTCCGGTCAACGCCGTCGAAGGCGTGAACATCGAGAAGGCCCGCGAGATCGTGGCCCAGGCGAAGTTCCCGGCCGAGGTGGCCGAGGGTGTCGCCGAGGCCATGGTGACCCTGTGGGACACCTTCGTCGCCGAGGACGCGCTCCTCGTCGAGGTCAACCCGCTGGTGAAGACCAAGGACGGCCGCATCCTGGCCCTGGACGGCAAGGTCTCGCTCGACGAGAACGCCGACTTCCGCCAGCCCGACCACGAGGCGCTCGAGGACAAGGACGCAGCCAACCCGCTCGAGGCTGCTGCCAAGGCCAAGAACCTCAACTACGTCAAGCTCGACGGCGAGGTCGGCATCATCGGCAACGGCGCGGGTCTCGTCATGAGCACCCTCGACGTCGTCGCGTACGCCGGTGAGGCGCACAACAACGTCAAGCCGGCCAACTTCCTCGACATCGGCGGCGGCGCTTCGGCCGAGGTCATGGCGAACGGCCTGGAGATCATCCTCGGCGACCCGGACGTCAAGTCCGTGTTCGTCAACGTCTTCGGCGGCATCACCGCGTGCGACGAGGTCGCCAACGGCATCGTCCAGGCGCTCGAGCTTCTCAAGTCCAAGGGCGAGGAAGTCACCAAGCCGCTGGTCGTGCGCCTCGACGGCAACAACGCGGAGCTGGGTCGCAAGATCCTGAGCGACGCCAACCACCCGCTCGTGCAGCGTGTGGACACCATGGACGGCGCGGCCGACAAGGCCGCCGAGCTCGCGGCCGCGAAGTAAGGGACGAGGGACAGAACAGCCATGGCTATCTTCCTCAACAAGGACAGCAAGGTCATCGTCCAGGGCATGACCGGTGCCACGGGCATGAAGCACACCAAGCTCATGCTGGGTGACGGCACGAACATCGTCGGCGGCGTGAACCCGCGCAAGGCCGGCACCGAGGTCGACTTCGACGGCACGTCCGTGCCGGTCTTCGGCACGGTCAAGGAGGCCATGGAGGCCACGGGCGCCAACGTCTCCGTCCTCTTCGTGCCGCCGGCCTTCTCCAAGGCCGCCGTCGTCGAGGCGATCGACGCCGAGATCCCCCTCGCGGTCGTCATCACCGAGGGCATCGCCGTCCACGACTCCGCCGCCTTCTGGGCGTACGCGAAGTCGAAGGGCAACAAGACCCGCATCATCGGCCCGAACTGCCCCGGTCTCATCACCCCGGGCCAGTCGAACGCCGGCATCATCCCGGGCGACATCACGAAGCCGGGCCGCATCGGCCTGGTCTCGAAGTCCGGCACGCTGACGTACCAGATGATGTACGAGCTCCGTGACATCGGCTTCTCGTCGGCCGTCGGCATCGGTGGCGACCCGGTCATCGGTACGACGCACATCGACGCCCTCGAGGCGTTCGAGGCCGACCCCGACACCGACCTGATCGTCATGATCGGCGAGATCGGCGGCGACGCCGAGGAGCGCGCGGCGGACTACATCAAGGCCAACGTGACGAAGCCGGTCGTCGGCTACGTCGCGGGCTTCACCGCCCCCGAGGGCAAGACCATGGGCCACGCCGGCGCCATCGTCTCCGGCTCTTCTGGCACCGCACAGGCCAAGAAGGAGGCCCTTGAGGCCGCCGGGGTCAAGGTCGGCAAGACGCCGACCGAGACCGCCAAGCTCGCGCGGGCGATTCTGGCCGGCTGAAGCTTGACCTAGCTGTTGAAGGTGGGCCCGCATCTCTTTTTTTGAGGTGCGGGCCCACTCTTTTGCCTGCGGGTTCGTCGTGGCTTGTCGCGCCCACGCGGCGGAGCCGCAAATGTCACAGCCCCGCGCCCCTAACGGGGCGCCTACTCCGCCTGTGGTGTCAGGCGTTCCGGGCCGCTTGAGAGTTCGTTGCGCAGCTTGCTGTGGAGGGACTGCTCCTCGTACGACAACGGGGCCGGGCCCATTCTCGGCGGGACTCCGTTGATGGCCTTGCCCGGGGACTGCGGGGGCTCGTAGTGGGTGGGGGCCGTGCGCAGGGTCAGGGCCGTCGCGCCGATGATCAGGGCCGTGAAGGCGATCGCGGCGCGGGTCCAGAGGCGGGCGCGGTGTTCGCTTCCGGTGCGCACCCGGTCCGCCTTCGGGGGCTGCAGTTTTTCTGCCTTGCAGAGTTCGCTCAGACGCCGGTGCAGGGCGTCCGGGGTCGCCGCGAGCTCCGGGATCTTCTCGATGATCGTCTCGTGCGCGCGCAGCAGCCGGTTGGCCGTCGCGGGCGTGCTCGCCTCCGTCTCGGCCGCCGTCTCGGGCAGGTCGAGGCCGACGCCGTCGTAGAGCAGCAGGGTGCGGCGCTGTGCGGGCGGCAGGCTCATCAGTACGTCGAGGAACGCGCGGTCGGCCGGTTCGGCGGGCGGGGCGTCCGGGTGCCGGTGGGCGGGGCGCAGGCGGTGCCAGGGCGACATGGCGTACTCGTACGCCGCCGCGCGGACCCAGCTCGCGGGGTCGCGGTCGACCGCCACCTCGGGCCAGCGCTGCCAGGCGAGCTGGAAGGCGCGTTCCACGGATTCCTGGGCGAGGGTGCGGCGGCCGGTGAGGAGGTAGGTCTGGCGGACCAGGGCGGGGGCGCAGGCCGCGCAGAGGGCGTCGAAGGCTTCCGCGGGGGTGAGGGTCTTGGCGGGCGGGGGTTCTGGCGTGGCTACCGCCACTGCGTGGGGCGTCGGCCTGCCGTTGCTCTTGGCGGTGCTCGGCAGGGTGCCTTGTGCCCGCCCTTCTCCAAGCTCTCGGCTTCGCTCGAGCAGGGGAGACCCCACTCGCCGTGCGGCAGAGGCGGCCGGCTGTTGCTCCTCTGCGAACGTCGCCAGGAGTTTGGCGTAGATGTCGCGTCTGCGGCCGCGTGGGGTGGTGCGGCCCGATTCCCAGGAGCGGACTGTTTCCTTGGTGACGCCCACTTTTGTGGCGATCTCCGCCTGGCTCAGGGACTTTGCCTCGCGCAGTCGCCGGCATTCCTTGGGGGACGGCAACGGGGTAGCAGGGCTCTGGGTCATGTCGGACTCTCCGCGCCGGGGGCCGTGTGCCGTCGTGCGGTGGGCAGCGGGGCGCAGCTGATCCGCCGTACGAAAAAGTACATAAACGTATCTTGAGCGACACATCGGGCATTCGCCTGTTACAGGGAGAAAGCGCGTGTCGTTGGGAGCATGGCGGCGTGACTCAAATCACCCACCGCAGCTCTTCGTTGCCGCCCCTGATGCCGCCGTTGGAGCGGGCGCGCGGCCGCTCACCCGGATTGGCGACCTGCCTGTTCGGCGGGGCGGTCGCGGCCGGGCTCGGGCTCGGTTCGTTCGCCGTCCTGGTGATGGTGCTGTGGATCAGCTCGCCCTATCCGGACAGCGGGCCCGGCGGGGCGCTGCATGTCGCGGCCGCGGTGTGGCTGACCGCCCACGGCACGGAGCTGATCAGGACGGACACGCTCTCCGGGGTGCCCGCGCCGGTCGGCGTGACCCCGCTGCTCCTGATGGCGCTTCCGGCCTGGCTTGTGCACCGGGCGGCGCGGGACGCGGCGGATCCGGAGGGGCGGGCGATGGCGGTGCGGACCGCGTGGTGCGGGGTGGTCGGCGGCTATCTGCTGGTGGGTACGGCGGCGACGCTGTACGCCGCGGGGGGTGAGCTGCGGCCGTCGTGGGTGAGCGCGGCCGTGCAGGTGCCGCTGGTGGCGGCGGTCGCGGGGGCGGTGGGCGTGTGGACGGCGCACGGGCGGCCGCGCCAGCCGCTGCCGGGCCTGGTGACGCGTGCCCTGGGCGCCCTTCCCGAAGGGGTACGTCCCTTCTTCGTACGCCGATACCTGCCGGCCGTCACGCGGGCAGCGGCGGCGGGGGCGGCGGTGCTCGTCGGCGGTGGCGCGCTGCTCGTGGCGGCGTCGCTCGTGCTGCACGGAGGGCTGGTCCTGGAGTCGTTCGCGCAGGTCACGGACGTGTGGCCGGGGCGGTTCGCGGTGCTGTTGCTCGCGGTGGCGCTGGCGCCGAACGCGGCGGTGTGGGGTGCGGCGTACGGGCTCGGGCCGGGCTTCGCGCTGGGTACGGGGAGTGTGGCGGGGCCGCTCGCCGTGGGTGCGGGGCCGCTGCTGCCGGCGTTTCCGCTGCTGGCGGCGGTGCCGGGGGAGGGGCCTGGGTCGCCGCTGACCTGGGCGGCGGGGGTGGTGCCGGTGGTGGCGGGCTGCGCGGTCGCGTGGTTCACGGTGCGGGCGGCGGCGCCTGCGTACGGGGAGCGGGACGAGGCGTGGTCGCGGGGGTGGACGGCGCTGGTCGCGGGGGCGGCGGCGGTGCTGTGCGGGGTGGCTGTGGCGGTGCTTGCCGCGCTGGCGGGTGGGCCGATGGGGGTGGCCGTTCTCGCGGAGTTCGGGCCGGTGTGGTGGCAGGCGGGGGGTGCGGCGGTGGCCTGGACCGCGGGGATCGGGGTGCCGGGGGCGTTGGCCCTGCGGGCGTGGAGGCTGCGGGCTGCTCTGCGGTGGGTTCGCTTGCCCCGCGTGCCGTTGCCTCGTCGCCGGGTCGCTCCTGCATCGGAGGCTGCCGCTTCGCCGCCCGCGGAGTTCGAGCCGTACGACTTCCTGCCGGGCGGCGGCGACTGGCACGGGGACGCCGCCCGCGAGTCCCGCTGGACCGCGCTACGGGAGGCGGGGGAGGGCTCTCCCCCTCCCCCCTGAACCATCGACACCCGGCGGTAAGGGCTGTGCCCACCCGTTCCGCCCTGCGGAACGCCTGCCCACAGCGAGGGTGGGCGCCGCTGGGTAATCGCGTGGGTGGGCGGGAAAAGGGCGACCGCCGAGGGGATCAGTCCCGGTCCGCGAGCAACGGCCGCAGCTCCTCCGGCAGGAGCTCCTCGCAGGACTGCTTCGACGTGGTCGTCAGTGCGTCGTTCACGCACGTGTAGTAGTCCCGGTACACCAGCTGCGCGGCAAACGTCGCCGCCACCATCGCCAGCGCGAGCGAAGCCGTCACCAGGCCGCTGATCGCCGCGGTCGTCTGCGGCTTCGTGCTCGAGGCGTCGGCCGCAGGCCCCTGCTTGGCGGGAGCGGGGGCGGCGGTGGGAGCCGGAGCCGTCGGGTCCGGAGCCTTCGGCTTCGCCCGCAGCGAGCTGATGCCCCAGTACAGCGCCAACGCACCCAGTAGCAGCGCGACGTACCGCCAGCCGAAGAGCGCGAAGAAGAAGGCCCACATGCCGGAGAGCAGCGCGTAACGCGCGCGGCGCTGGGCCGGGTCGGTCGGGTCCCAGCGCATACCGGAGCCGGAACCCGAGCCGGAAGGACCGTCGGGGCCGGAGCCCTGCTGGCCGGGCCGCTCGCCGAAGCCGCCCTGGGAGCGGCCGGGCTGCCGGTCGCTCCACTGGCTGCCCCAGGGGGAGTTGCCCTGGTCGGGAGAGTCGCCGCCGTTGCCGGGGCGCGGGCGCCACGGCTGGTCCGGGGTGCCATCGGGCGGCGGCGCGAAGGGGTTGTCGTCCTTCTTGTCGCCGGAGGAGCCCGACGACCCCGACGACCCCGAAGAGTCCGAAGAGCCGGAGTCCTGGGAGTCCTGCGGCGGGGACGACGGGCGGCCGTCGCGCAGCAGCGTCGAGCCGCGCTCCCCTCCGTGCGTCAACCCGAACGCGAAGGACAGCGGGAGGCGGAGGCTACGGTCCGGCATCAGGTGTGCGTCTTCCCCTTGGTCGAGCGAGCTGTGTACGAGCTTCGGCAGCGGCATGGCGCCGTGGCACAGACGCTACCTCCCGGCCGCGCCCCCGTCCCGTGAGGGGCGCCTCCGTGTGCCGGTATCGTTGCTGACGGTCGGCCGCTTCGTAGAGTTCCCCGTATCGCGGGGCACGAAGCCTTTGTATGACCGTACAAAGCTGCCGTACAGAGCCGCCGTACAAGACGCACCTCCCGAGAAAGGGCCCCGCTGTGGCCAAGAGCCCTGTGGCCAAGCGCCTCGTCGTGCTGGTCTCCGGATCAGGCACGAATCTGCAGGCTCTGCTCGACAAGATCGCGACGGACGGGACGGCGGGCTACGGAGCCGAGATCGTCGCCGTCGGCGCGGACCGCGAGGGCATCGCGGGTCTCGAGCGGGCCGAGCGGGCCGGGATCCCCACCTTCGTGTGCCGGGTCAAGGACCACGCGGACCGCGCCGCGTGGGACGTGGCGCTCGCCGAGGCCACGGCCGCGTACGAGCCCGACCTGGTCGTGTCGGCCGGGTTCATGAAGATCGTGGGGAAGGAATTCCTCGCACGGTTCGGCGGCCGGTTCGTGAACACGCACCCCGCCCTGCTGCCCAGCTTCCCCGGGGCCCACGGTGTGCGCGACGCGCTCGCGTACGGCGCGAAGGTCACGGGATGCACCGTCCACTTCGTCGACGACGGCGTCGACACCGGCCCGATCATCGCCCAGGGCGTGGTCCCGGTCGGGGATGAGGACGACGAGAGCGCTCTGCACGAGCGCATCAAGGAAGTCGAGCGAAGGCTGCTCGTCGATGTCGTGGGGCGTCTGGCCCGTAACGGCTACCGCATTGAGGGACGAAAGGTACTTATCCCGTGACCGCCGAAGGTACGCACGGTTCGCAGCGCCCGATCAAGCGCGCGCTCATCAGCGTCTATGACAAGACCGGGCTCGAGGAGCTCGCGCGCGGGCTGCACGCCGGCGGCGTCGAGCTCGTCTCGACCGGTTCGACCGCCGCGAAGATCGCCGCCGCCGGGGTGCCCGTCACCAAGGTCGAGGAGCTGACAGGGTTCCCGGAGTGCCTGGACGGCCGGGTCAAGACGCTGCACCCGCGCGTGCACGCCGGGATCCTCGCCGACCTGCGCCTCGATGACCACCAGCGGCAGCTCGCCGACCTAGGCATCGAGCCGTTCCAGCTTGTCGTCGTGAACCTCTACCCCTTCAAGGCGACCGTGGCGTCGGGCGCGACGCCCGACGAGTGCGTCGAGCAGATCGACATCGGCGGCCCCTCGATGGTCCGCGCCGCCGCCAAGAACCACCCCTCGGTGTCGGTCATCACGAGCCCTTCCCGGTACGCCGACGTGCTCGCCGCGGTCCGTGACGGCGGTTTCGACCTGAGCGCGCGCAAGCGTCTGGCCGCTGAGGCGTTCCGGCACACCGCCGAGTACGACCTCGCGGTCGCCTCCTGGTTCGCGGACGACTACGCCGCCGACGGCTCGCCCTTCCCCGAGTTCCTCGGCAGCGCCTACGGCCGCAAGAACGTCCTGCGCTACGGCGAGAACCCGCACCAGAACGCGGCCCTCTACGTCGACGGCCATGGCGGCCTCGCCGAGGCCGAGCAACTGCACGGCAAGGAGATGTCGTACAACAACTACACGGACACGGACGCCGCGCGCCGTGCCGCGTACGACCACGCCGACCCCTGCGTCGCGATCATCAAGCACGCCAACCCGTGCGGCATCGCGATCGGCGGGAACGTCGCCGAGGCGCACCGCAAGGCGCACGCCTGTGACCCGCTCTCCGCGTTCGGCGGTGTGATCGCCGTGAACCGTCCGGTCACCAAGGAGATGGCCGAGCAGGTCGCCGAGATCTTCACCGAGGTCATCGTCGCGCCCGAGTACGAGGACGGCGCCCTCGAAGCCCTCACCAAGAAGAAGAACATCCGCGTCCTGCGCGCCCACCGGGCGCCGGCCGGCGCGGTCGAGGTCAAGCAGATCGACGGCGGCGCGCTGCTCCAGGTCACCGACCGGTTGCAGGCCGACGGCGACAACCCGGCCAACTGGACGCTGGCCACCGGCGACGCCCTGAACCCGGGCGAGCTCGCCGAGCTCGAGTTCGCCTGGAAGGCGTCCCGCGCGGTGAAGTCCAACGCGATCCTGCTCGCCAAGGACGGCGCCTCGGTCGGCGTCGGCATGGGCCAGGTCAACCGCGTCGACTCCGCGAAGCTCGCCGTCGAGCGGGCGGGCGCCGAGCGCGCGCACGGTGCGTACGCCGCGTCCGACGCCTTCTTCCCGTTCCCCGACGGCCTGGAGATCCTCACCGATGCGGGCGTCAAGGCCGTTGTCCAGCCCGGCGGTTCGGTCCGCGACGAGCTGGTCATCGAGGCCGCGCGGAAGGCCGGAGTGACGATGTACTTCACCGGTACGCGGCACTTCTTCCACTGACCTCGCCGCTCACCACAACGGGCCCTGCCCCCCTCAAGAGGGGGGCAGGGCCCGTTCGTTGACCGCTCGCCTCAGTAGCGGGGGCGGGCGAACCAGGCGGTGCCGCTGGGCACGACCGGCGCGATCGTGATGATGACGGCGAACGTCACCCAGATCAGCGGGCCGATGATCGCGGTCGCGAACCCGGAGTCGAGGCCGACGAAGAGGCCGATCAGACCGACGACGCCGCCGAGCGCGCCGTAGACGACCGTGGTGATACGGACGCCCTGGCCGCCGCGGCTGAACTTCACGCCGAGCGTGATGGACAGGGTCCCGAGGGCGGCCGCGACGAGAGCGGCGATGATCGCGATGCCGGCGACCGCGTCACCGGCGTCGCTCATGCCGCTGAGGCCCAGGTCCTCGCCGCTGTCGCCGGCGTCGCTCGCGATCGCACCCAGGTAGAGGTAGACGATCGCCAAGATGATCTGCACCGCGGAGATCAGGAACAGGAACACGCGGGCCGTCACGAGGAGCCCCGGCATCGACTGCGGCATCATGTTGCCGCCCGGGTAGCCGGGGTAGGCCGGCTGCTGCGGGTAGCCGTAGCCCTGCTGCGGCGGGACGCCCGGAGGGGCCTGCTGGGGATAGCCGTATCCGGGAGCGGCCGGGGGCTGCTGGGGCGGCTGCCCGTAAGGGTTGTTCGGGTCGCCGTAACTCATGGCGGTCTTCCTCCGTCGGGTAGTGCGGGGACGACGCGGCACATCACGGAGGAAGTTCTACAGATGCGGTCCGTCCCCCCGACACTGCCCGCGGCACTGTGCCGCCAATCGTTCTTTAGGCCGGGCTTATTTGTCCAGCCGCATTCCGTATGTGTTGTGCAAGTGCAACAGAGCTGGTCAGGTCTCGGGACACAGCTGGGACACAGGCGGGGGTGCGGGGGCGCCCTGATTGGTACCGGGCGGGCCTCATCCGGGAAGATGGGGTCATGACCGCCCAGATTCTCGATGGCAAGGCCACCGCAGCTGCGATCAAGTCCGAACTGGCCGTCCGCGTGGCGGCCCTCAAGGAGAAGGGCAGCACCCCCGGACTCGGCACCGTCCTGGTCGGTGACGACCCGGGCAGCCAGAAGTACGTCGCGGGCAAGCACCGCGACTGCGCGCAGGTCGGTATCGCCTCCATCCAGCGCGAACTGCCCGCCACCGCGACGCAGGACGAGATCGAGGCCGTCGTCCGCGAGCTCAACGAGGATCCCGCCTGCACCGGTTACATCGTGCAGCTCCCGCTGCCCAAGGGCATCGACGAGAACCGCATCCTCGAGCTGATGGATCCGGCCAAGGACGCGGACGGCCTGCACCCGATGAACCTCGGCCGCCTCGTCCTCAACGAGCCGGCCCCGCTGCCCTGCACGCCGAACGGCGTGATCACGCTGCTCCGTCAGCACGGCGTGGAGATCAACGGCGCGGAGGTCGTGGTCGTCGGCCGTGGCGTGACGATCGGCCGCTCGATGCCGCTGCTGCTCACCCGCCGCTCCGAGAACGCGACGGTGACGCAGTGCCACACCGGCACGCGCGACCTGGCGTACCACCTCAAGAAGGCCGACATCATCGTGGCCGCCGCGGGCGTCCCGCACCTGATCAAGGCCGAGGACGTGAAGCCGGGCGTCGCGGTCCTGGACGTCGGCGTCTCGCGCGACGAGACCGGAAAGATCGTCGGCGATGTGCACCCGGACGTCTACGAGGTCGCCGGGTGGATCTCGCCGAACCCGGGCGGCGTGGGCCCGATGACGCGCGCCCAACTGCTCGTCAACGTCGTCGAGGCGGCCGAGCGCGCCGCCGCTGCCGCGAGCTGACCGGGAAGAGGGCGAGCCCATGAGCGTAGGCGCGAAGGGCGGGAACGGAGCGGCGTCGGCGTCGTCCGGGCCGGACGACGCTGACGAGAGCGGGGCCGCGGCGTCCGAACCGCAGGCTGCCGAGTCCGAGTCCGAGCCGAGGGCCGGGGCGTCCGAGCCGCAGACCGAGCCGCAGTCCGAGGGCCAGACCGCTGGACACGGCGGCGCGGCCGGCCCGAACGGGCAGGCCGAGCGGGCCTCGCGGCGGCCCGAGCAGGGAGCCGGGGCGTCCGAGTCGCAGGCCGACGGGCAGGCCGGCGCGCAGGCCGAGGGGCACGTCAGCGCGGTCGGTGCCGACGGGCAGGTCAAGCGGACCTCGCGGCGCTTCCCGCTGTTCACCCGCGACACCGCGCGGCCCGAGGGCGGCGGCCGTGCCGCGAGCGGTGACGCGCCCGCGCCCGCCCGCCAGTGGCCGCTGCTCGTGGTGATCGCGACGGTGGCGATCGGGCTGCTGCTCACCGCACTCGACGTGTTCCGCGTCGGGACGATACTGATCGGCGTCGCGCTGATCGGGGGTGCCGTGCTGCGCTGGGCGCTGCCCGACGTCGGCATGCTGGCGGTGCGTTCGCGCTTCACGGACATGGTGACGTACGGCGTCCTTGGCGTCGCCATCGTGCTGCTCGCGCTGATGGCACAGCCGAAGCCGTGGCTGGAGATCCCGTTCCTCAGCGACACGCTGCACCGCACGATCACCACCTGAGCGAGCGCACACGGCGGCCCGCACTCTCCCCCTATGAGTGCGGGCCGCCGTGTCGTCCCATCCCGGAAACTACCGGCGGCGCGGCGGCCCCGTCGTCCCGTCACGGGTTGACGTTCGGCCGCACCCGGCGCGGTAGCCTGCCGGTTCCTGCAACTTCCGCTGTACCGCGGAAGTTTGACGTTCGGTTGCCCGCCCCGGCGCTACGCTGCGGCGATGCGGATCCGCCCTCTCGTCGCCGACGTGGCGATCGCGGCCGCCCTGACGACGGTCGCCGTACTGCTCGGGCAGGAGTCGGCGCGCCAGGGGTGGCCCGAACTCGACGCGCCTGGCCATGCGTTGGTCGTCCTCGCCAATGTCCCCGTGGTGTTCCGGAGCAGGGCGCCGCTCGCGGTGCTGCTCCTCGTCCACGGGGTGTGGATCGGTTATGTCGCCGCCGGCTACTGGCCCGTGGTGAACACCTTCGCGCCCATGCTCACCGTCTACACGGTGGCCTCCCTGCGGCCCGACCGCGTCTCCGTGCCCTGCGCCGCGCTGATGAGCGCCGTCTGGATCTACGCGGGCCTGGTGAGCGACGGCGCGTCGATGGCGTCCGTCGTCGGGCAGGCCGTCGGATTCGCCCTCGTGCTGTGGCGGTTCGGACATGTGGCGCGCAGGTCCGCCGAACTGGCCCGCCAGTTGAAGCGCGAGCAGGACGAGCGCGCGCGGCGCGAGGTCGCGGAGGAACGCGGGCGCATCGCACGGGAGTTGCACGACGTCGTCGCCCATCACATGTCGGTGATATCCGTGCAGGCGGGCCTCGCGAAGTTCGTCTTCGCCTCCGACCCGGCCACCGCGCACGCCGCGCTCTCCACCATCTCCGGCACCAGCGGCGAGGCGCTCGAGGAGCTGCGCCGGATGCTGCGGGTGCTGCGGGCACAGGAGGACGGCGACGAACCGCCCGACGCGCCGATGCCGGGGCTCGCGCGGCTCGGCGAGATGGTCGAGCGGGTACGGGCCGGGGGAGTCGCCGTCGAACTGCGCATCGAGGGGACGCCACGGCAGCTGGCCCCTGGCGTCGAACTCTGCGCGTACCGCGTGGTCCAGGAGGCGCTCACCAACGTACTGAAACATGCTCAGGGCGCCGCCGCGGTCGTCGAACTCCGTTATGAGCGGCACCACGTGACGGTTTCGGTCACGGACGACGGGGAGGGGGTGATTCTGGACAGAGTGGGCGGGGGGAGCGGCCACGGCTTGATTGGGATGCGGGAGCGGGCCAAGCTCTACGGCGGGACGATCAGCATCGGCCCGCTGAGCGAGGGAGGGTTCGCCGTGCGCCTTACCCTGCCGACATCGGCGCAGGCCGCACCGCAGGGGGACGGCGCGACTTAAATGACCAGGGTTCTCGTCGTCGACGACCAGTTCCTCATCCGGGCAGGCCTTGTGGGGCTGCTGCGTGCCGCGCCCGGCGTCGAAGTCGTCGGCGAGGCGGGCGACGGCGCCGAGGCCGTCGAACTCGCCGCGGAGACCCGCCCCGACGTCATCCTGATGGACATCCGAATGCCCGGCATGAGCGGCATCGTGGCCACCGAGAAGATCCTCGCCGAGGCGCCCGAACCGGCCCCGCGCGTCCTGGTGTTGACCACCTTCGACCTCGACGAGTACGTGTACGGGGCGCTGCGCGCGGGAGCCTCCGGCTTTCTGCTCAAGGACTCGGGGCCCGAGCGGCTGCTCGCCGCGGTGGCCGCGGTCGGCTGCGGCGACGCGCTGTTCGCGCCCAGTGTCACCTGCCGCCTCGTCGAGGCGTTCGCCCGGCAGGCCGGTGCGGACGGTGCGCCGTCCCAGCCTCCGCCGGATCTGCAGGCCTTGACGCTGCGCGAGGTCGAGGTCCTGAAGCTGATCGCGCGCGGCCTGTCCAACGCGGACATCGCCGACCGCCTCTACATCAGCGAGGCCACCGTCAAGACCCATCTCAACCGCACGATGAGCAAACTCGACCTCGACAGCAGGGCGCAGGCCGTGGTGGTGGCGTACGAGACGGGACTCGTCACGCCGGGCGACGCCCGCTGACCCCGGACGCGTGAAGCGGCGCCCGTCCTCTCCCCCGACGAGGACGGGCGCCGCTGCGGTGGTGTGGGACTGCACTGCCGTGGTCAGCGGCAGTTGACCCACTTGTTGGAGAGGATCTTCAGCTTGTGGTCGGCGTTGCCCTTCTCGCCGCGGGGCTGCGTGCCGATGTACTTCGTGTAGTTCTTGCCCGCGTAGAGGGCCACGTCGCACTTGCGGCCGTTGTTGTAGCCGGACCAGGAGCCGCCCGCGAACACGGCGAACCTGGACAGGTCCTTGTTGTTGTACTGGACCTTCTGCATCCGCCCGGTGAAGTTCTTGCCGGACCAGACGCACAGCCAGCCCTTGGGACAGTCCGACGCCCCCTTGGCCTCGACGCCGGCCGGAGCCGCGGCGCCCCCTGTGCTCGCCATCGCCACGCCGCTCGCCGACCCGCCCATGAGGGCGAGCGAGGCGATGCCGATGCCGACGGTCCTGCGCGTTGCCGTGATGTTCATGTCTTCCCCCGAAGAATTCACGGTGATGTGGAGGGCGGCGCGGGGTGGACCGCGCCGCCCGTTGTGCACTGATGACGATGGGGGACGGCGGGCGCGGACCGCCAGATCCGCCGGTGCGATCAGGCACGCGCGGGACGTCCCGGGCGCTGACCTGCGGGTCCCTGGTGCGTGGGACGGCTTGGGCGGGACGGCTTGGACCGGCCGGATTCGGCAGGACGCAGGAACTGGCGCCGGGCGTTCGGGCATCCTCTACTTCAGGGACTGAAGGACATGGGGTGGAACATGTCTCGATGGAAGGAACTGCCCGACTCGCTTGACCCGCGGGTGCGGCAGTTCGTCGTAAGGCTGCGCAGGCTCAAGGACCACAGCGGTCTCGGCCTGGCGGCGTTGGCATCCCGGACGGGGTACAGCCGTTCGTCCTGGGACAGGTATCTCAACGGCAGGTCACTGCCTCCCGCGGAGGCCGTCGAGGCGCTCGCGCGGGCCTGCGACACCGAACCGGCGCCGCTCCTCGCGCTGCGTGAAGTGGCCGCGGAGGGCTGGGGCGTAGACGTAGACGTAGAGGTGGATGTGGACACGGGCGCGGGCGCCCCGGCGGGGGAGACCGCCCCGGCCGTGCGCCGCCCGGTCCCCTGGCTCGCGATCGTCCTTTCGAGCGTGTGCACGGCGCTGGTGATGCTCGCGGTGTTCGCGCTGCTCGCGCCCTGGGAGGAGGAGAGCGACGGCAAGGGGGACGACAAGCCGTTCACGGGTGAAGCCCACCCGGAATTCGGCGAGTTCGAGTACAAGCCGGGCAAGACCTATGAGTGCGAGGTGCGGCGCGACGACAACGGCCTGCTGTACGCGGGCTACAGCCGCACGCGCACGGAACTGATCGAGCGGTTGTCCACCCGGTGGTCCGTGGTGGAGGCGCAGTGCCTCCTGGAGCACCGCGAGGCATCGCCCGGAGTCGCCGACGGCGCGTTCGGCAACAACACCGAGCGCGCGGTGAAGCGGATCCAGGACAAGGCGAACATCGCGGTCGACGGCAAGATCGGCCCCGATACGTGGAAGGTGCTGCGCAAGTGACCAGGCAGGAACCGCCGTCGGAGTGTGTACGTCTCGCCGAGGCGCTCCGCGAACTGCGGGCGGCCGCGGGGCTGAGCCTGGCCGCGCTCGCGGCGAAGACGCCGTACAGCAAGTCGTCGTGGGAGCGCTACCTCAACGGAAAGACGCTGCCGCCCCGGCAGGCCGTCGAGGAACTGTGCGTCCTCGCGGGGGAGCGGCAGGACCGGCCGCTCGCCCTGTGGGGTCTCGCGGAGTCCGCGTGGAGGGGCCGCGCGGGCGTGGGCGGGGCGGGGCCCGCCGGAGCGCGGCGCGAGGAGCCGCGTGACGTGGCCGACGCGCACACGCCGGATGCCGACGGTGAGCCGGACCCCCCCCTGCGCGGGGGCTGGCGGTCCACCGGGTTCCTCGCCGGGGCGCTCGGCGGTCTCGCCGCCGTCGCGGCAGGGGTGCTCCTGGTCGTCTGGGGCTTCGGCGGCAGTGGCACGGACGCGGAGGGCGCCCCGACCACCGCCAACTCGGGCCCCGCGCCGGGCTGTTCGGGCGACTCCTGCACCGGCAAGGACGCGGAGGCCACCCGCTGCTCCGGCGCGGCGAACCCGCCCGGCACGCTGGCCGAGCACCGCTTCGGCGGCGGCACGGTCGTCAAGGTGCGGCGCTCCGTGGAGTGCGGGGCGGTGTGGGCCCGGATCGACCGGGGGCGGGTGGGTGACCGGGTCGAGATCGTCGCGCCGGGCATCGGCACCCAGCAGACCGAGGTGCGGGACCGGTTCGACGAGGAGGGTTCGCTCTCGACGCCGATGGCCACCGCGCGCCGTGCCGCGCTGCCGGACGTGCGGGGCTGCCTGGTGCGGGACGGTGAGCGGCAGTGCTTCGGGACGGCTGACGAATAGGACCCGGTCACGCTGACAAACAGGCCCCGGAAAACAAGACGGCGCCCGTCCTCTCCCCCGTGGGAGGACGGGCGCCGCCGGTCTGTGGGGCCGCTTTCAACGAGTTCCAGCGTCATGCCCGCGCCAATTCCGTTCAAGGGATGCCTTGCCCCTGTGGCACGGAGGTGACCATTCCGCAACGGTGTGCGAAGCCCGCAACAGGTGCCGACCGGGTGCGGAGGGAACCACTTCGGGCCGTCCGACCGTCATGTGGGCAAACTGGGCACATGCTGGGGGTGAAGCATGAGTGCTGCCTGGCGGCCGCTGCCGGAGGGACTTCCCCCGGAAGTGCGGCACTTCGTGGAACAGCTGAGGCTGCTCAAGGACCGCACCGGCCTGAGCCTGGTCGCGCTCGGCAAGGAGACCGCGTACAGCAAATCCTCCTGGCAGCGCTACCTCAACGCACAGCAGCCACCGCCCCGCCGGGCGGTCACGGCGCTGTGCGAGGTGGCGAAGGAGGACAGCGAACGGGTCTGTGCGCGCTGGGAGTTGGCGGTGCGCGTGTGGCCGCGGGGCACAGCGGGGGGCGCGGATTCAGCCCCGCGCGTCGTGCTGAGCAAGGAGGGCAAGCGCGCGAAGCCGCGCAAGCGCGCCGCGTGGACGTGGCGTTCGATCGCCGGTCTCACCGCGTTCCTCGTCCTCATGGTGCTGCTGGAAGGCCTGCTGAGGAATCTCATGAGCTAGGGCCGCCACGGAGTGACGGCCCCAGTCGGGGGTGCGGGTGGAATCGGGGGTGCGTGAAGTCGGGGATCAGCCACGCCAGTTGTACGCGGCCTTCTTCCACTCGCCGCCGATCTTCACGTAGTACGTGCTGCCGAGGCGCTTGAAGGTGACGTCGTGCTTGTAGCCGCTGTAGGTGACGCGGCCGTTGTACCCCGGGCCGTCCAGGTAGTCGTCCGCGACGCCGAACGTCTCCTTGCCAGCGATTCCGTCGACGTCCTCCACGTCCTCGCGCTGCTGCCACCACTTGGTGGCCGACTCGGTCTTGCGGCCGAAGCTGCCGTCGATGTCCCACTTCTTGAACGTGTGCCGGTTGCCGTTGCTGTCCTTCCACTTCGCCCCGTCCGCGTACAGGACGGTCTGCCAGAGCCGCGTGGCGTTGCTGTTCGCGTGGCTGTGGCGGGACAGGTCGCCCTCGTCGCCCCAGTCGTTGTACGCGGCGCCCTTGCCGTCGATGACGTGCGGACCGCTCGCCTGTGCGAGCGATGCCGTGCCCCCGAGCGCGAGCGCGGCCCCCGCCGTCACGGCGATCGCCGAGCCGAGCAGCCGCTTCGACCTGCCCTTGCTGATGCGCATCTGATCCCCCCTAGGTGGTGCGTTGACCCCTCCGATGCTGCCTTCCGGCCGCCGCTCACAAAAGGGTCAACAGGCGCATTCGGGATGCTTTGGGACGTCCCGGGCCGCTACCTGGGGTTCCGGATTGTGATGCGGGACAGCGGTGGGACACTGGACGCCGGCCCGCGGGGAGTGCGACGGTGCACGCCAGTGGCCCGAATGCTCCCGTGCGCCCCCAGTCTGGGAACTGACATCCTGACTTCTGGCATCCCTCTGGGTAGTCCATGACAGGGGTGGCGGGGGGCTGCCCCCTTGGCAGGGCAGGGGGCTTCACGCGCGGGGGCAAGTAGGCACGTACGGGGGGAATAGGGGGAGTAATGCCTCGTTGGAAGGCGCTACCGGATGAGCTTGATCCGGAGGTCAGGGAGTTCGCCAATCAGCTGCGCAGGCTCGTCGACCGCAGTGGTCTGAGCATTGCCGCGGTGTCGGACCGCACCGGGTACAGCAAGACGTCGTGGGAGCGCTATCTGAACGGGCGGCTGCTCGCCCCGAAGGGTGCGATCGTCGCGTTGGCCGAGGTGACGGGCACCAACCCCGTTCACCTCATCACCATGTGGGAGCTCGCGGAGCGCGCCTGGAGCCGCTCCGAGATGCGCCACGACATGACCATGCAGGCCATCCGGATCTCCCAGGCGCGGGCCGCGCTCGGGGAGCTGGGGCCGAACCCGCCCAAGGGCAAGGGCAAGGGCGGTCCGGGCACGGCGCGGGGCGGCTCGGCGGGCGGCACAGGCACCGATGTCGACGCCGGTGGCCGTGGCGGCCGGAGCATGACGGGGGTCGCGGGCCCGGCGGGCGTCGCGCCCACGGCGCCTCCGCAGGCCTCGCCGTCCGGCGCGGGCGTGGCAGCGGGCGCGGGAGCCGGTGCGTACGGGGCTGCTTCCTCGTACGGCGTCGGGGACGGCGGCCGGGGGCCCGTCGCCGCGCCGCCCGGCACGCAGGAGCCGCGCCGCGGCGGGGATTCGCCCGACGGGCAGCGGCGGCGCAGGAAGCTGACGATGTTCCTCGCGGGGACGGTCGGCGCGCTCGTGGTCATAGCCGCGGTCGTCTTCCTGACGGACTTCGGCAAGGGCGACAAGGGCGACGAGGGCGCGAAGCCGCCGGCCTCGCCGACCACGAGTGACACGGATCTGCCCGCGGGCGTCGAGTGCAGCGGCAAGAGCTGCACCGGCAAGGACCCGGAGACGATGGGCTGCGGCGGCGAACTGGCCAAGACGACGACGCGCGCGACGGTCGGCAAGGCGCTGATCGAGGTCCGCTACAGCCAGACCTGCGGGGCCGCGTGGGCGCGGATCACGCAGGCGGCGGTGGGGGACAAGGTGACGATTTCGGCCGGCGCGGGCGCCAAGCAGGCGGGGACCGTGAACGCGGACTTCGACGCGTACACGCCGATGACGGCCGTGAAGGACGGGGCGTCGGCGGAGGCGTGCGCGACGCTGAAGTCGGGCGTCACCGGCTGCACGAAGTAGGCGGACGCTTGGCCCACCCATTCCGCCGGGCGGATCGCCTGCCCACAACGACGCACGGCTGCCGGGTAATCGGGTGGGCGGGCGGGAGAAATCCGCCGCGAAGCGGCGGCTCAATCCGTACGCATGGATCCCAGGCGCCCGGGAAGGCGCGCAAGTACCCCCACGGGATGGGTCACACCCCCGGGCGGCCGTCACGCTCCCCCTCCTGAGGTGGCGGCCGCCACCATGTGCGCCGGGCCACACGGACCCGGCGCACCGCCCCGCCCGAGGCGGTATAGCCTGACTCCGGATCTCTCTTGATGCCAAGAGATCGATCATCGAGAGGCGATCGAAGAGGCGTCGGCAGGGGATCCAGCACAAGGGGCAGGGACCCCCACCGCCAGCTGTCTTACGGAGATCGCCATGACCCGCACTCCCGTGAATGTCACCGTCACCGGCGCGGCCGGCCAGATCGGCTACGCACTGCTCTTCCGCATCGCCTCGGGCCACCTGCTCGGCGCGGACGTGCCGGTCAACCTGCGCCTTCTGGAGATCACGCCGGCGCTGAAGGCCGCCGAGGGCACCGCCATGGAGCTCGACGACTGCGCCTTCCCGCTGCTGAACTCCATTGAGATCAGCGACGACCCGAACGTCGCCTTCGACGGCGCGAACGTCGCCCTCCTCGTCGGCGCCCGCCCCCGCACCAAGGGCATGGAGCGCGGCGACCTGCTCGAGGCCAACGGCGGCATCTTCAAGCCGCAGGGCAAGGCCATCAACGACAACGCCGCGGACGACATCAAGGTCCTCGTCGTCGGCAACCCGGCCAACACCAACGCGCTCATCGCGCAGGCCGCGGCCCCGGACGTACCGGCCGAGCGCTTCACCGCGATGACCCGCCTCGACCACAACCGCGCGCTGTCGCAGCTCGCGAAGAAGACCGGCACGTCGGTCTCCGACATCAAGCGTCTGACCATCTGGGGCAACCACTCGGCGACCCAGTACCCGGACATCTTCCACGCGGAGATCGCCGGCAAGAACGCCGCCGAGGTCGTGAACGACCAGGCCTGGCTCGCCGACGACTTCATCCCGACCGTCGCCAAGCGCGGCGCCGCGATCATCGAGGCCCGTGGCGCGTCCTCGGCCGCCTCCGCCGCCAACGCCGCCATCGACCACGTCCACACGTGGGTCAACGGCACGGCGGACGGCGACTGGACCTCCATGGGTATCCCGTCGGACGGTTCGTACGGCGTTCCGGAGGGCCTGATCTCCTCCTTCCCCGTCACCACCAAGGACGGCAAGTACGAGATCGTCCAGGGCCTGGAGATCAACGAGTTCTCGCGTGCGCGCATCGACGCGTCCGTGCAGGAGCTCGCCGAGGAGCGCGAGGCGGTCCGCGGCCTCGGCCTCATCTAGTACGTCATCGCGTACGTCTAGTACGTCATCGCGTCCGGCTCTGCCCGTACGCGCGTTCGTCCACTGCGCCCCCGGAAGCCGCTCGATCGGCAGCCGGGGGCGCAGTGCGTCCGGTCCGGTACCCGAGGGTGACCAGTGCCGCCGCGGCCACCACCGTGAGCCCCACGACCCGCAGCGCCGCCTCCATCCCGGAGCTGAACCCCGGGTGCGAGGCGAGGACCGTCCCCGTGACGGCGACCCCGAGCGCGGCCCCGATCTCCCGCGCCGACGTCCCGAGCCCCGAGCCGAGGCCCGCCTGGTGCGGTGGCAGCGACGAGACGACGCCGAGGGCGAGCGCGGGCATGGAGAGACCCGTGCCCGCCGAGATGACGAGCAGCCAGCAGGCGTACACCGCGTAGGGCGTGCCTTCGTGCGCCGTTGACGCGCCGAGCAGGCCGAGCCCGATGAGGAGCAGTCCGCCGCCGACCAGCGGTCGTGGCCGATTCGACCAGCGCGCCGCGAACCTGGGGACCAGGATCATGCCGACCGTGAGCGGCACGATGGCCAGGCCCGCACGGGCGGCGCCGTACCCCTTCACGTACTGCAGATACTGCGAGTTGACGTAGAAGAGCGAGAAGAGACCGAAGAAGGACGCGGCCGTTCCGAGCGTCGCGGCCCGCAGCCGGCGGGACCCGAAGACCCGCGGGTCGAAGAGCGGCGAGCGGGAGCGCAGGGCGTGCCCCGCGAACGCGGCGACGAGCGCCGCGCCCACCCCGAAGGCGATGGCGATGCGCGCCGACGTCCAGCCGTGCGCCGGGCTCTCGATGATGCCGAAGAGCACCGCGACAAGACCGCCGGTCAGGAGCGTGGCGCCGAGGGGATCGATGGCGGCCCCGACCGACTTCTCCGTACGGGGAGTTGTGCGCGCCACGGCCAGGGCGAGCAGCGCGGCGAGCGGCACCATGACCCAGAACAGGGCGCGCCACGGCAGATACTGGCCGATCAGGCCGCCGACGGCATTGCCCGCGAAGCCGCCGAGCCCGGCGGCGAGCGCCCAGGAGGCGACCGCGCGCGGCCGGTGCTCGGGCGATGCGGTGCGCACCAGGATCGACATGGTCGCGGGCATGATCAGCGCGGCGCCCGCGCCGGAGACACCGCGTCCGGCGATCAGCGGGACGGGCCCTGTGGCGAGCGCGCTGACCGTGGCGCCCGCGGCGAAGAGGCCGAGCCCGCAGAGCAGCGCGCCCTTGCGTCCGTAGCGGTCGCCGACGGCGCCTGCGGGGATGAGCAGCCCCGCGAAGACGATGACGTACGCGTCGACCGTCCACAGCAGTTCGCTCGACGACGGGTGGACGGACGACGAAGTCAGCTGCGGGATGAGGAGGTTGATGGCGGCGACCATGCTCTGCGCGACGAGCACGCAGGCACAGAGGGTGAGTTCGGCCGAGCGCTTGAGCTGCTTGAGCGGCACGGCCTGGTTTCGGGCAGGCGAGGGCAAGGCTCCTCCAGGGAGCGTCGTGGCGTGGTGTGGGATGCCCTGTCACCGTAGGCTCGCCGCCTACCTGATCTCCAGTGCAACCTTTGCAAGGGGTAAATGCACGTGACGCATTCAGAAGAGGCCCGTTCCAAAGTGGCGCATTCCGAAGTGGCGCATTCCGAAGTGGCACCGTCCGACCCGGGCCGGGGCCTCGACCTGAACCTCCTGCTCGCCCTCGACGTACTGCTCGACGAGGAGAGCGTCTCCGGCGCCGCCCGCCGTCTGCATCTGTCCGAGCCCGCGATGAGCCGCACCCTGGGCCGCATCCGCAAGGCGCTCGGCGACCCCGTCCTGGTGCGGGCGGGGCGGCGGATGGTCCCCACCCCGCACGCGCTCGCCGTCCGGGCCGAGGTGAGCGCCGTGGTGGAACGCGCCCGCGCCCTGTTCGCCGGCCCCGGCGCGGCCGATCTGCGCACCGTGTCCCGCACCCTCACCGTCCTCGGCAGCGACGTGATCGCCGCCGCGTACGGCCCCGCGCTCTTCGCCCGCGCCGCGGCCGAGGCCCCCGGCGTACGCATCCGGTTCCTCGGCGAGAGCCATGTGGACGCTCCCGTGCTGCGCGAGGGCACGGCCGATCTGGAGGTCGGGGTGATCGACACGGTCGCGCCCGAGGTGCGGATCGAGCGGCTGCACGACGACCGGATGCTGGGTGTCGTACGTCCCGGACACCCCTTGCTGCACGGCGAGTTGACGCCCGAGCGGTTCGCCGCCGCCGATCACATCACGGTCTCCCGCAAGGGCAGACTGCACGGCCCGCTGGATGCCGCGCTCGCCGAACTGGGCCTGGAGCGACGGGTGGTGGGCAGTGTCGGCACCTATCCGTCCTCCCTCTTCGTGCTGCTCCGCACCGACCTGGTGGGTCTGGTCACGTCCTGGGCCCGGCCGCTGACCGACACCCTGGGCCTGGTCACCTTCGACGTCCCGCTCGACCTGCCGCCACTGCGCCTTGCCATTGCCTGGCATCCCCGGCACGACGCGGATCCGGCGCACGCGTGGCTGCGGGGGTGTGTGCGGGATCTCCTTGAGGGCACCTGAAATCTCCTTGAGGTCACCTGAACGAGTGCCGGGAATTCACCTGTCCGAGCGGCGTGCCCCCCTTCCCGCGGCCACCGGGCGCACACTCCGTCTAGCCTCCAATTCCGATTGATACCAACGGAGTTGGCGCCATGGCAGGTAACACCGAGGCCACCAGACTGCTGTGTGCCGGCGTCCACCTGGACGCGGTGTTCCGCGGCCGGGTCGTGTCCGAGCTCGTCGACCACGCGGAGCGCCCCGTCGCGCCGCCGTTCGGGGCCGATGTGCTTCCGGTGCTCGCGCACGCGCTGCGGGCCCGGCGCGAAGAGGTGACCACCGCGCTGCTCCTGGCAGCGGTGTGGATCGGGTTCCTCGTCACCGACGCGGTCCTTGCCTGGGACGCCCTTGAGGACTCCCAGGGCGGCGATTCCGGAGTGTCCGGCGCGGACTTCGTACTGCTCGCCCTCGACCCCGAGGCGTTCGGCGCGCCGATCCCCGGCACGTTCGGCGGCGTGGTGCCGGGCGGCTGGGCACTGTCGTACGCGGTGGTCGTCCTGCTGCTGTGGCTGGCCCGGGTGTTCTCCGGCAGGGGCGCCGACGGCAGCGTGCTGCGGAAGGTGAACCTGCCGCCGATCCTGTCCTGGCTGCGGCGCCGGATCGGCTGGCTGGTGACGGGGTTCGCGTGGTGGTGCGCCGCCTCGTACACGGTCTTCGCGGTCATCGAGATCAAGGAGACCCGGACGCCGTACCCACTGATCTTCCCGCTGCTCATCGCGGCCGTGGTGTGGCGGCACCAGTACCTGCGCAAGCGCATGCTGCGTACGCGCCTGGCACGGCAGACCTTCGCCGAGACCGAGCAGCCCGCGCTGCCCGCACGCTTCAGCCGCATCGCCGACTGCATCCGCCGCGAACAGGACGCCAAGGTCACCCTCTACGACGCGAACCGGCCCTTCCTGGGCGCAGGGAAGCCCCGTGAACCGTGGTCCGTCGTGCTCGAACTGCAGCGCGCCGACACGGAGCCGGACGGCGGCCTGCCCAAGCAGCGCGCGTACGAACCGCTCTCCGCGCGCGAGGTCATCGAGATGATCCGGCCCCGTCTGAAGGACCTGCGCACCTCCGCCAAGGCCACGAGCGTGGACCGGCTGCGGGACCTGGAGATCGAGGAGTTCGTCTATCTGCCCGCGGGCGCGGGCCGTGCGGAGCAGGTCTACACAGGCCAGGGGTACGACACCGCGGGCGTCTACGACACCGAGCAGACCGAGCGGCACATCGCCAGGGCCGCGGGCGAGGGCGGCGAGGCGCGACGGCACTTCCTGCGCATCAGGGTCGGCGCCTGGAACGAACAGGTCGTCGTCTCGCTCCTGGTCAGGGTGCACACCCAGGGCGGGATGCTGGTCCTCGAAGTGGTGCCGCACGTACTGGGTCCGATCGTCCCCGAGTTCCGCGAGGTCGACACGATCGTGGCGCGTGAACCGGAGGGCCCCGTCCGCGACGCCCTGCGCGCCTGCGTCGACGGGCCCGCGGCAGGCGTGGCGGTCGGCATCGCCGCCCTGCGCGCGCTGCCCTCCGCCGGCACCTCGTTCCGGCTCTGGCTCGCACAGCCCGAAGGGCCCGTACCCGCGCCGCGCGCCGCCCGCATGCTGCGCGCCCTGTGCTCCCGGCTCGGCCTGGGCGGCCCGGCCCAGGCGCCGCCGGACGCCCCGCTGGTCTCGCTGCGCCAACTGGCGAGCACCGACGAACTCTCCCTCTTCCAGGAGATGGACGTCGCCCGCTACATCCGAACCCTCCAGGACCGCATCGGCGAGGGCGTACGCGACGCGCTGCAGGCCGGCGGCTTCCGCACGGACCGCCTGGAACAGAACATCACGCAGATCAACAACAGCGGGGTCTACATCAAGGAGATGTCCGGCGGCGCCCTCGCCACCGGCACCCACGGCCGGGCCACGCACACCGAGAGGAGCACGGCATGAGCGGCGACGGGGAGAGCGGCGGCGGCGCGCACGTCCAGATCGGTTCGATCACCGGCGGCTCGCAGGCCTTCGGCTCGCACGGCAGGGCCGATTCCACCAACTACTCGGTGGTGACGGCCGATCCGCACCACCAGCACCTGCTCACCCAGGTGCGGGCCCTGCGCAGTGCGCTGCCCGAGGCGGCGGACCGTACGCCCGACGAGGCCGCGCTCGACGCCGAACTGGACGAGGTGGAACGGGAGATCGGCCGCAGCGGGCGCAGCGACGGCGGGCTGCTCACACGCCTGCGCGGTCGGCTTGAGCAGTACACCGCGGCCGCCGCGACGGCCGCGTCCGTCACGGCGGTCATCCAGGCGATCGCCCAGATCACCGGCTGAGGAAACGGCCGTGCGGATCTTCGACGCCGACCGCCAGGAGTGGGTCGGCCACGATCAGGAGCAGCGGATCGCCGAGCTCCACGACCGGGACGCGGTGCGCCAGGACAAGGCGCTGCGCGGCGCGGTGTCGGTCCTCGCGGTCTGCGCCCTGGCCTTCGGCGGCTGGGCGCTCGGCTGGAAGGACGAGCCGGAGCCGAGGGGGTACTTGGCGGTTCTCGAACCGCCCGTGGTGAGCCCGGAGGATGCCCCGTCGCCCTCCGCGTCGGGCGGTCTGCCGGTCGGATACGAGACCGTGCAGGACGAGTTCGGCTACCGGCTCGCCCTGCCGTCCGACGGCTGGAGCCGCGCGACGGGCGGCTCCCAGTACGGCCCGGAGGTGGTCAACTACCGCAGCGCGGACGGTAGTCGGCGGCTCCAGATCTACGAGGTGGAGGAGGAGAGCCCGTACGCCTCGCTGGACCTGTGGCTGTCGGACGTGGCCAAGCCGGCCGGCTTCCGCCAGCTCTCCGAGGTGACCCGCACGGTCGACGCGGGGCGCCCTGGCGCCCGACTCACCTACCAGGCCGACCATTTCAAGGGCGAGCCCGGCAACGGCACGTGGTACGCCATCGACCACCGCTTCGAATCGGTGGACGGCCGGATCTACGCCCTTGCCGTGTACGGCGCCGACGCGGACGGCAGGGAAGACGAGGAGGAGCTCATGGCCACGGCCCTGGCGTGGTTCTGCCCTCCGGACGAGATCTGCGCCCCCGGCTGATTGCTGTTGTCAACGTACTCGCCGATGTAGTACTTCTTATATATGAGCGAGCAAGTGCACAACAGGTTGGCGATGGTGCGCGCGGAGCGAAAGGTGTCGCGTCAGAGCCTGGCCGAGGCAGTGGGGGTCCACTACCAGACCATCGGCTACATCGAGCGCGGGCAGTACAACCCGAGCCTCGACCTGGCGCTGAAGATCGCGGAGTTCTTCGGGCTGCCGGTGGAGGCGTTGTTCTCGCTCCGGCCGTTCCGCCCGCTCACGGATGAGGTCTACGGGAGGAGTCAGGGATGATGACGGACCAGCAGGCGCGGGAGATGACCGGGTACGACCGGCGGATGTTCGCGCTCATGAACCGGCGGGAGGCGGCGTCCCTCCACGCCACCGCCGGGCGCAGGCGGCTCGCGGTCGGCGTGCACATCGCGCTGACCGTGGCGAGCGTCGCGGCCTGGCTGCTGACCGTCGTGGGCGATCAGCGGTGGGCGATGTGGACGATGCTCGCCCTGATCCTGCCGTGGTGCTTCGCCACCGGCGTCATCAACGGCGCGACGCGCGGCCTCCTCGAACTGCGCGAGCGTGCACTCGACGAGCGGCAGCGCGCGGAGAAGGCCCGTGTCGCCGCTCGCGCGCGGGGGCTCACGCATTGGCTGCTGCTCGCGGCCGCCGTCGGTGCGGGCGTGGTCGCGCTCCAGGGCCGGGACACCGAAGGGCTGCTCTTTCCCGTCCTGTTCACCCTGTTTGTCCTGCACTGGCTGATGCCGCTGTGGGTGGCGGGGCTCGCCGTGCAGGACGAGCCCGAGGACCCCGAGGGCCCCGAGGTGTGAGGGGAGCGGTCGCTCAGGAGTCGGCTGCCGGTCCGCCGTCCCGGACGCCCTGCAGCTGCGACACGTTCACCGAGTCCTCGTCCGAGGGCGTGTCCTTCGGCACCGGCTTGTCGTACTCGGACAGCGTCAGCGTCGAGTCGCTCCCTTCCCCCTTCTCCGTGGCCCTGACCAGGTACGGAGTGCCCTCGGCCGCGACGTACATCGTGGTGGTCTTGCCGTCGTCCCTGCCGGTGACGGGGATGACGTCGGTGCCGTCGACCTTGGTCCGCTCGCCCTTCTTGAGCGTCGACTCGTCGCCCGACTCGTCCCGGACCTCCTTCTGGATCTCCTTCAGGTCGCAGACCCCGGCCATGTCCTTGAGCAGGGCGTCACTGGTGGTGCCGTAGAGATAGCGGTCCCCGATGATGTCGGCCGCGGCCTCGCCCTGGCCGCCGGGGAGCTGTGCCTTCCAGAAGGCGGCGTCGGGCTTCATCCAGACCCTCTCGCCCCGTTTGATCAGCTCCAGGCTGCCGCCGTCGTCCGCCATGGTCAGTGACCCGACGCAGTTGTCGTCCTGGTCGAGGGTCAGCTCCATCGTGGCGGGCTCCTCGTCGTCGAGGTCCTTGCCCTTCTGCTCCAGTTCGAGATGGACGGACTTGGCGTCGAGCAGTTCCTTCTCCGCCTTGTCGGAGATCTCCCGCGCGCTCAAATCCTCCGTGTCGGCGAGCGCGACCGCCGGGGCGGCCAGGAGTGCGGCCGCCGTACAGGCCGCTGTTCCCCACGCCTGCTTCCTGGAAATTCTGCGCATTACGCCACCTCCAGTGACAAACCCCTCTTCGAGCGTACGTTTCGCCCCGAGTGCCTGCACGGGCAGTGACACAGCGCACTTTCGGCCATGTAATACGCATGGTTTCTTCACCCGAGGGCAGGTGGACCCGGCTACCGCGAGTGACAGGCGGGGCATATGACAGGAACGGAAGGCAAACGGGACGTGTCCGCACAACAGACCATCCATGTGGGCGGAGAGTGGCTAAGCGCCCTCTCCGGCGCCACGCGCGAGATCCTCGACCCGGCGGATGCCAAGCCGTTCGCAGTGATCGCCGAAGGCGGCACCGAGGACGCCGACGCGGCCATCGCCGCCGCCCGCGAGGCCTTCGACCACGGAGCGTGGCCGCAGACTCCGGTCGCCGAGCGTGCCGCGCTCCTTCGCCGCGTCGCCGACCTCCTCGTACGCGACCGGGAAGAGATCGGGCTCCTGGAGAGCCGCGACGCCGGCAAGACCCTCGAAGAGGGCCGCGTCGACGTGGACTGCGTCGCCGACGCCTTCCGCTACTTCGCCGACCTGGTGATCGGCGAGGGCGCGGGCCGTGTCGTCGACGCGGGATCCGACGACATCCACAGCGTCGTCGTGCACGAGCCCATCGGCGTCTGCACGATGATCACGCCCTGGAACTACCCGCTCCTGCAGGCCAGCTGGAAGATCGCCCCGGCGCTCGCCGCGGGCAACACCTTCGTCATCAAGCCGAGTGAGATCACGCCGCTGACCACGGTCGCGCTCATCGAGCTGCTCGTCGAGGCCGGCCTCCCTGCTGGTGTCGCCAACATCGTGACCGGTCCCGGCCACACCGTCGGCGCCCGGCTCTCCGACCACCCCGACGTCGACCTGGTCTCCTTCACCGGCGGCCTCGTCTCCGGCACCAAGGTCGCCCAGGCCGCCGCGCTCGGCGTGAAGAAGGTCGCCCTCGAACTCGGCGGCAAGAACCCCAACGTGGTCTTCGCCGACGCCTGCGCCACCGAAGAGGGCTTCGACACCGCCGTCGACCAGGCCCTCAACGCCGCCTTCATCCACAGCGGTCAGGTCTGCTCCGCCGGTGGCCGCCTCATCATCGAGGAGTCCGTCCGCGAGCGCTTCGTCGCCGAACTCGCCCGCCGGGCAAGCAGGATCAAGCTCGGCCGGGGCACCGAGGACGGCGTCGAGTGCGGTCCGCTCGTCTCGCAGCAGCAGCGCGAGAAGACCGAGATGTACGTCGCGTCCGCCCTGGAGGAGGGCGCGGTGCTCCGCTCCGGCGGCAAGCGCCCCGAGCCGAGCGACGCCCGCCCCGCGACCGGCTACTTCTACGAGCCCACCGTGCTCGACCAGTGCCACCGCGAGATGAAGGTCGTACGCGAAGAGGTCTTCGGCCCGGTCCTGACGGTCGAGACCTTCCGCACCGAGGACGAGGCCGTAGCGCTCGCCAACGACACCGAGTACGGTCTCGCGGGCGCCGTGTGGACCACCGACGCCGGTCTCGCGCGCAGGATGGCCCGCCGCATGCGCCACGGCACCATCTGGATCAACGACTTCCACCCCTACCTGCCGCAGGCGGAGTGGGGCGGCTTCGGCAAGAGCGGCGTGGGGCGCGAGCTCGGACCCGCCGGGCTCGCCGAGTACCGGGAGTCCAAGCACATCTACCAGAACCTGGCGCCCGCGCCGGTGCGCTGGTTCGCGGGCTGAGCCCTCGATACGTACGACCGCTCATTACGCGCAGAACGTTGGAGTAACCGCATGTCCCAGACCGAGTACGACTACGTCATCGTCGGTGGCGGCACCGCAGGATCGGTGATCGCGTCCCGGCTGACCGAGAACCCGGACGTCACCGTCGCCGTCATCGAGGGCGGCCCCAGCGACATCGACCGCCAGGACGTCCTCACGCTGCGCAAGTGGCTCGGCCTGCTCGGCGGCGACCTCGACTACGGCTACACCACCACCGAGCAGCCGCGGGGCAACTCGCACATCCTGCACAGCCGCGCCAAGGTGCTCGGCGGCTGCTCGTCGCACAACACCCTGATCTCCTTCAAGCCGCTGCCGTCCGACTGGGACGAGTGGGAAGAGGCCGGGGCCACCGGCTGGGGCGCCAAGGCGATGGACCCCTTCTACGGCAAGCTGCGCAACAACGTCGTACGCGTCGCCAAGAAGGACCAGAACCAGATCGCCACCGACTGGGTCGAGGCGACGAAGACCGCGCTCGGCGTCCCCGAGGTCGTCGGCTTCAACGACAAGCCCTTCGACGAGGGCGTCGGCTTCTTCGACCTCTCGTACCACCCGGAGAACAACAAGCGCTCCTCCGCCTCGGTCGCCTACCTGCACCCCCACATGGAGGCCGGTGACCGCCCGAACCTCCATCTCTTCCTGGAGACCTGGGCCACCAAGCTGGAGCTTGAGGGCAAGACCGCGCGCGGCGTCCACATCCGCACCAAGGACGGCGCGGAGCAGCTGCTCACCGCCCGCCGCGAGGTGCTCGTCTGCGCGGGCGCCGTCGACACCCCGCGCCTGCTCATGCACTCCGGCATCGGCCCGGCCAAGGACCTCGAAGCCCTCGGCATCCCGGTCGTGCACGACCTGCCGGGCGTCGGCGAGAACCTCATCGACCACCCCGAGTCGGTCATCGTCTGGGAGACCAACGGGCCGATCCCCGGCAACTCCGCGATGGATTCGGACGCCGGTCTCTTCGTGAAGCGGGACCCGGACCACAAGGGCCCGGACCTGATGTTCCACTTCTACCAAATCCCGTTCACGGACAACCCGGAGCGGCTCGGCTACGAACGCCCCGAGCACGGCGTGTCGATGACGCCGAACATCCCCAAGTCCCGTGCGCGCGGCCGTCTTTACCTCACCTCGGCGGACCCCGAGGTCAAGCCCGCCCTCGACTTCAAGTACTTCGAGGACGAGGGTGACTACGACGGGCAGACGCTCGTCGACGGCATCAAGCTGGCGCGCAAGGTCGCGCAGGCCGAGCCGTTCGCCAAGTGGCTCAAGCGGGAAGTGTTCCCCGGCCCCGACGTCACCGACGACGCCGAGATCAGCGAGCTCGTGCGCAAAGCCGCGCACACGGTGTACCACCCCGCAGGAACCTGCCGAATGGGTGCCTCCACTGATGAACTCGCCGTGGTCGACCCGGGTCTGCGGATCCGGGGACTCGAAGGAATCCGAATCGCGGACGCATCCGTCTTCCCGACGATGCCGGCCGTGAACCCGATGATCGGAGTGCTCATGGTCGGGGAAAAGTGCGCGGAACTGCTGACCGGGAGTGATGTCCGATGACCACCACCACTGACAAGACGCCCGCGACCGAGTCCGCGGCACCCGTGTTCACCGTCCGGGACCTGTGGAAGGTCTTCGGCCCCAAGGCCCAGCGGATCCCGGGCAATGCCGAGTACGCGGGTCTCTCCACGGCCGAGCTGCGCGAGCGCACCGGCTGCACGGCGGCCGTCCGGGACGTCAGCTTCGACGTCCAGCGCGGCGAGGTCTTCGTCGTCATGGGCCTGTCCGGCTCCGGCAAGTCCACGCTGGTGCGGACCCTGACCCGGCTCATCGAGCCGACCAGCGGATCCATATCCATGGACGGCACGGACGTGCTCGGCATGGACAAGAACCAGCTGCGTGAACTGCGCCGCCACAAGGCCGCGATGGTCTTCCAGAACTTCGGCCTGCTTCCGCACCGCACGGTCCTCGACAACGTCGCGTACGGCCTGGAGATCCAGGGCGTCGGCAAGGCCGAGCGCCGCGCCAAGGCCATGGAGGTCGTCGCCAAGGTCGGCCTCGAAGGCCTGGAGAACCGCCGCCCCACCCAGCTCTCCGGCGGCCAGCAGCAGCGCGTCGGCCTGGCCCGCGCCCTGGCCGTCGACCCCGAAGTGCTGCTCTTCGACGAGCCGTTCAGCGCGCTCGACCCGCTGATCCGCCGCGACATGCAGGAAGAGGTCATCCGCCTGCACCGCGAAGAGGGCCGCACCATGGTCTTCATCACCCACGACCTGAGCGAGGCGCTGCGCCTGGGCGACCGCATCATGCTGATGCGGGACGGCGCCATCGTGCAGCTCGGCACCCCCGAGGAGATCGTCGCCAACCCGGCCGACGACTACGTCCGCGACTTCGTCCAGGACGTGGCGCGCGAGCAGGTCATCTCCGTACGCCGCGCCATGCGCCCCGCCGTGGGCGACGAGGCCGATTCCGGTGCCGCGATCGGCCCGGACACGCTGGTCGTCGACGCGATCGAGGCCGTCGCGCGCAGCGGCGAGCACTGCCGCGTCGTGGACGGCGGCCGCACCCTCGGTGTCGTCGACCACGAGCAGCTGCTCGCGGTGGTCGCGGGCCTCGACAATGACCCCCAGGACAAGGAGGTGGCGGCTGTATGAGTGTCGCCCCGTCTCCGGTACTGGAGAAGAAGGACAGCGTGTCCCCGCCGGGCCCCACTGAGGGCCCCGGGCCGCTGGCCGCTCTCGTGCGCAACCCCAAGGCCATCGCGCTGCTCGTCGCCGTGCTCGTCGCGGTCGTCTCGGCTGCCGTCACCGCGAACGGCGTCTGGCCATCCGACCTGACCTTCGACGTGCGCTCGCCGCTCGACGACGTCAACACGTGGATGGCGCAGAACCGCGACCGCCACTGGATCTTCCTGTACTTCCTGCTGCACATCAGCAACACCTCGGAATCCGCGGTGGAGGGTGTGCTCAGCGGTCTGGAGAGCCTCGGCTTCATCGGGGTGACCGTCGCCGCCGTACTCATCTCCTGGTACGCGGGCGGGGCCGGCCTGCGCCGCCGCTCGCTGACCCTCGCGGGCACCGCCTTCGCCACCTTCGCCGTGATCGGCGTGCTCGACGTGTGGGAAGAGGCGATGGAGACCCTCGCCCTGATGGTGGTCTGTGTGGCCGTCGCGGCGCTGGTCGGCGTACTCCTCGGACTCGCGGCCGGACTCTCGGACCGCGCCGAGCGGATCCTGCGGCCGGTCTTCGACACCATGCAGGTCCTTCCGGCCTTCTCCTATCTGCTGCCCTTCGTGATGATGTTCGACGTCGGCACCCCGGCCGTCTTCATCTCGACCGTCATCTACGCATCCCCGCCGATGGCCCGGCTCACCTCGCTCGGCCTGCGCGGCGCCGACGCGGCCGCCCTGGAGGCCTCGCAGTCGCTCGGCGCCAGCGCCTGGCAGCGGCTGTGGACGGCCCGCCTTCCGCTGGCCCGCAAGCAGATGCTGCTCGGCCTCAACCAGACGATCATGATGTCGCTCTCGATGGTCGTGCTCGCCACGGTGGTCGGCGCCGGCGGTCTCGGCGACCCGATCTTCACGGCGATCTCCACCCTCGACGTGGGTCTCGCGGCCCCGGCGGGCATCGCGATCGTGCTGATCGCCGTCTGGCTGGACCGCACGACCGCCGGGTTCGGCGCACGCGTCGACGACTCGGCGCCCCCGCGCAGCGCTTTCGCGACGCGCATCCTGTGGGCTGCCATCGCGGCGCTTGTCGCGGGTGCCACCGTGCTCGGCCAGGCGCTTGGCCGGACCGAGTGGCCGGAGAACTGGATCGTCTCCATCTCCGAGCCGGTCAACGACGTCGTCGGCTGGGTCGAGCGTGAGTTCAGCTCCGGCGTCCCGGTCGTCGGCGGCACCCTCACCTGGGCCAGCGGCTTCACCCGTGGCGTCATCAACCCGATGTTCGACGCGCTGCTTGCCACTCCCTGGTGGGCGCTGCTCCTGGTCGCGGGTGTCCTGGCCTATCTGGCCGGCCGCTGGCGCGCGGCGGTCACCGTGGTGCTCGCGCTCGCCGCGATCGGTGCGATGGGGTTGTGGAACCGCTCGATGGACACGCTCTCGCAGGTGATCGCCGCTCTGGTGGTCACGCTGGTCCTGGGCTTCGCCATCGGTGTGCTCGCGGCCCGGGTCGCCTGGGTGGAGCGGGCGATCCGTCCGGTGCTCGACACCATGCAGACCCTGCCGGCCTTCATCTATCTGATCCCGATGATCGCGCTGTTCAACAACGACCCCTCGGCCGGTGCGGTGGCAGCCGTCATCTATGCGCTGCCCGCCGTCATCCGCATCACGGCCCAGGGCATCCGCCAGATCGACCCCTCGGCCCTGGAGGCGGCCCGCTCGCTGGGTGCCTCCACCGGCCAGCAGCTCTGGCAGGTCCAGCTGCCGCTGGCCCGGCCCGCACTGCTCGTCGCGCTCAACCAGGGCATCGTCCTGGTCCTCTCGATGGTCGTCATCGGCGGCATCATCGGCGGCGGCGCGCTCGGCGTGGACGTGATCAGGGGCCTCACCAAGGGCGATCTCGGCCTCGGCATGACGGCCGGTATCGCGATCGTCTGCCTCGGGCTGGTCCTCGACCGCATCTCCCAGCCCGGCAAGGACGTCAAGGAACGCGCACTGCGCTGACGTACCCACCCCCCCCGGATCCCGCTCTCCTGCTACGTAAGGGAACAGTCTCGTGAACCACAGCAAGCGGATACGCACTACCGTCATCGCCGGTCTCGGCGCCGCCTCCATGGTCGCGCTCAGCGCCTGCAGCGCCGCCGACACCAAGTCCTCCGGCAGCTCCGACGAGGTCACCATCGCGGTCCCCTCGTGGGTCGGCGCACGCGCCAACGCCGAGGTCGCCAAGGTGCTCCTCGAGGACGAGGTCGGCGTCAAGAAGGTCGACCTCAAGCAGCTCGACGAGCCGATCGCCTGGGACGCGCTGAACAACGACAAGGCCGACGCGATCCTGGAGGACTGGGACGGCCAGCCCAAGAAGCAGAAGCTCTACATCGACCAGAAGAAGACGGTCGTCAAGGGCGGCGACCTGGGCGTCACCGGCCACATCGGCTGGTACGTGCCGAAGTACTACGCGGACAAGCACCCCGAGATCCTCGACTACAAGAACCTCAACAAGTTCGCCAAGGACTTCAAGAGCGACCGCAGCGGCGGCAAGGGCGAGTTCATCGGCGCGGCCCCCTCGTACACCACGTACGACGAGTTCCTGATCAAGAACCACAAGCTGAACTTCAAGATCAAGGACACGGGCAACGAGGCGGCCCAGATCAAGGAGATCCAGGGCAAGTACGCCGCCAAGAAGCCCTTCATCACCTACTGGTGGGAGCCCCTGTGGGCGAACGCCGACATGGAGATGGTCGAGGTGAAGCTGCCCGAGTTCAAGGAGGGCTGCAACGAGCCCGAGGCCAAGACCGAGTGCGGTTACGCCAACACCCCGCTGCAGAAGTACTTCAACGCCGACTTCGCCAAGGACGGCGGCGACGCCGCGAAGTTCCTGAAGAACTTCAAGTGGACGACCGAGCAGCAGAACGAGGTCGCCATGTCCATCGCCAAGGACAAGATGAGCGGCGAGGCCGCGGCCAAGAAGTGGGTCAAGGAGAACAAGGACGTCTGGGAGTCCTGGATCCCGAAGAAGTGACGTAACTGCCGTACGCGACGGTGCCGGTGCCCATTCAAAGGGCCCCGGCACCGTCGCGTTACCCACCCGGCGTATTGCACTTTCGTGCAATTGTGGGGCCCGATCTGCCGCGCCTACCTTGGGCTGTGTTCATGCCAAGCCTGAAGAGAGATGGTAGACGCGTATGAATCTCCCTCGTCGAGTGAGTACGCGAGTGTGCGCACTCGCCGTCGGTGCCGCCGTCCTGACGCCGATGATGGGCGTCGGGTCGGCGCAGGCCAGCCCGTCACCTGCCGCAGCGGAGAAGTCCGATGTGGCCGCCAAGGCCGGATTCCACACCAAGAAGGGCACGCTCAAGTGCCGTAAGAGGGGCGAGACCGCCTGGATCTGGGACTCGGCCGTGGGTGCGTCGCGGGTGTCGTGGAAGCCTGCCGGCGGCAGGCTGGTCTCCAGGATCTGGAAGCACGATCCCAGCGGTGCCTCGACGCGGACCATTCCGACGTGGCGCAAGTCCGTGAAGTGGAAGGTCACTTCATCCTGGGGAAACCCGAACAACCTGAACAAGGTGTACGGCTACTGCAGTTCGCAGGGCTGGCGGGTCGGAAAGGCGTCGGACAAACTCAAGCAGAAGAAGTCCGGCACCAAGACCTGCCCCGCGGGGAAGACGGTCTATATCTCCTCCGCCGGAATCGGCAACATCAAGCACCGGTTCAAGTCGACGGGTGGCGGCGCGCTGCGCACGCACAACTTCGGCGGTTCTCAGCAGGTTCTGGTGACGGACCGCGCAACACCCACCGAAATGCGTTCGGTGAAGTGGCGGGTGGAAGCCTGGAGCATCAAGGACCAACTCCCCGATGCCCAGACCGGCCGGGTCAAGCTCTCCTGCATCAGCAAGTACTGACGCCGTTCCGGGCTCCCGTCGTACGGGAGCCCGGCACCGTCACGTCTGCCGCAGCTGACCGGCGATCTCCCGCAGTGCCTCCGTCGCCCGGATCAGCAGGCCGGGCCCGAACGTGATCCGAGTGACGCCCAGTTCACCCAGCTTCCGCAGGTCCGGGCCGTGCGGGTGCGCGCCCGCGTTGACGGGGCCCTCGATGTCCGCAAGGAGCCGCGGCAGCACCTCGGGCGGCGCGGAGATCGGATAGACGCAGTCCGCGCCCGCCGCCACGTAGAGCCGGGCCCGTTCGACGGCCTGCGCGGGGTCGGCGACTCCCCGGATGAACGTGTCCACACGGGCGTTGATGAACACCCGCCCGTCCGCGACGGAACGCACCTCCGCCAGCCAGTCCGCCTGCTCGCGCGGATCCTTGAGAACCCCGTCCGAGGAGTCCTCCAGGTTGCAGCCCACCGCGCCCGTCTCCAGGAGCCGCTCCACCAGCTCCTTGGGCGGCAGGCCGTAGCCGTCCTCGATGTCCGCGGACACCGGCACGGACACCGACCGTACGATCCTGCGCACCGCCGCGAACATCTCGTCCGGCGGCACCGATCCGTCCGCGTACCCCAGCGACGCGGCGACCCCCGCGCTCGGTGTGGCCAAAGCCGGGAATCCGACCTCCTCGAAGAGCCGCGCGCTTGCCGCGTCCCAGGGTCCCGGCAGGACGAGCGGGTCACCGGGCGCGCGCCCGTGGTGCAGCGTCCTGAAGTCGTCGACGAGGCTCACGGCGTATACCCTCCGGGCTCGATGCGGCGGCTGACCATCAGCCGGTTCCAGCTGTTGATGACGGCGATCAGGCCGATGAGATGGGCGAGTTCGGCCTCGTCGAAGTGCTTGGCCGCCTGCTCATACGTCGCGTCGGGCACGAAGCCGTCCGTGAGGACCGTGATCGCCTCGGTGAGCGCGAGCGCCGCACGCTCGCGCTCGCCGAACAACTCCCCCGCTTCTTCCCAGGCGTTGAGCAGCGCGATGCGTTTGGCGCTCTCGCCGGCCTTCAGGGCGAGGTCCACATGCATGTCCAGGCAGAACGCGCACGCGTTGATCTGCGAGGCCCGCATCATCACCAGCTCGGCGAGCACGGGGTCGCCGAGCCCCTTCTTGGCGGCCGCGCTCAGTGCGGACATCGCGCGGCCGACGCCCTTGTCCAAGTAGGTCGTACGAGGGCTCACTTGGCGTCCGCCGCCTTGTAGTGGCCCGGCACCTGCCGCGTGGAGACGCCGAAGCGGTTCCACGCGTTGATCACCGTGATCGCGGCGATGAGCTGGGTCAGCTCCGCCTCGTCGAACTGCTTCGCGGCCTTCTCGTACACCTCGTCCGGCACGAAACCGTCGGTCAGGACGGTGATCGCCTCGGTCAGCTCGATCGCCGCGATCTCCTTCGCGGTGTAGAAGTGCTGCGACTCCTCCCATGCGCTGAGCTGGATGATCCGCTCGACGCTCTCGCCCGCGGCGAGCGCGTCCTTCGTGTGCATGTCGAGGCAGAGCGCGCAGTGGTTGATCTGCGAGGCGCGGATCTTGACGAGCTCGAAGACCACCGGGTCGAGGCCCTTACGGGCGGCCGCGTCGAGCCGGATCATCGCCTTGAAGACTTCGGGGGCGTGCTCGGACCAGGCGAGGCGGGGGGTGTGCTCGTGCAGGTATTCCTTGGGCTGCCTGGTCTGCGCCGTCTGCGCCGTCTGCGCCGTCGGCGCCGTCAGTGCGGAGGTGCTGTCGTTCGCGTTCTCGTTCGCGTTCTCGTGCGTGGTCATGGTGTCGACCGTACGGCCCGAATAGCCCAGAGGTATGGTCCATTTCCATGGAAGAATCGTGGGCCACTTTGGGGGTCGACCTCCATCTGGAGACGGCCGGTGACGCGTCGCGCTCCGGTGTGCGCAAGGGGCTCACGGACGCCCTGCGCGAGGCGGTGCGCGGCGGGCGCCTGGCCCCCGGCACCCGGCTGCCCTCCTCACGGTCGCTCGCCGTCGACCTGGGCATCGCGCGCAACACGGTCGCCGACGCGTACGCGGACCTGGTCGCCGAGGGGTGGCTCACCGCGCGGCAGGGGTCGGGGACCCGGGTCGCCGAGCGGAGGGTCCCGCGTCCCACGGCGCCCGCGCGGCCCCGCCGGGTCGGCGGCGCACCGACGTACGACCTGATGCCGGGCACCCCGGACCTCGCGTCCTTCCCCCGCGCCGAATGGCTCAAGGCCGCCCGCCGCGCGCTGAACGCCGCGCCGAACGACGCGCTCGGCTACGGCGATCCGCGCGGCCGGACCGAGCTGCGCACCGCCCTCGCGGACTACCTCGCGCGGGCGCGGGGAGTGCATGCGGACCCGGACCGCATCGTCATCTGCGCCGGCTTCGCACACGGACTGAAGCTCCTCGGCGAGGTGCTGCGGGCGCGTCGGCTGCGGGAGGTGGCGGTGGAGCCGTACGGACTCGACGCCCACTGGGAGATCCTGAGGCGGTCGGGGCTGCGGACAAGACCGCTGACCTTCGACGAACTGGGCACATCCACCGCCGAGTTGGGGCCTGGCTCGGCGAAGGTGGCGCTGCTCACCCCCGCGCACCAGTTCCCGATGGGCGTACCGTTGCACCCCGACCGGCGTGCGGCCGCCGTCGACTGGGCGCGGCGCACGGGCGGGCTGATCCTGGAGGACGACTACGACGGGGAGTTCCGCTACGACCGGCAGCCGGTGGGCGCGCTGCAGGGGCTCGACCCCGACCGCGTGGTCTACCTCGGCACGGCGAGCAAGTCCCTGGCTCCCGGCCTCCGGCTCGGCTGGATGGTCCTGCCGGCGCCGGTCGCAGCGGAGGTCATCGAGGCGAAGGGCGGCACCGACTGGAGCTGCGGGGTGCTTGATCAGCTGACGCTCGCGGAGTTCATCACGTCCGGTGCGTACGACCGTCATGTGCGCGGCGCACGGCTGCGCTACCGCCGCCGCCGCGACCAACTGGTCGCCGCGCTGGCCTCGCGGGCGCCGGAGGTGCGGGTGTCGGGGATCGCGGCGGGCCTGCACGCGGTCCTCGAACTCCCGGCGGGCACGGAGCGCTCGGTGGTGGAGGCGGCTAGCTGGCAACGCCTTGCCCTGCAGGGGCTTGAGCAGTTCCGGCATCCCGCGGCGCGGGTTGCTCTGCGGGATGCGCTGGTGGTGGGGTATGGGACGCCGGCGGATCACGCGTGGGCGGGGGCGCTGGACGCACTGTGCAGGGTGCTGCCGTAGGGGGGCAGGGCTTTTCCCGCCCACCCGCCCGATTGCCCCGCAGCGGCTCCCATCGGCCGACGTGCTGTCGTCGGGCGCGCCGCCGTACCGCCGCTTCGCGGCGAAAGCTTTCCCGCCCGCCCACCCGATTGCCCCGCAGTTGCCCGCCCTTTCAGCCCGTCCGGCGTTTGAGGACGAGCTCGCCGGAGGCGGTGATCTGCGGTCAGCTCGCGGCCGGCGGAGCCGGAAGGGATTCGGGTAGGGGTGGGATCGGGGAAAGGGAAACGCCCCTACCGAGCCCCCTCAACCCCCGCCTCACCAACCCCCGCCTCACCGAACCGCGCCAGCGCCAACGCCCCCGCCACCGCCACCACAAACCCCAGCACCGCCAGCCACCCCAGCCCCTCCCGGGTCCGGTCCCCCAGCCACACCACCCCCACCAGCGCAGGCCCCACCGTCTCCCCGATCACCATCCCCGCGGTGGCGGTGGTGACGGAGCCCCGCTGCAGGGCCGACGTCAGCAGGAGGAACGCCGCACCGCCGCCCACCAGCAACGCGTACGTCGCCGGATTGGTGACAAGCGCGCCCAACGACACCTCGTCGATCAGCCGCACCGCCACCTCCACCACCCCGAACCCGAACCCCGCCCCGAGCCCGAGCGCCAACGCCCGCCCCCGGTCCGGCAGCCGCCCCGCCACGGCCCCGAGCAACAGCACCCCCACCGCCACGCCCAACATGGCGTACTGCAGAGTCGTCGACCCGCCCGTGTCCCCCTCCTCGCCCGACGCCAGCCCCAGCATCGCGAGCCCCGCGCACACCACCCCCACCGCTCCCCACTCGACCCCGCTCAGCCGCACCCGCAGCAGCCGCGCAGAGACCACCGCCGTCACGGCGAGGCTCGCCGCGAGCGCCGCGCCCACGGCATAGATGGGGATGGAGCGCAGGGCAATGATCTGCAGCACAAATCCGAGCCCGTCGAGGCCGAGCCCCGCGATGTACCGCCACTGGCGCACCGCCCGCAGGAGCAGTGCGGGATCGACTCCGGATCCCGTACCCGGCGCGGTCGCACGCGCGGCGATCGCCTGGAGGACCGAGGCCGTGCCGAAGCAGACCGCTGAACCGAGCGCGCAAATCATCCCAAGAGACACGAAGTGACTGTAGAGGAAGGGGATTCCGTGGAGCCGGTTGGCGGGCCGGGCGGAGGCTTACCTACGCTGATCGCCGATCACGTACAACATCACGTACGCAAACACCGCGTACGCAACAACACGTGCGCAAAGCAACACGTGCGCAAGCAACACGTACACAAACAACGGGGAGTGAAAGAACCGATGGCAGCGGAGAAGCAGCGGCGCAGGCTGCGGTCAAGCACGGTCGTGCTCGGCGGAATGGGTGTCCTCGCGGCGACCCTGAGCGCCTGCGGCTCGGAGCCGGACAAGCGGTGTGTGGACCGCGACAGTTACGACCTCGTCAACGGCTACAAGATCGTCGCGGACAAGAACTGCAAGAGCGGCGGATCGTCGTACTCGTCCGGCAAGGGCCGCAACACCGGCAGCTCCTATGGATCCGGAACAGGAACCGGAACCGGAACCGGCAAGTCCGGCCGAATGGACGCCGACTGGTACTACGACGCGGACATCGACGGCCGCTACGCCGACTACGGCACCTTCAGCCACAGCGAGGCCGTCGACCGCGACGGCTTCGGCTGCTCGGGCAGCGGCAGCGGCGGCGGCTGAGCCGGAACCGGACAGACCGAGGTTCGAGACCATGGAACGCCGCACCCTCACCCCACGCCCCGGCTGGCAGCAGACCGTCGAGGATCAGGGGCTCATCTACCCGCTCACCCGCTACCCGGACGATTCGCTCCGCCCGTACTGGGACGAGTCCGCCTGCTACGTCTTCTCGCTGCCCGAGGTCGAGGCCCTGGAGGAGGTCGTCGAGGAGCTGCACGCGATGTGCATCGCGGCGGCCGGGCACATCGTCACGCACGACCGCCTCGCGGACCTCGGCATCACGGACCCGCGGGTCGCCGCAGCGGTCACCGAGGCCTGGCACCGGCGCGCCGAACTCCCTTCCCTCTACGGCCGGTTCGACCTGCACTACGACGGCCGTGACGGCGCACCCGCCAAACTCCTGGAGTACAACGCCGACACCCCGACCTCCCTGGTCGAGGCGGCGAGCCCGCAGTGGTTCTGGATGGAGGAGCGCTTCCCCGGCGCCGACCAGTGGAACTCCCTCCACGAACGCCTCGTCGACGCCTGGAAGAAGCAGGCCGCCCTGCTGCCGCCCGGCGGCCCGCTGTACTTCGCGCACTCCGCGGGCGACGAGCTCGGCGAGGACCTGATGACCGTCGCGTATCTGCGCGAGACCGCGCAGCAGGCGGGGCTCGACACCGAGGCGATCTCCATGGAGGACATCGGCTGGGACCGGCTCTCGGGGCGGTTCGTCGACAAGAAGCTCCGCTTCATGCGCAGTTGCTTCAAGCTCTACCCGTGGGAGTGGCTCACCACCGACCGGTTCGCCCCGCACGTCCTGGACACCCTCGACAACGGCGGCGGCACCGGCTCCACCCTGTGGATCGAGCCTGCCTGGAAGATGCTGCTCTCCAACAAGGCGCTGCTCGCGATCCTCTGGGAGCTCTACCCGGGCCACCCGAACCTCCTCCCCGCCTATCTCGACGGCCCCCGCGAGCTGGCGTCGGAACGGGGCTACGTCGCCAAGCCGCTGCTCGGCCGCGAGGGCGCCGGCGTCACGGTGCACCCGCCGGCCGACGGTCCGGTCTCCCTGCGCGAAGAGGCCTGCTGCTACCAGGAGTTGGCGCCGCTGCCCGACTTCGACGGCAACCGCGTCGTGCTCGGCGCGTGGGTCGTCGAGGACGAGTCGGCGGGGCTCGGCATCCGGGAGTCGTCGGGTCTGATCACGGACGAGTACGCCAGGTTCCTGCCGCACGTGATTCTCTGAGGCTGGGGGTCGGGGGTTGGGTTGGGTGCTCAGGCCGGGGTTGCTGCCGGTGGCCTCAACTCGCCTGAGTACCCTGCGGATTGATCGATCCGATCACGTACGGAGGCGAACCGCATCATGGCCGACAGCAGGATCAACACCACGCAGCCGCACACGGCCCGCATCTGGAACTACTGGCTCGGCGGCAAGGACAACTACCCGGTCGACCAGGCGGCCGGGGACCAGATCCGTACGCTGCACCCCGGCATCGGCGAATACGCCCGCGCCGACCGGCTGTTCCTGGGGCGGGCGGTGAGCCACCTGGTCACCGAGTGCGGCATCCGCCAGTTCCTCGACATCGGCACCGGCCTGCCGACCGCCGACAACACCCACGAGGTCGCACAGCGCCTGGCCCCCGAGACGCGCGTCGTCTACGTGGACAACGACCCGCTGGTCCTCACCCACGCGCGGGCGCTGCTGACCAGCTCGCCCGAGGGGAAGACCGACTACCTCGACGAGGACCTGCGCAATGTCGAGGCCATCCTCGAACACGCCGCCAAGACCCTGGACTTCGACCGGCCCGTCGCGCTGATGCTCCTCGGAGTCGTCATCTTCATCGACGACGACTCCGAGGCGTACGGCATCGTGCGCCGCCTGCTCGACGCGCTCCCGGCCGGCAGCCACCTGGTCCTCTCGCACACCATCACCAGCCCGGCGATGCCCGACGTGGACGAGGCCGTGGCGTTCTGGAACGAGAACGGCACACCGAAGCTCACCCAGCGCACCCCGGACCGGGTCGCGGAGTTCTTCGACGGGCTCGAACTCCTCGACCCGGGCGTGGTGTCGTGCAACCGCTGGCGCCCGGAGACGGATGCGGCGTCCGGCCTTGCGGACGTGGCCATGTTCGGCGGGGTGGGCCTCAAGCGCTGAGGCCGGGGGAATCCGGCGTCAGGCGGACGAGCATCTTGCCGGTGTTGGCGCCGCGCAGCACACCGAGGAAGGCGTCGGGCGCCTGCTCGATGCCATCGACGACGGTCTGTTCGGTGCGCAGGGTGCCGTCGGCGAGCAGCCCCGCTGCCTTGCCGATCCACTCGGGGAACAGGTCGAAGTGGCTGCTGACGAGCATGCCGCGCAGGGTCGCCTCATGGGTGGCGGCACGGAAGAGGTTGTTCGGCCCCGGCGCCGGCTCGGTGGTGTTGTAGCCGCTGATGGCGCCCACCAGGGCGATGCGGCCTCCGGTGCGGATGGCGCCGATGGCGGCTTCGAGATGGTCGCCGCCGACCGAGTCCAGGTAGACGTCGATGCCGTCGGGGGCGGCCTGGGCGAGCTGCTGCGCGATGCCGCCCTGGCGGTAGTCGATGGCCGCGTCGTAACCGAACGTGTCGAGCAGCTTCTTGGTCTTCGCCGGTCCGCCCGCCGAGCCGATCACACGGGAGGCCCCGAGCTCGCGGGCCAGCTGTCCCGCGACGCTGCCGACCGCGCCTGCGGCCGCCGAGATGAAGACGACGTCGCCCGCACGGACCGGTGCGGTGCGGGTGAGCGCGGCGTACGCGGTCAGGCCGGTGGTGCCGAGCGGGCCGAGGTAGGCGGCCTCGGGGGCGAGCGAGGTGTCGATGACGGTGGCCGCCGCCGCGTCCACCACGGCGTACTCCCGCCACCCCAGGAAGTGCGAGACGCTCGCGCCCACCGGGATGCCGGGCGCCCTGGACGCGACGACCTCGCCTATGGCGCTGCCTTCGAGGGCGGCGCCGAGAGCGAAGGGCGCGATGTAGGAGGGGGCGTCGTCCATGCGGCCCCGCATGTACGGGTCCACGGACATCCAGGTGTTGCGTACGAGGATCTGGCCCTCGGCGGGCTCGGGGATGCCGGTGGTGACCAACTCGAAGTCGGCGGGGGAGGGTTCGCCGGTGGGGCGGGCGGCGAGGCGGATTTCGCGGGAGGTGGCGGTGTTCATGGTGACGTTCCTTCTCTGAGTGTCCGGTGTTCGGTGTTGTGCTGCGGTGATGGGACTACCGTGCCGGGAGCCGCGCACGGAACGCTGACGGTTCACGCACGGGGGCTGACGGCTCGCGCGCGGGGGCCGGGTGCGGCTGGTGATCGCTGTGCCGCGGGCCCGCATTACCGTTGCGGCATGCGATTCGAGGTGCTGGGCCCGTTGGTGGTGCGCACGGAGGGCGGGGCGGTCGTCCCGGTTCCCGAGCCGAAGGTCCGTGCGCTGCTCGCGAATCTCCTGCTCCACGAGGGGCGGCCGGTCCCGGCTGACGTACTGATCGACGACCTGTGGGGCGATCGCCTGCCGGGCAACCCCGCCAACACCCTGCAGACCAAGGTCTCCCAGCTGCGCCGGGCCCTGGAGAAGGCGGAGCCGGGCGCGCGGGAGCTGGTGGCGCACGGGCCGTCCGGGTACGTGCTGCGGGTGGCCGCGGAGTCGACGGACGCGGGCAGGTTCGCCGCGCTGACTGCGTTGGCGTACGACGCTGCCGAGCCGCCTGCGGATTCTCGTACGGATTCTCGTACGAAGGTGAAGTGGCTCTCGGAGGCGCTGGCGCTGTGGCGGGGACAGGCCTACGCGGACTTCCGGGACGCGGGCTTCGCGCGGGCGGCGGTGGCGCGGCTGGAGGAACAGCGCCTGACGGCCCAGGAGATACGGGCCGAGATCATGCTTGACCTGGCAGGTCCGGGTGAACAGGGCGCGCTGGCCGATGAGTTGGCAGACCTGGTGGCCGAACAGCCGCTGCGTGAACGGCTGCGGGGTGCCTACATGCGCGCCCTCTACCGTGCGGGGCGCCAGACGGAGGCCCTGGACACCTACCGTGACCTGCGCGAACGCCTGGCCGACGACTTGGGCATCGACCCCGGTGCGGAACTGACCGCCCTCCACGGCGCGATGCTCCGCCAGTCCCCTGAGCTGTCCGCGCCGACGCCTTCTTCTCCTGCACACCCCCTCACGAATCTCCCCGCACCCGTGACGGCATTGATCGGCCGGGAGAAGGCGGTGGCCCGCGTACGCCAACTCCTCTCCACAACCCGCCTGGTCACCCTCACGGGCCCCGGCGGTGTGGGCAAGACCCGCCTCGCACTGGAGGCGGCGGCGGGCTTTACGAAGGACTTCACGGAAGACTTGGCCGACGGCGTGTGGCTGGCGGAGCTGGCCGGCACGAGGACCGGCGTGGCCGAGACGGTGGCCGCCGCGCTGGGCATCCGCGACGACGTTTCAGTGATCCGGGACGAGGAGCCGGAGGGCGGGCGCGGTGCCTGGGGAAGCGCTCGGGGAGCGGAGAGCTCGCCCCCTCCCCTCGCGACGGTGCTCGCCAAGGCGCTCGCCCCGCGGCGGCTGCTTCTGGTGCTCGACAACTGCGAGCACGTACTCGACGAAGTGGCCGCGCTCCTCGACCAACTCCTACGGCACGCCCCCGGTCTACGCGTCCTCGCCACCAGCCAGGAACCCCTCGCCATCGCCGGCGAGACCCTGGAGGCCGTCGCACCCCTCGGCGAGGATGAGGCCCTGGAGCTGTTTGCTGCGCGGGCCGCGGCCACGGCCCCCGGCTTCGCGCTCTCCGCGGAGAACACCGACGCCGCCGCCCTCATCTGCCGCCGCCTCGACGGCATCCCGCTCGCCGTCGAACTGGCCGCCACCCGCGTACGAGCCCTCGGCGTACACGCCCTCGCCGACCGCCTGCACGACCGCTTCCGCCTCCTGAACCAGTCCCGCCGAGACGCCCCCGCCCGCCAGCGCACCCTGCGCGCGATGATCGACTGGAGCTGGGAACTGCTGACCCCGGACGAGCAGTCCGTGCTGCGCCAACTGTCGGTCTTCAGCGGCGGATTCACCCTCCAGTCCGCCGAAGCGGTGTACAAAGCCCCGGGAATCCCTGGCGGGGGGACGGGCGTGACGGTTGGCCTGGGTGGGGGTACGGGTGCGATGCCTGGCGCGGGCGGGGGCATGGGCGCGATGCTTGGCTCTGGCGGGGGTACGGGTGCGACATCTGGCCCGGGCGGCGGCATGGATGCGATGCCTGGCGCGGGCGGCGGCGCGGGTGCGATGCCTGGCGCGGGCGCGACGCTTGGCTCTGGCGGGGGTAAGGGTTCGATGCCTGGCCCGGGCGCCGGCATGGGCGCGATGCTTGGCCCCGGCGGGAGCACGGCCGCGACACCCGGCCCCGGCGGCGGTACGGCGGAGACGCCCGGCCCCGCCCTGGACGTACTCGACCTCATCACCCGCCTGGTCGACCGCTCCCTCCTCACGGCGGCACCCGGCACCGACGACACGCACGGCATCCGCTACCGCATGCTCGAATCCGTCACCGCCTACAGCCTCGAACGCCTCGACGAGGCGGGAGAGACGAAGGACACCCGCCGCCGCCACGCCCGCCACTACACCCACCTGGCCGAACAAGCCGCCGGCCAACTTCGCGGCCCCGCCCAACACCACTGGCTGCACCGCCTGGACACCGAAACGGTCAACCTGCGCGCCGCACTGGAGTGGGCCGCGATGGACGACGACCAGGCCGAGGACGGGCCGGCCCTTGTCGTGTCCCCCTCGGGTGGGTCAACGCCATCCTCGGACCTCACCGCTCCGGGCGACGCGCCCCCGAGCCATTCAGCCCGGACCGATACCGCACTCGGCGCCACCACGGCGCACGTTGACGCCCTCAGCGGCACCGTACCCATCGGCGATCCGAGCGGATCCGGTGTGTCCGGCGGCGGTGCACTCACCGGCAGTGCTGTCACCGGCAGTGCACTCACCGGCGGTGCCACCACCGGCGGTGCCGCCACCCGCAGTGTGCCCGGCGGCAGCACGCTCTCCGAGCCATCGGCTCGCCCTGCCGCCCAGGACCGCCCCGCCCCCGGCGCCGCCGCAACCCCCCTCTCCCTGCGCCTCGCCAACTCCCTGACCTGGTACTGGTTTCTCCGCGGTCGTCTCGGTGAAGCCGAGCGGTCGCTCGGGGGTGCCCTGGACCCGTATCCGAACGGGAGCGCCGCCGCCTCCGCCCGTACCGCCCGCGCCGCCTTCGCCCTGCTGACTGGCGACGCACCCCGCGACATCGCCGCCGATGACGACGCCGACCCCCGTTCCCGCTGGCTGCTCGCCTACGCCGGCTGTGGATTTCGTACGCCGCACGGGGACGCCACGATCGACGGGATCCTGGAGGAGTTCCGCGCGGCGGACGACCGCTGGGGTGTGGCCGCCGCCCTCAGTGTCCGTGCCACGCTGGCCCTCTACCGCGGCGACCTCCCGGCCCTGCGCCGCGACGCCGAGGACAGCGCCGCCCGGTTCGCCGAACTCGGCGACCGCTGGGGCCAGTTGCAGGCCTCCGAGCAACTCGGCGTCCTCGCCGAGATAGCCGCCGACTACGAAGCCGCCACCCGGCTCCACCGCGACGGCATGCGCGACGCGGAGGAACTGCGCCTGTGGACCGATGTCTCCTTCCGCCTCTCACGCCTCGGCCGCATCGCCCTGCTCACCGGCGACGACGCCGCCGCCACAGACTTCCACGCACGCGCCGCCCGACTCGCCGAGCAGCACTCGCACCGCCCCGCGCAGCAGTTCGCGGAGACGGGCCTGGCCATCGGCGCCCGCCGCCGTGGCGACCTCGACACCGCCGAGCAGCACCTCCTGCCGTGGCTCGCCTGGAACCGCCGCCTGGGCGTCGACTCAGGCTCCGCCCTGATCCTGGCCCAGCTCGGCTACGTCGCCGAACAGCGCGGCGACGCGCAACGCGCGGAGGAACTCCACCGCGAAGGCCTCACCACGGCCCGCGCCACGGGCGACGACCGCGCGGTCGCCCTGGCCCTGGAGGGCCTGGCCGGCGCCCACTCCCTTGCGGGCGACCACACCCGCGCCGCCGAACTCCTCGGCGCCGCGGCCGCTCTGCGCGAGGCGGCCGGCAGCCCACTGCCACCCGCCGAACGCGCCGACGTGGACCGCGCCGCCCACCGCTCCCGCACTGCCCTGGGCGAGGACGACTACACCGCCGCCTTCACCCACGGCCACACATCCCCACCGGAGGGCTGGTGAGCCCCTAGGGGGCAATCCCTTCCCCGGCGGGGGAGCGGCCCCGCCAGGGTGCGGCACGCCGAACTAGCTCAGCACCGCCCGGAGTTGATCAAGCCCCCAGTCCAGGTCCTCCTTACTGATCACCAGCGGCGGGGCGATCCTGATCGTCGACCCATGGGTGTCCTTGACCAGCACCCCCCGGTCCATCAACTTCTGGGAGATCTCCCGGCCCGTGCCGTGCGACGGGTCGATGTCGACGCCCGCCCACAGCCCACGGCCCCGCACCTGCGTCACCGCGCCCGTGCCGGCGAGCAGCCCCAGCTCGGAGTGCAGATGCTCGCCCAGCTCGGTGGCCCGCTGCTGGAACTCGCCCGTGGCCAGCATGGCGACGACCTCCAGCGCCACCGCGCACGCCAGCGGATTGCCGCCGAACGTCGAACCGTGCTCACCCGGCTTGAACACCCCGAGCACATCCGCGTCCGCCACCACCGCGGACACCGGAACGACACCCCCGCCGAGCGCCTTGCCCAGGATGTACACGTCCGGCACCACGCCCTCGTGCTCGCACGCGAACGTCCTGCCCGTCCTGCCGAGCCCCGACTGGATCTCGTCCGCCATGAAGAGCACGTTCCGCTCGCGCGTCAGCTCCCGCACACCCGCGAGATATCCGGCCGGTGGCACCAGAACCCCGGCCTCGCCCTGGATCGGCTCCAGAAGCACCGCCACCGTGTTCTCCGTGACCGCGGCCCGCATCGCCGTCAGATCGCCGTACTGGACGATCTCGAATCCCGGCGTGTACGGGCCGAAGTCGGCCCGCGCCTCCTGGTCGGTGGAGAAGCTGACGATGGTCGTCGTCCGCCCGTGGAAGTTGTCGCGCGCCACGACGATCTTCGCCCGCCCGTCCGGCACCCCCTTGACCTGGTACCCCCACTTTCTGGCCGTCTTCACGGCGGTCTCCACCGCCTCCGCCCCTGTGTTCATCGGCAGCACCATCTCCTTGCCGCACAGCTCCGCGAGCCGCGTACAGAACTCGGCGAACCGGTCGTGGTGGAAGGCCCGCGAGGTGAGCGTCACCCGCTCCAGCTGTGCCTTGGCGGCATCGATCAGGCGGCGGTTGCCGTGCCCGAAGTTGAGCGCCGAGTATCCGGCCAGCATGTCGAGGTAGCGGCGCCCCTCGATGTCCGTCATCCACGCACCCTCCGCCGACGCGACCACGACGGGCAGCGGATGGTAGTTGTGCGCGCTGTGCGCTTCGGCCGAGCTGATGAACTCTTCGGTAGTCGACACGGGGTCTCCGATCGTCCTGCGGCATGGGGCGGGTGTGGCGCCCAATTTCTATCGTCGCTCGGATCGTGGACGAAGAAACCTGCCGTCCCGGCGCGCCAGCTAGGCTGGCTCCGACAGCACGGCGACTGGCGCGCGGGGAACGGACCCCGGGGAAGCCGTGCGAGGCAGAACCTTCGAGGTGCCGCCCGCCTGGGCACCCCGGGACCACGACCGGACACTCACCGCTCGCCCCGGAGGACGCCATGACCCACCCCTCTCCTTCCTCGTCTTCTTCATCGGCCGATTTGCCTTCGCCGAACGCCCTCAGCCACCCCGCGCTCGCCGCGCAGGACCCCGAACTTGCCGCCCTCGTCGGCGCCGAGGAACAGCTCCAGGCCGACACCCTGCGCCTGATCCCCAGCGAGAACTATGTCTCCACCGCAGTCCTCGAAGCCTCCGGCACCGTCCTGCAGAACAAGTACAGCGAGGGCTACCCGGGCCGCCGCTACTACGAGGGCCAGCAGAACATCGACCCCGTCGAGCGCCTCGCCGTCGCCCGCGCCAAGTCCGTCTTCGGCGTCGAGCACGCCAACGTCCAGCCCTACTCCGGCTCCCCGGCCAACCTCGCCGTCTATCTGGCCTTCGCCGATCCCGGCGACACCGTGATGGGCATGGCCCTGCCCATGGGCGGCCACCTCACCCACGGCTGGGGCGTCTCGGCCACCGGCAAGTGGTTCCGCGGTGTGCAGTACGGCGTCCGCCACGACACCGGCCTCATCGACTTCGACGAAGTACGCGACCTCGCCCTCAAGGAACGCCCCAAGCTGATCTTCTGCGGCGGCACCGCCCTTCCCCGCACCATCGACTTCGCCGCGTTCGCCGAGATCGCCCGCGAGGCCGGCTCCGTCCTGGTCGCCGACATCGCGCACATCGCCGGTCTGATCGCCGGCGGCGCACACCCCTCACCGGTGCCGCACGCCGATGTGATCTCCACGACCACCCACAAGACCCTGCGCGGCCCGCGCGGCGCGATGCTGATGTCCCGCGAGGAGCACGCCAAGGCCATCGACAAGGCGGTCTTCCCCGGACTGCAGGGCGGCCCGCACAACCAGACCACGGCGGCCATCGCCGTCGCCCTCCACGAGGCGTCCAAGCCCTCCTTCCGCGACTACGCCCACGCGGTCGTCGCCAACGCCAGGGCCCTCGCCGAAGCGCTGCTCGCCCGCGGCTTCGACCTGGTCTCCGGCGGCACCGACAACCACCTGATCCTGATGGACCTCACCCCCAAGGACGTCCCCGGCAAGGTCGCCGCCAAGGCCCTCGACCGGGCCGGGATCGTCGTCAACTACAACACCGTGCCGTACGACCCGAGGAAGCCGTTCGACCCGTCCGGCGTCCGCATCGGCACCCCCTCGCTCACCTCCCGTGGTCTCGGCACGCAGGACATGCCGACCGTCGCCGACTGGATCGACCGCGGTGTCGCCGCCGCCCGCACCGGCGACGAGGACGCCCTGACGAAGATCCGCTCCGAGGTCGCCGACCTGATGGCCGCCCATCCGGCCCCGGGCCTGCCGACCCACTGATCCCCGGCAGATCACGTCCCGCCTCCCTCCGCCGGTCACCTCACCGGCCGGGGGAGGCCGCACCGCTCACACATCCCGCAGCGACGCGAGCGGTGACCGGCCCTCGGCGAGCGGCCCCCGCAGCAGCAGCGCACACCCGCCGCCCCCACCGCGACGCCCGTTGCGGACGCACTGTGTTCCTCGTCTCATTGGCGACGATCGACAGCAGCCACGGCTTGAACGCCGAGCCCTCCCTGAACCGCCCCAAGGAGCAGTACGCCTTGAAGAAGGCCTGCCGCACCACGTCTTCCGCGTCCGATCCCGCCCCGAGCGCCGCGGCCGCCACCGGCGCGCACACGCGCGATCACCGCACCCTCGTCGACGACGCGGCCCCCCTCCAGGACCTCCCCCTGTGCCCGCGGCGGATCACAAGATCGCGGCACACCCGTCACACGTCTGTTTCCGAGCAATGAGAGACACCTGAGAGAATGAGCCTCATGGCCTCTGATCGTCCTCGCGTGCTCTCCGGAATCCAGCCCACCGCGGGCTCGTTCCACCTCGGCAACTACCTCGGCGCCGTCCGCCAGTGGGTGGCGCTGCAGGAGTCCCACGACGCCTTCTACATGGTGGTGGACCTGCACGCGATCACGATGCCGCAGGACCCGGCCGAGCTGCGTGCCAACACCCGCCTCGCCGCCGCCCAGCTGCTTGCCGCGGGACTCGACCCGGAGCGCTGCACCCTCTTCGTCCAGAGCCATGTCCCCGAGCACGCCCAGCTCGCCTGGATCATGAACTGCCTCACCGGCTTCGGCGAGGCCTCGCGGATGACGCAGTTCAAGGACAAGTCCGCCAGGCAGGGTGCGGACCGCGCCTCCGTGGGCCTCTTCACGTACCCGGTCCTCCAGGTCGCGGACATCCTGCTCTACCAGGCCAACCAGGTCCCGGTCGGCGAGGACCAGCGCCAGCACATCGAGCTCACCCGTGACCTGGCCGAGCGCTTCAACGGCCGGTTCGGCGAGACGTTCACCGTTCCGGCGGCGTACATCCTCAAGGAGACGGCGAAGATCTACGACCTTCAGGACCCGTCGATCAAGATGAGCAAGTCGGCGTCCGCTCCCAAGGGCCTGATCAACCTCCTCGACGATCCCAAGGCCACCGCCAAGAAGGTCAAGAGCGCGGTCACCGACACGGACACGGTCGTGCGCTACGACACCGAGAACAAGCCGGGTGTCAGCAACCTCCTGACCATCTACTCGACGCTTACGGGGACCGGTATTCCGGAACTGGAGCAGAAGTACGCCGGCAAGGGCTACGGTGCGCTGAAGACCGACCTCGCCGAGGTCATGGTCGAGTTCGTGACCCCCTTCCGGGACCGCACCCAGGCCTACCTGGACGACCCGGAGACGCTGGACTCGATCCTGGCCAAGGGCGCGGAGAAGGCGCGTGCCGTGGCCGCGGAGACTCTCGCCCAGGCGTACGACAAGGTGGGCTTCCTGCCCGCCAAGCACTGAGCCACACAACCCCCTGTACCGAGCCACGTACAGCAGCGCCCTCTGCCCGCCACCCGACCGACAGGAGTACGACGTGGGGACCGTAACGATCGGTGTTTCGATCGCGGTCCCGGAGCCACACGGCAGCCTGCTCCAGGAGCGGCGCGCGGGCTTCGGGGACCCCGCGGCGCACGGCATTCCCACCCACGTCACGCTGCTCCCGCCGACCGAGGTGGACGCATCGGCTCTGCCGGCGGTCGAGGCGCACCTGGTGACCGTCGCGGCCGCCGGGCGCCCCTTCCCGATGCGGCTCTCCGGTACGGGTACGTTCCGTCCGCTGTCGCCCGTCGTCTTCATCCAGGTGGTGGCGGGCGGCTCGGCCTGCGGATGGCTCCAGGAGCGCGTCAGGGACGCATCCGGGCCCATCGAGCGCGAGCTGCAGTTCCCGTACCACCCGCACGTCACGGTGGCGCACGGCATCTCCGAAGAGGCCATGGACCGGGCGTACGCAGAGCTCGCCGACTACGAGGCCGAGTGGCCCTGCACCGGATTCGCGCTCTACGAACAGGGCGCCGACGGAGTGTGGCGCAAGCTGCGCGAGTTCGTCTTCGGAGGGGGCGGCCCCCTCGTGCCTCCGCAGGCGACGGCCCCGGCCGCGCACGGCACGCTGCCCGCCCGCTGACCTCCCCCTAGGAGGTGCCTCCTCACCGCAGAAGCAGGAGAGGCACCTCACACCGGAAGCCGCCGGAACACCGTCCGCGGCACATGCCGCAGCGCCGACATGACCACCCGGAGCGCCCCGGGCACCCACACCGTCTCCGAGCGCCGGCGCAGGCCCGTCTCGATGGCCTCGGCGACCGCCTCAGGAGTGGTCGCCATCGGGGCCTCCTCCAGGCCCGCCGTCATCTTCGAACGTACGAAGCCGGGGCGCACGACCATCACGTGCACGCCCGTTCCGTGCAGCGCGTCGCCCAGGCCCTGGGCGAAGGCGTCGAGGCCGGCCTTGCTCGATCCGTAGATGAAGTTGGAGCGCCGCGCCCGCTCGCCCGCGACGGACGAGAGGACCACAAGGGAGCCGTGCCCCTGGGACTGCAGCGCCCGCGCGCACACCAGGCCCGCGGAGACCGCCCCGGTGTAGTTCGTCTGCGCGACACGCACCGCCGACAGCGGCTCGTCCTCGTCGCGTGCCTGGTCGCCGAGGATGCCGAACGCGAGCAGGACCATGTCGATGTCGCCCTCGGTGAAGATCTTCCCGAGGGTGTTCTCGTGGGACTCGGAGTCGAGCGCGTCGAAGGCGACGGTGCGGACGTCCGCGCCCATGTCGCGCAGGCCCGCCGCGGCCTTCTTCAGGCCCGGGGACGGCCGCCCGGCCAGCCACACCGTGCGGGTGCGCCGCGCGACCAGACGGCGGGCGGTGGCGAGGCCGATCTCGGAGGTGCCACCGAGCACGAGCAGCGACTGGGGGGTGCCGAAGGCGTCCTTCATGGGACCAACTCCTGGAGGTACTAGAGGGCGAGGCGGCGTGAGAGGTCCGAGCGGAACAGGCCGCGCGGGTCGAGATCGGCCCGCAGCGCGCGGAAGTCGTCGAGCCGCGGATACATCGCGGCGAGCATCTCGGGCCGCAGGCGGGAGTCCTTGGCCAGGTAGACGCGGCCGTCGGAGGTGGCCACTTCCTCGTCCAGTTCGTCGAGGAAGGCGCCGAGGCCCGGCAGGTTCGCCGGGATGTCCAGGGCCAGTGTCCAGCCGGGCATCGGGAAGGAGAGCCAGCCCGGATCGCCCTCTCCGAAGCGCTTCAGTACGGCGAGGAAGGACGGGCAGCCGCGCTCCGAGATGCGCCGCACGATGCGTCGCAGGGCTTCTTCCTTGCCGTGTCCGACGACGAATTGGTACTGCACGAAACCGCTGCGTCCGTAGACGCGGTTCCAGTGCGGGACGCCGTCCAGGGGGTGGAAGAACGTGGAGATCTTCTGGAGCTCGCCCACGCGGGAGCGGGGCGCCTTGCGGTACCAGAGCTCGTTGAAGAGGCCCACCGACTTTCGGCCGAGGAGCCCTTCGGGCAGGAAGCGCGGGGCGGGCGGCAGTTGGCCGGGGCGGAACGTCAGCGGGGCTCTGCGCGCGCGTGCCGGAAGGGCGTCCAGGGGAGCGTGGTCGCCGCGCGTGAGCACCGAGCGGCCCATCGACTTGCCGCGCGCGAGGAGGTCGATCCAGGCGACCGAGTAGCGGTAGCGGTGGTCGGTGGCGGCGAGGCGGGCCATCAAGTCGTCCAGGTCGGCGGCGCGTTCCGTGTCCACCGTCATCAAGGAGGTCTCGACCGGCTGTAGTTGGAGGGTGGCCGCGAGGATCACGCCGGTCAGGCCCATGCCGCCCGCCGTCGCGTCGAACAGGGCGGTGCCGCGCTCGAAGGACCGCACCGTGCCGTCGGCGGTGAGCAGCTCGATGGCGTTGACATGGCGCGAGAACGAACCGGAGCCGTGGTGGTTCTTGCCGTGGATGTCGGCGCCGATCGCGCCGCCGACCGTCACGTACCGCGTCCCCGGGGTCACCGGCACGAACCAGCCGAGCGGGAGCAGGACTTCCATCAGGCGGTGCAGCGATACGCCGGCGTCGCACAGGACGGTGCCCGCGTCGGCGTCGATGGCGTGCACACGGTCCATGCCGGTCATGTCGATGACCGCGCCGCCCGCGTTCTGCGCGGCGTCCCCGTAGGCCCGTCCCAGGCCCCTGGCGATGCCGCCGCGCTCGTCGCACGCGCGCAGGGCCGCGGCGGCCTCCTCGGGTGAACGGGGGCGGATCAGCCGGGCGGTGGTGGGGGCGGTGCGCCCCCAGCCGGACACGGACACAGCCTCGGACGTCGTCACGGAAGCGGATGCGGAGTCGGCAGGCATGGGAGCGACCGTATCGCCCCTGTGTGGGTGGTTTGTCCTGAATCATCCAAGCTCTCACCGAAATGGGTGATTGATGGAGTGTCGTCCGATATTGACGTAAATATTGAGAGGTCGCCTAGAAGAGTCGGGAGCCGCGGTTCCTGGAGTCCTCGGAAAAGGAGGCCACATGCACGACATGGACCACCGGCTGCTGTCGGCCCTGCGCGACTGCGGCTCCGACAAGCGCGTGGCCGCGGCCGCGCGCTCTCTCTCCTGGACCGGCGAGCACGGCGCGCTCTGGCTCGTCGCGGGCCTGGCGGGCGCCGCGGTCGACCGTGAGCGGCGCGGAGCGTGGCTGCGCGGCACGGCGCTCACCGCGGCGGCCCACCTGGCCAGCATGGGCGTCAAACGGGTCGTGCGACGCCCGCGGCCCGGCGCGGACACCGGGGCCGAGCCCCTCGTCAGGACCGCGGGACGGCACTCCTTCCCCAGCTCGCACGCCACGTCGGCCGCCGCAGCGACCGTCGCGTACGGCGCGCTGAGCCCTGCGGGCGCCCGCATCGTGCCGCCGGTCGCCGCCGCGATGTGCGTCTCCCGGATGGTCGTCGGCGTCCACTACCCGAGCGACGTGGCCGCAGGCGCGGCCCTGGGCGCCCTCACCGCGCGCGTGGGCGCCGCCTGGATGAACGGGGGCCGCAGCGATGGCTGAGCGCGCCGCCCTGCTCGAACGCCCCGGCCCGCCGCAGCCGTCGGGCCCCCGTTCGCTTGCCCTGCCGCTGGGCCTCCTGAAGACCGCGCGTCCCCGCCAGTGGGTCAAGAACGTCCTGGTCGTCGCGGCCCCCGCCGCGGCGGGCGAGCTCTTCTCGCGCCACTCGCTCGGCCAACTCGCCATCGTCTTCGCGCTGTTCACGGCCGCCGCGTCCGCCGTCTACCTCATCAACGACGCGCGCGACGCCGACGCCGACCGCGCCCACCCCACCAAGTGCCGCAGACCGGTCGCGGCGGGGCAGGTCCCGGTGCCCGTCGCGTACGCGGTCGGGGGACTGCTCGCCGTCCTCGCCCCCACGGCCGCCGCCGCGCTCTGCACACCACTGACCGCGGCGCTGCTCGCCGCCTACGTAGTGATGCAACTCGCCTACTGCGTCAGCCTCAAGCACGTACTCGTCGTCGATCTCGCCGTCGTCACCACGGGCTTCCTGATGCGGGCCATGATCGGCGGGATCGCCCTCGGCATCCCGCTCTCGCGCTGGTTCCTCATCACCACCGGCTTCGGCGCGCTCTTCATGGTCTCCGCCAAGCGCTACTCCGAAGCCGTCCAGATGTCGGGCGGCGCCGAGAAACCGGGCGCCACGCGCGCGTTGCTCACCGAATACACCACCGGGTACCTGCGCTTCGTGTGGCAGCTGGCCGCCGGGGTCGCCGTCCTCGCGTACTGCCTGTGGGCCATGGAGAGCGGCGGCACCGCCAACGGCAGCCTGCTGCCCTGGCGGCAGCTGTCGATGGCCGCCTTCGTCCTCGCGGTCCTGCGGTACGCCGTGTTCGCCGACCGGGGCACCGCGGGCGAGCCCGAGGACGTCGTCCTGCGCGACCGTGCGCTCGCCGTCATCGGCGTGGTGTGGCTGGCGATGTACGGACTCGCGGTCGCCGACTGGTGAGCGTGATGAGCGCCCTCAGGGGGCGGCTGCGGGCCATGGGCCCCGAACTGCTCGGCTTCGCCGCCGCCGGGATCTGCGCGTACGCCGCCGACCTCGGCCTCTTCCTCTGGCTGCGCGGCCCCGTCGGCCTCGAACCGCTGACCGCCAAGGCGCTGTCCTTCGTGGCCGGTTGTACCGTCGCGTACGCGGGCAACGCGCTCGGCACCTACCGGGGCGAGCGGGCCAGGGTGTCGCGCCTGCGCCGGTACGGGATCTTCTTCGCCGTCAACATCGCGGGCGCCCTGGTGCAGTTGCTCTGCATCGCCGTGTCCCACTACGGCCTCGGCTTCACCTCGCAGCGCGCGGACACCGTCTCCGGAGCCGGAATCGGTATGGCACTCGCCACTGTTCTGCGTTTCTGGGGTACCCGCACCTTGGTCTTCCGCACAGCGGGCAGGGAGGCATCATGGACTGGCTGAAAAAGCTCCCCGGCATCGGGCCCCTGGTGGAGCGCGCGATGCGCACGCACGCGTGGAGCGCGTACGAGCGGCTCGACAGCGTGCACTGGACCCGCCTCGCGGCCGCGATGACGTTCATCAGCTTCCTTGCGCTCTTCCCGCTGATCACCGTCGCCGCCGCGATCGCCGCCGCGACGCTCTCCAAGAGCCAGCAGGAGAAGCTCGAGGACACCATCTCGAAGCAGGTCCCCGGCATCTCCGATCAGCTGAACCTGGACGCCCTGGTCGCCAACGCGGGCACCATCGGGCTCATCGCGGGCGCCCTGCTGCTCTTCACCGGCATCGGCTGGGTCGGCTCGATAAGGGAGTGCCTGCGGGTCGTCTGGGAGCTGGAGGACGAGGAGGAGAACCCTGTCCTGCGCAAGGTCAAGGACGCCGGCGTGCTCGTCGGGCTCGGCGGCGCAGGCCTCGCGTCCGTCGTCGCCTCGACCCTCGCGTCGACCGCCGTCGGCTGGAGCGCCGACCTCATCGGGGTCTCCAGGGACGGCTGGGGCGGGCTGCTGCTGCAGGCGCTCGCGTTCGCCATCGCGGTCCTCGCGGACTTCCTGCTGCTGCTCTACGTCCTGACGCTGCTGCCGGGGGTCCAGCCGCCGCGCCGTCACCTGATCACCGCGGGTCTGATCGGCGCGGCCGGGTTCGAGCTGCTCAAGCTGCTGCTCGGCGGCTACATGAAGGGCGTCGCGGCGAAGAACATGTACGGCGCCTTCGGAGTGCCCGTCGCGCTGCTCCTGTGGATCAACTTCACCGCGAAACTCCTGCTGTTCTGCGCCGCCTGGACGGCGACGCGGAAGCAGGGACGTACAGAAGAAGAGCCAGAGGAAGAGCCGGCAGAAGACGACCGGGGCGCCCCGAACGACGGGGCGCCCTCCGGAGACGTCAGCGACGGCCCTTCCGGCGCACCAGGTCCGGCAGCGGCAGCCGGCGGCTGATCACGAACCACCCGGCGGCCAGGAGCACCAGCACACCGCCCACGACACCGAGCGCGACACCGACGCCGCCGCCCGAGTCCTTGTCCGCGGCGTGCGCCACGTTCTTGGCCGGATCCGACTTGCCCTTGCCCGCGCCCGGAGCGCCCTTACCGCTGCCCGTGCCGGCACCCTTCGGGGGGACCAGTTCGCCCACCGGGTCGACCTTGCCCGAGGCCTGGAAGCCCCAGTCCAGCAGGCGTTCCGTCTCCTTGTAGACGGCGTGCTGTTCCCCGGAGTCGGGGTTCATGACGGTGACGAGCAGCACCTTGCCGTCGCGCTCGGCGACACCGGTGAAGGTGGTTCCGGCGTTCGTGGTGCTTCCGTTCTTGACGCCCGCGATGCCCTTGTAGGGGTCGAGACCGACGTCTCCTGTAAGGAGTCGGTTGGTGTTCTGGATCTCGAAGGGCTCGCGCTTCTTCTTGCCCTTGTCCTTGCCCTTCGTGATCTTCTTGGTCTCGCCGGGGAACTTGGCGGTGGCCGTCGAGCAGTACTCGCGGAAGTCCTTCTTCTGCAGACCGGATCGGGCGAACAGCGTCAGGTCGTACGCGGAGGAGACCTGCTTGTCGGCGTCGTAGCCGTCCGGGCTGACGACGTTGGTGTCCAGGGCCTGCAGTTCCTCGGCGTGGGACTGCATGTCCTTGACGGTCTTCGCGACGCCGCCGTTCATCGACGAAAGGACGTGCACCGCGTCGTTGCCCGACCGCAGGAAGACGCCCAGCCACAGGTCGTGGACCGTGTACGTCTCGTCCTCCTTGACGCCGACCATGCTGCTGCCCGCGCCGATGCCCGCCAGGTCGGAGAGCTCGACCTTGTGCTTCTGCGTCTTGGGGAACTTCGGCAGGACCGTGTCGGCGAAGAGCATCTTCAGGGTGCTCGCCGGGGGCAGCTTCCAGTGCGCGTTGTGCGAGGCGAGCACGTCGCCGGACTCGGCGTCCGAGACGATCCAGGAGCGTGCCGACAGGTCCTTGGGGAGCACGGGCGCACCCGCCTTCAGACTGACCTGCGTGCCTGCCTCGCCGAGCTTGGCGCCGCCGACCGTCGACATGGAGGAGGGCGGCTTGGGCTTCTTGTCGCCTCCTGGCTTGCCGTCCGCCAGTGCGGGCGCTGCGGTCGAGAAAGTCAACAATGCGGCGGAAGTGACCAACAAGGCGGTCTTTTTTGCGGCAGGCACGGACGAGAACGTACAGGGCGTCGCTGTGGACGTCGCCGTCGAGGTGGCCTGTGTGTCGCGCTCCTGACCCCGGCGGCTGTGCGGAAGGGAGGCTCGCGATACTGAACGCATGAAGCTCAGCCGCCCGGTCTCCTGGTTCCTGCTCGCCTTCGGCGTGTGGAGCTGGTTCATCTGGATCACTTTCGTCAAGAACCTGTGGAAGGACGGCAGCGGGCTCGCCTTCGACGACGGCGACCCGACCGCGTACTTCTGGGTGCACCTGACGCTCGCCGTCGTCTCCTTTGTCTTGGGGACGGTGGTGGGGGCCATCGGGTTGCGTGGGGTGCGGGCTCTGCGCCGTACGTCATAGCCGTGATCATTCTCTTCGTCCTCATCGGCCTCGCCGTCCTCGCAGCCTTCGCCGGGCTGCAGTGGTACGCGTGGCGGCGCCTGGTGCGGGACACGACGGCCCGGCCCGGGTTCGTGCGGCGGGCCGGTGCGGCGGTCTTCACGGCGGGGCCGCTGCTGATGTTCGCGGCGGTCGCCGGCGAGCGGGCCGGTGCGCCGTTCTGGCTGCAGCAGGTGCTGGCCTGGCCGGGCTTCATGTGGATGGCCCTGTCGGTCTACCTGGTCCTCGCACTGCTCGCGGGCGAGCTAGTACGCCCCGTCCTGCTGGGACTGCTGTGGCGGCGACGCTCGGAAACGACTCCTACGGAGACGGCGCTTACGAAGGCCACTCCTACGGAGAGGGCGTCTACGGAAGCCACTCCTACGGAGGATCCGGCTTCGACGGGTGACGCCCCCTCCGTCTCCGCCGCCCTCGCCTCCGTCTCCGCCGAGGAAGCGCCGCGGAATCCGGCCACTCCCTCGCGCCGCCTCTTCGTCTCCCGGATCGTCGGCGGCACCGCCGCGGCCGTCGCCGTCGGAACGGTCGGATACGGAACGTACGGCGTGCTGCGCGGCCCCCGGGTGAAGCGCGTCACCGTGCCGCTGGCCAAGCTGCCGCGCTCGGCGCACGGGTTCCGGATCGCCGTGGTCAGCGACATCCACCTCGGGCCGATCCTCGGGCGCGGCTTCACCCAGCGCGTGGTCGACTCGATCAACGGCACCCAGCCCGACCTCATCGCCGTCGTCGGTGACCTCGTCGACGGCGACGTCGATGACCTCGGGCCCGCCGCGGCACCGCTGGCGCAGCTCCGGGCCCGGCACGGCAGCTACTTCGTCACCGGCAACCACGAGTACTTCTCCGGCGCGGAGCAGTGGGTCGATCACGTACGCGAACTCGGCCTGCGCCCCCTGGAGAACGCGCGCGCCGAACTGCCCGCGTTCGACCTCGCGGGCGTGGACGACATGGCGGGCGAGAGCGAGGGGCACGGGCCCGACTTCGCCAAGGCGCTCGGCGACCGCGACCGGTCACGGGCGTCCGTGCTCCTGGCCCACCAGCCGGTCGTCATCCACGACGCGGTCAAGCACGGCGTCGACCTCCAGCTCTCCGGGCACACCCATGGCGGACAGCTCTGGCCAGGCAACTTCATCGCCGACCTGGCCAATCCGACGCTTGCGGGACTTGAGCGGTACGGCGACACCCAGCTGTACGTGACGCGCGGCGCCGGCGCGTGGGGGCCGCCGGTGCGGGTCGGGGCGCCGTCCGACATCACGGTCGTGGAACTGGCCTCCCACCAGGCGTAATCGGCTGCTGGTCCGATTCGGTTCCCTTTGGTTCGGACTTGGCCGGATACTGCGGGGTCGCACGGTGACGGTGTGACACCGGGCGCTTCCTCTGCGCAGCATCTGGTGTCGGAAGTGTGTGCGATTCCGGGTGCTTGTGTGTGTGCCCGAGCCCGAGGGGGGACCCAGGATTGTTACGACGTCACGCGTTCCGGCTGCCACCGCATCCGGCGTCCGTCGCGCTCGCTCGCGTTCGCGTTCGCGATCATTTGACGGCCTGGGGGCATACGGAGAAGAGCGTGGCGCGCCATGACGTCGTACTCCTGGTGTCGGAACTCGCGACGAACGCGGTCTGCCACGGCCTTGTCCTTGAGCGGGAGTTCGAGGTCGCGGTCACGGTGCTCGCCGACGGTGACTGCTTCATAGAGGTCTCCGACGAGATCCCCATGGGCCCGGAGCTGCGGGGCACGGGCACCTGGGAGGACGAGAACGGCCGGGGGCTGCGGCTCCTGGACGCGCTGGCCGAGGCGTGGGGCGTCTGGCAGCGCGGGAGACACGGCAAGACGGTGTGGGCGCTGGTGCGGGGCACGGGGGACGCCGGGTGGCCCTGATCCCTGCTGGCCGGGCCCGCCGCCGTCACGACGGCGAGGCGGGCCTCAACTCGAGCTCTGCGCGGGCAGAGTGACCGTCACGGTGAGCCCCTCGCCCGGAACCGTCTCCACCTCGACCTCGCCCCCGTGCGCGGTGACGACCCCCTGCACGATCGCCATGCCGAGGCCGCTGCCCGCGCCGCCGCCCGCGCGGAAGAAGCGGTCGAAGATGCGGGCCGCGTCCTGTGCCTCGAGGCCGGGTCCCCGGTCTTCGACACGCAGTCGCACCAGCCCGTCCACCCGCTCCACGCCCAGCGTGACCGGCGCGTCGGCCGGTGTGTGGACGCGTATGTTGCCCAGCAGATTGCCGAGCACCTTGCGCAGCCCCGACTCGTCCGCGCGGATCAGCAGCGCGCCGTCGGCGCGGACGGTGAGCGGGCGCTTTGGCTCCTGCACCCGCAGGTCGTCGGCGGCGTCCCGCACCAGACGGCTCAAGTCGACGTTCCTGAAGCGCAGTTCCGGCTGCTGGTCCAGGCGGGCCAGGGTCAGCAGCTCGTCGACCAGGCGCCCCATCCGGTCGGCCTCGGCGTTGACGCGGTCCCACGCGCGCGTGCGCTCCGCCGGGTCGCGGAGCATCCCCTTGTCGTACAGCTGGAGGTAGCCGCGGATCGCCGACAGCGGCGTACGCAGCTCGTGCGAGGCGTCGGCGACGAAGCGGCGCAGCTGTGCCGAGCTGCGTTCGCGGGTCTCGAAGGCCGATTCGACCTGGTGGAGCATGGAGTTGAGGGCAAGCCGCAGCTGCTCGGTCTCCATGACGGGCGTGCGGCTCGACGGCACCCGCCGCGTCAGGTCGCCGTCGGCGATCGCGGACGCCGTCTCGACCATGTCCTCCAGCGGGCGAAGACGGTGGTGTGCGGAGATCATCGTCAGGATGGCGAGCAGCCCCAACAGGGCCACTCCGAAGGCGGCGTCGACCTTCAGTGCCTTCGTGATGCCCGAATGCAGGCTCTCCGTAGAGGTGGCCATCAGGACGGTCGTGCCGTCGTCGAGGCGTGCGCCCACGGTGCGGTAGGGGTCGCCGTCCAAGGTGACGTCGCGCGGCTGCGATGCGCTGACCAGCGCGCCCGGGTCGTCCACCGCGGAGGCCAGGGCGCGCTGGCGCGGTGTCGGCTCCAGCGAGCCGATGGGAACGGGCTTCCCGGAGGCGCCGATCGCGACGATGAGAGTGTCCGCGCGCGGGAGCCCACCACTTCGGTCGGTGCCGTCGGGGGAGAGGTTGTCGAGCGCCATGCCGAGCGCGCTGATGTATTCGATCTGCTTCATGGTCAGACCCATGCGGTGCAGCGAGTCGCGCGAGGAGGTCAGCTCCGCGTCGATGTTGTCGAGCAGGAAGTGCCGCATGCCCATGATGCTCACGGCCGTCGCGGTGACGATGCCGAGGGCAAGCAGCGCCACGTTGACCCACGTGAGCTTGGCGCGCAGCGAGTGCGTGCCGCGGTGCGTACGCCTCATGCGAGTCCGTATCCGACGCCCCGCCGTGTCGTGATCACCGGCGGGCCGATGGCGGCCAGCTTGCGCCGCAGATAGCTGATGTAGGTCTCGACGACGGTCGACTCCGCCGTGTGCTCGTAACTCCACACATGGCGCAGCAGCTGCTCCTTGGGCACGACGCGGCCGGCGTTGCGCACCAGGAAGCGCAGCAGGGCGTACTCGGTCGGCGTGAGCTGCGCCGTGCGGTCCGCGCGGCGCACCACGTACGTCGCGTCGTCGAGCTCCAGGTCGCCGTAGCGCAGCGGCGGGCGCTGGGGGAGCACGTCGCCCGCCCTGGTGCGGCGCAGGACCGCCCCGATACGGGCGACGACCTCGTCGATGTTGAACGGCTTGGTGATGTAGTCGTCGCCGAAGCCGAGCGCGCCCACGACCTCCGCCGGCGCGTCCCGCGCGGTCAGGAACACCAGTGCCAATTCGGCGCGCCGGGCGCGCAGTTCCCTGCCCAGCGCACGCCCGTCGCCGTCCGGCAGCATCACGTCCAGGAGCGCCACGTCGGGCCGGGTGCGTTCGGCGAGCGCGAGGGCATCGCGCACGGTGCCCGCCACCATCACGTCGAAGCGGTGATAGCGCAGGGCGATGGCCAGCACGTCGGCGATGCTCGGCTCGTCCTCGACGACGAGGACGGTCGCCCCCTCGCCCCGCGGCGTTCCGACATCTGTTCCCAGGCGGCCTTCGGCGTGGCTCATGCCCCCAGTATCGGCGCGGACGTTATACGAAGTCTCCGTCCGTGCCTTGGAGTTACTTGAGAATCATGGCCGCGCCGCGCCGCAGCGGCGCCGTGCCGCCGATGCTGAGGTCCGACGAGGCACGGACCTGGGGGACTCGGCGACGCGGAGGAGGAACGGATCGTGACGGCATTGGCGCGGTGGTGCCATGCGCACCGCCTGGTGGTCCTTGTGCTGTGGGTGGGTGCCCTGTTCGGCCTTGGGGCGGCGGGGACCTCCGCGGGCACCGCCTACTCGAATGTGTTCACCCTGCCGGACACGGACTCCACGCGCGCGTACGACCTGATGACGAAGGCGTTCCCGGAGCGCTCGGGGGACACCGACACGGTCGTGTGGCGCGTCGACGAGGGTGCTTCGGTGCGCGACAAGGACGTACGTTCCCGGATCGAGCCCGCGCTGAAGGACATCGCCGGCATGAAGGGCGTCGGCGAGGTGGTGGGCCCGTACGCATCCAAGGAGGCGGGCCCCTCCAAGGAGACGGGCGCCTCTAAGAAGGCGGGTGCCTCTAAGAAGGCAGGTGCCTCCAAGGAGGGGGGTGCTTCCAAGGAGGCAGGTGCCTCTAAGAAGGAGGGCGCTTCCAAGAAGGCGGGCCCCTCCAAGAAAGCAGGCGCATCCAAGGAGGCGGGCGCATCCAAGGAGGCGGGCGCATCCAAGGAGGCGGGCGCGGCCAAGGAAGCTGGCGCGGCTCAGATCAGCGAGAACGGGCGGATCGCCTACGCCCAGGTGACCTTCACCGAGCAGGCGAACTCCGTCCCCAAGGACCTCGTCCAGGACGTCGTGGACACGGCTCAGAACGCCGAACGCGGCGGCCTCCAGGTCGAACTCGGCGGCCAGGCGATCACCCGCATCCAGGAGCCGCCCACCGGCACCTCCGAACTCGTCGGCATCGCGGCCGCGGCCGTAGTCCTCTTCCTGGCCTTCGGATCGCTCTTCGCGATGGTCCTGCCGATCGTCATCGCGGTCTTCGGAGTGGGCCTCGGCATGCTCTCGACGATGCTGCTCAGCCATGTCACGGACATCCCCGAAGTGGCCCCGCTGCTCGGCTCCCTGATCGGCCTCGGCGTGGGCATCGACTACGCGCTCTTCATCGTGACCCGGCACCGGCGCGGCATCCTGCGCGGCATGGAGCCGCGGGATGCGGCGGTGCAGGCGCTGAACACCTCCGGCCGCGCGGTGCTGTTCGCGGGCGGCACGGTGTGCATCGCGCTCGCCGGAATGCTGGTGATGAACATGCGCTTCCTGGACGGTGTGGTCATCGCGGCCTCCCTGACGGTGATCCTGAGCGTCCTCGCGGCCGTCACGCTGCTGCCCGCGCTCCTGGGGCTGCTCGGCCCCCGGGTGCTCAGCCGAAGGCAGCGGCGGCGTCTCGCGGCGACGGGGCCCGAGCCGGCCGAGGCGAGCGGCCTCGCGGCCCGCTGGTCGTCGTACGTACAGAAGAGGCCGCGTTCGATCGCGGCACTCGCCTTCGTGGTGATGGCCTTCCTCGCCCTGCCGCTGCTCTCCCTGCGGCTCGGCGCGACCGACCAGGGCAACCACCAGGAGTCGACGACGACCCGGCAGGCGTACGACATGCTGGCCGACGGCTTCGGTCCGGGATTCAACGGCCCACTCCAAGTAGTGGCCGAAGAGACCGACACCGGAGGCCTGGTGGAGAGCATCCGGTCGACGGAGGGCGTCGCCCAGGTGGCGGCGGCCCCACCGTCGGACGGCATCTCGGTGATCAACGTCGTCCCGACCACGTCTCCCCAGTCGGAGGAGACCGACCAACTCATCGACCGGCTACGGGGAGACGTGATTCCGGAGGCCGGCGTCGAGGCGCACGTCGGCGGCGTGACGGCCATCTTCAAGGACTTCGCCGCGGTGACGGGCGACCGGCTGCCCTACTTCGTAGGAGCGATCATCGCGCTCGGCTTCCTCCTGCTGCTGATCGCGTTCCGCTCGCTGGTGGTGCCCCTGACGGCCGCCCTGATGAATCTGATCGCGGCGGCCGCGTCCTTCGGCGTACTGGTGGCGGTCTTCCAGTGGGGCTGGGGCACGGAGCTCCTCGGCGTCGGCAAGGAGGGACCGATCACGGCGTTCCTGCCCGTCATCATGCTGTCGCTGCTCTTCGGGCTCTCGATGGACTACCAGGTGTTCCTGGTGAGCCGCATGCACGAGGAATGGGTGCACACGAAGGACAACGCCCGCGCGGTCCGGGTGGGCCTCGCCGAGACGAGCAGGGTCATCAACTGCGCGGCCCTGATCATGATCTGCGTCTTCTCCGCGTTCGTCCTGAGCGGCGACATGGAGGGCGCAATGGCGGGCATCGGCCTTGCGGCAGCGGTGGCCCTCGACGCGTTCATCCTGCGTACGGCGCTGGTCCCGGCGGCGATGCAGCTGCTCGGCCGCGCCAACTGGTGGCTCCCCGCGGGCCTGGAGAAGCGCCTGCCGCACCTGGCGGTGGAGCCACAGGAGGAGCCGGAGCAGGCCCCGTCCGAAGCCGTCCCCCACGCGCGCGTGGAGCCCAACGGCTCGGGCACGGCCTCCGTAGGCATGGCCTCCGTAGGCACTGCCTCCGTAGTGCACGGTTTCATCCGCACAGTGGAGGGCGACCCGGTGCCGGACGCGACCCTGACGCTGCTCTCCAAGGGCGGCCGCAAACTGGACCGCGTGACGTCACTGGCCGACGGCTCGTACATCGTGGCGGCCCCCTCGGCAGGCGCCTACCTACTGGCAGCCACGGCCCCCGGCTACGCCTCACGCGCCCGGCACATCATGGTCGCCGACGAGCCGCTCATGTACGACATGGAGCTGGCGCCGGGGGAGGTGGACGCGGTCAACTGAGCCCCGCCGTGCTGCGGCGGCTCTGCGCGGTCGACGGGGGAGCGGCACTCAGGCGACGGTGTCCCTGGAGGCGTTCTGCGAGCGCCCGGTGCCGCTCTCGCCGTCCGGGGTGAACCGACGGTCCTCGCCCCCGACTTCACGAGGCGTACGCGCGCCGCCTGCTCTGAACCCGCGCACTCCTGGCACCGCCGCCGTTCCCACGCACGCGATGCCCACCACGCAGGCCGCGATCCAGAGGGGCGCCGCCACGCCCCACGCGTCCGCCGCGAGGGGTGCGAGCACGTAGCCGAGGGGCATCGCGGCCAACGAGAGCAGCCAGTCGTACGAGGTGACGCGGGCCAGTACGCCGGGCGGTATCGCCGCCTGGACAGATGTCTCCCACACAGGGCTGAGGAAGCCGAGGCCCGCCTGTGCGACGGCGTAGGCGCCGATGATGAGCGGGGCGGGGGCCTCGGCGGCGAGCAGGCCGAGGGGCAGGGCGTACGTCGCGAGGCCCAGGTTGGCCGCCAGGATCGGGCGCCGGGGCCGCGCCCGCCCAGCCAGCAGCGAGCCGAGCAGCAGCCCGATCGCGCCCGCCTGCAGGATGCCGATCCATACGTCCTCGCCGCCCAACTCCTTGACGGCGATGGCGGGTCCGAGGGTGGTGAGCACGGCGGCGGCGCCGTTCCATGCGGAGTGCGCGACGAGGCTGGTCCAGTACCAGTCCCGGCACCGCACCTCCTGCCACCCCTCGACCAGGTCCCTACGGAGTGAACGGCGCCCCTCCGGGGTGACCCGCCGCACGCGGATGGCGGCCAGCAGGCACGCGCTGACGGCGAACGAGACCCCGTCCAGCACGAAGGCCCAGCCGGGGCCCGCGTACTTGATGAGGAGCCCGGCGAGCGCGGGCCCGCCGACCATGGCGGTGCTCTTGACGACGCCGAGTGCGGAGTTGGCGGCGTGCCGCTCCTTCCCGTCGACGGTGCCGGTGATGAGGGTCGGCAGGGTGGGCATGGCGAACGCGGAGGCGGCGCCGCCGACCGCCGAGGCGAGGGCGATGTGCCACAACTGGGGGTTGCCCCCCAGGAGTTCGACGCCTACGAAGAGCTGCGTCAGGCACCGCACGACGTCGGTGCCGAGCGCGACGGTACGGGCGTTGAACCGGTCGCCGACGACCCCGCCGATCGGAAGCAACAGCAGCCTCGGCCCCATCGCGCAGCCGAGGACGAGGGCAAGCGCGGAGGCGGAGCCGGTGGCGCGGATGACGGCGAGGGAGAGGGCGGCTGGGATGACGGCGTCGCCGATGAGGGAGAGGGAGCGGCCGAGGAAGAGCAGCCGGAAGGGGCGGTTGCGCAGCAGGAGGTGCGACGGCATGGAGAGGACTGTATTTCGGAACCAAATTATTCGTCAACGAAATATATGGAACCGAAGAACCGAAGTAGGCTGCGCTCCATGGCGGACAAGCGCGACAGCACGACGGCGAGGGACGCGGGATCGGGGAACGTACCCGAGAAGGCCAACGAAGCCCACGAAGCCCACGAAGCCCACGGAGTCCTCGAAGGAGCCTCCGAGCCGGCCGCCGCCCGCGACTGGACCGACGGTCACGTCGAACGCTGGCTCCCCGTGCTCCCCGGCCTCGACCCCGACATCGAGGGCGCCGTCACCCGCATGAAGAAGCTGACGGTGTATCTGCGCCGGATCCGCGAGCAGTCCCTGGTCGACTTCGACCTGGAGCGCCCCGAGTTCGACACCCTCCACAAGCTGGCGGGTCGCGGCGGCCGGGCCACCCCCTCCGAGCTGGCCGCCGACCTGGACCTCGCGCCCGCCTCCGTAACGGGCCGTCTGGGCGGCCTGGAGAGCCGGGGCCTGATCCGCCGCACCCCCTCGAAGGAGGACCGGCGCCGGGTCGACGTGGAGCTGACGAAGTCCGGCCGCTCGATCTGGCTCGGCGCGATGGATGTGCTCGGCCACGAGGAGTACCGCCTCCTGGGCGTGCTCTCGAAGGACGAGCGGGCCCAGCTCTCGGACATGCTGCGCCGCATCATGCTGGTGGCGGAGGAGGGCGGCGGCGCGTCCTGGCGCTGACGCCGTTCCTGCCCCCGCGGGTCAACTCCGCGCCAGCTCGGGCCGCTTGCGGTAGTCGGTGAACCCGACGACGTTCCCCCACGGGTCGGCGACCTCCACGGTCCACCCGGTGGCCACGGAGAACGGCGGCGCGAGCAGCTTGACCCCCGCCGCGTCCAGCGCACGCCCCGCGGCACGCGCGTCGCGCACCTCCAGCCACACCCTGGGGGAGGCCCACGGCGGCGGCTGCCGGACGACTTCGTCCTCCACGCGCAGCAGAACGCCGGGCATCTCCTTGCCCACCTTGAGGATGGCGAGCCCGATCTCGTCGATCCGGGCGGAGACGGGGAACCCGAGACGTTCGTAGAACCCGACGGCCTCGTCCAGGTCACCGACGGGGAGCAGGACGTTGTCGAACCCGAGGAGATCGGTCGCCTGTCCGGCGGCGGCCTCGCCTGCGGACTGGCCGACGGACTGGTCAGCTGAAAGGCCGACCGACTGGTTGTCTGACATTCCGTCAGAATAGGTCGGCCGCCCCGAATTCAGCCGCACTGCCACCGCGGAGCGCCCACATGGACGCGGACGTCACCCGGCTGGCGTGCAGCGAGACTGAATCGGTTGCCAGATAGGAGATCCGTACGGGGGCTCAGAGAGCATCCCGGAAGGTGCGCAGTGCTGCCAGGGCAGGAGAGGGGGACGGCGTCCGGTCCGTCACGAGCCAGTCCGTGCTGTCGATCGCCTCGATCACGAAGGGGCTGCCGGAAAGATCCATGACTGCCAGGGCCGCCGGATCGGGATCGGTGCCCTCGGCCACGGCGATCAAGATCAGGTCCTGGACCTGCTCGACCCGGTTCGCGAATTCCCGCAGGGAGGGCCAGTCGAAGGGGAGGCCGGTGGGGGCTGCCAGGGCGGCCTCCTCGACTTCTTCGACCGAGCGGCCGCCCGGCATGACCCCGACACCAGTGAATTCGAGGAGCCGCCATGTCCAGCGGGCTCCCGGTACGAAGGGCAGCAGGTCTGAGAGGTTGACGTAGCGCCCCTCCGGCCCGTGCATGGGGATCTCGACGGTGTCGACAGCGTCTGGCATGGTCACGGCCATTCGAGCGGTTCGGCGGGGCCTCTTCGAAGGGTGCCGCCTGTGGGGTTCGGGAGATGTCTGTGCTGGTGAGGATTCTCGTGGTTCTGAGGCCGTCTGTGGTCGGTGAAGTCGATGTCGCGCACCGGCCGGCCGTCCGCGTCGAACTCGCGGGCCTGCGCGTAGCTGTCGCGCCGCCCTCGGTGGATGCCGAGCTGAGTGTGCGGGTAGCCCTCCGCCGCAGGATCCGGCGCTGGGTTTCCATGCTGGTCGCGCGGTAGTTCCCGGTTGGGGAAGCCCTGACCGTATGGATAGGGCGAGAGGCCGAGCGGGTCGCTCCAGGTGTGCGGGTTGTCGACATAGGTGACCGGATGGGGCGCAGGGGCGAGGCCGAGGGGGTCCGGGGTGGCGTAGCGACCGGTCTCCGGCTCGTAGTGGCGGAAGTAGTTGTGGTGCAGGCCCGTCTCGGGGTCGTAGTACTGGCCGGGGAAGCGCAGAGGTGTGTACGCGCTGCTGTCCGATGCCCATGCGGTGGCGCCCCACAGGGTGCTGCGGCTGCGCCAGGCGATGTCACCTTTTTCGCCGACGAGTTCGGTCGGGGTGCCGATGAGGTCAGTGACAATCATGAAGAAGCGGGAGTCAATCTCCCGCTGCGAGGTTTCGGGAGCCGCATCGCCAGCGGGGGTGGTGATGCGTTCCAGCTGGGTCAGTGGCCGCATCCTGTCGTGGTCCCACGTCATCGTCACATCGTGCGGGAGGCCACGTGCGCGGTGTGTCTGCTCGCAGAGCGTCGTGCCGTCCCAGGTGAAATCGGTCTGCTCGACGATGGTACGGCCGTCGTGGGCAATGCGCTGCTTGGCTGAGCGTCGCCCCAGCGGGTCGTACTGATACGTCCACCGGGTGCCGTCCGGTGTGACGACTGACCGGAGTTTGTCTTGTACGTCCCACTCGTAGCGCCAGGTCTCTGGCTTGCGGGAGAGCCGGGAGCGCTGCCGCAGGACGATGCGTCCCAGGGCGTCGTACTCGTAGCGGACGCGGCCTGCCCGGGCGAGGCGGGTGCCTTCGTAGATGCGGGTGCCGACCGCGTCCTGGCCGGGGTGGGCACTCGGCCAGGCTGCCTCGGTCTGGTTGCCCGCCTCGTCGTAGGCGTAGCGCTCTGTCCAGTCCTCGGCGTGGACGGCGGTGACCCGCTTCGCCGCATCGAGGTCGAAGCGGCGGCTGCCGGAGACCTGGTCGTCGATGCCGAGGAGGTGACCGTCGCCGCGGTACCGGTAGGCGCGGTGTTGGACGCGGCGGGTGCCGCCAGCCGCAACGGACTGTGCGGTGAGGCGCCCCCGTTCGTCGAAGGAGTGTGTGAAGGTGAGGTCTGCGCCGAGGTGCCGGGCCACTTCCTGGCCCGCCGCGTCGTACTCGAAACGGAGCGCGTGACCTGAGGCGTTCGCTCCGCTCGGGTGGCCTGCTGCGTCGTAGGACCAGGTGGTCGTCGCCCCGGTCGGCGTGGTGCGGCTGATGACCCGGCCCAACGCGTCGTATGCATGGGTGAGTTCGCGGCCGTCTGTGTTTTGTGAGACGAGGCGGCCAGCCGGGTCGCGACGTAGCGTGAGGGTGCTGCTGCCGGTGCTCGCGTGGACGAGGTGGCCCGCCGCGTCGTAGGTGTAGTCCGTGACCGCGCCGTCGGCGTCTGACCGGACCACCCGTCCCACGGGGTCGTGCTCGTACTCCACGCGCTGCCCGAGTGCGTTGGTCCGCGCAACGAGGCGGCCTGCCGCGTCGTGGGTGTAGCGGATGGAACGGCCGTCGAAGTCCGTCTCGGTCACTGGGCGCCCGGCGGCGTCGTACTCGTACTGCCACTGGAGGCCCTGCGGGTTGGTGACGCGGATAAGCCGCAGCGAGGGGTCGTAGTCGAAAGTGTGGCGCGCGCCGTCGGCATCCGTGCGCGCCGACAGGAGGTCGAAGTGCGTGTACTCGAGCCGCGAGGTGGCACCCGCCGCGTCTGTGTGCTTTATGCAGTTGCCCTCGCCGTCGTAAGACCAAGTCTCGGTCGCTCCGTCCGGGGTGCTGCGGCTGGTGAGCAGCCCTTCTGCGGACCAGGTGAGATGGGTGGTGCGGCCGAGTGGGTCGATGAACTGTTCTGGCAGCCCGGCGGCAGTGCGCGTCCAGCGGGTCGTGGCCCCCAGCGGATCACGTGAGCTGAGGGGCAGGCCTGCGGGGTCGCACGTGACCGTGGTGGTGTGGCCCAAGGGGTCGGTGATGGCGGTGACGTGCCCCTGCGCGGAGTAGCTGTAGCGATAGGTCGCGCCGTCCGTGTCCGTGACAGCCGTGCAGTTGCCGCGTGAGTCGTACGCGCGGTGCCAGGTGGTCCCGTCGGGCAGTTCGCCCGCCGTGGGCAGGCCGAGGGCCTCGTCGTACGTGTACCGGACCGTGCTGCCGTCGGGCCTGACCACCAGCGTGGGGAGGCCGAGGTCATTGCGTACGTACCGCGTGGTGTGGCCCAACTCATCTGTCCGGGAGAGGAGATGATGGTGCTCGTCCCTGGCGGTGCGGATGATGCCGTCGAGAGGGTTGATCTCGGCGATGACCTGGCTGTTGTCGTTGATGACAAAGCGGGTCACCGCGCCCTCGGCGGTGGTGAGGGTGGTGATGCGGGCACCCGGCCAGTCGGGGGTGTGACCGTCGTAGTCGAGAGTGATGGCGATGTGTCCAGATTCGCCGCCTTCGGCGATGCAGCGGTCGTGTTCGTCGTACGAATAGTCGTAGCGGCTGCCGTTGCTGTCGATCCATGAGGTGACGCGCAGCCGATGATCGTAGGCGAACGCGAGGGCATCGCCGGTGGAGTTGACGACCTTGGTGAGGGCGTCCTCCGTGTAGTCGTACGTCCTGATGGTGAGGTCCGAGCCATCAGCGGCCGCACCGGCGAGAGCCAGCGAGTTGATGTGGCCCTCGTGCACGGTGAGCTTGAGGTGGTAGCCGCCGGAGTGCCGGATGCCGAGCGGTGTGCCGTCCTCGTCGTAGTCGAAGTCGATCGTGTTGTGGTGGCGATCGGAGACCCGGACGAGCTGAGCGATGTCGTCGACCGGCGTGGTGAAGAAATGGACGTGGCCGGTGAGTGGGTCGTCGATGCGGTAGCCGCCGTTGTCGAGCAACGTGAGGGGGCAGTGTGAACCGGCTTCGGGGAGGACCGGGCTGCCGGATTCGGTGGGGTGGGGGTAGGAGAGCAGCAGGCCGTCCTCGGTGACGTGGACGATGCCTCCGGCGTGCGTCTCCAGGCGCTGGTCGATGGTTGAGGACCAAGTGGGGCCGAACCACCAGCCGGTGCGGTAGCCGGAGGACACCCGGCGGGTGAAGGCGAGCGGCAGGGTGCCGGGCAGGGTGATGTCGGTCTGCGGCAGGAACATGAAGCCGGTGGCCATATCGATCGGGTCGGAACCCTGGGACGTGACGGCGTCGGCGGCCCTGTTGTCAGCGCCTTTCGCGCCGCTGGCGGCAGCCTTGTCGGCGTTCTTACCCAGCCCCTTTACGCCGTTCTTCAGGCCCTTGAGGCCCTTGCCGAGTTTGGCGGCGGTGGTCAGGCCTTTGGCTCCGGGTATGCAGTCCAGGGCGGCGAAGGCGACGTCCAATAGGCCCGCTTGGCCTTTTGCGTATTTGTTGAGGGTGTCGGCCAGGACGATGACAGCGGCCACGACGACGATGGCGGCGAGGATGGGCCCGCCCACGATCATCGCGATCACGCCGACCACGGCGACGACGACCTTGCAGATCTCGACGATGGCGTCCCAGTTGTCGGAGACCCAGTCCCCGATCTCCTCCCACCACTTGCGGTTCTGGATGCCCGCGTCGGAGGCCTCGTCGATCTTCCGCTTGGCCGTCCCGGCGGCCTCCTGGCGCATCTTGCGCGCGTCCTCGGCCATCTTCTTCGCCGCGTCCAGCGCACTCTGCGCCGAGGTGACATCACCCTGCGCGGTGGTCTGCGCCTTCTCGGCGGATGCGGCGTTGCGGGTGGCGGCCTTGACCTTGTCCGGGTCCGGCTTGGGCACATCCTTGCCAGACTTGCCGCCGCTGTCGTCCTTGTACTTGTCGGCTTCCTTGCCCGCCCGCTCCACCCACGAATTCGCCGACGTCAGCTTCGACTTGGCACTGCTCAGATCGGCTTGTGCCTCACGGCCCTTGACCAGCGCCTTGTCCGCGAGCGTCTGGGCGCGCTCCAGATCCGGCCAGTACGCGGACAGGGCATCGCCGGCCATCTCGTAGCTCTTCTTGAGCTTCTTCAGCTTGGCGGGAGCATCCTCGAACTGCTCCGTGAAAGCGTCCGCGGTCTTGCCCGCCCACCGCAGGATCGCGTCCTCGCCCGCCATCCCCTTGATGTCGCGCAGCACCCTGCCCACATCGTCGGAGAAGTCATGCAGATTCTTGGCGAGACTCCGCACCCGGTCCGGATCACCCGGAGTCGGATCCTTGTCCAAGTCCAGGACATGCCAATCCGACGGACGATGGCCCCCCATGTTGCTCCCCCTTGCTGCGCTCGTTTTGGTCTAGCGGTTGATGGACTGGATCTCTTGGACCGTCACGTCCTGCGTCGCCCCGTACGTTCCGTCCGGCAGGTCGTCGCCCTCGCCGGTCGTGCTCGTCCAGGTGATCTTCCAGGTGAGGGTGGCCTTGAGCGCGTACGGCTCCGAGTCGCCGGTGGCACGGAGATAGTTCACGCCGCACGGCGGAATCTTGCCCGCCTTGCCCTTGGCGTACGGCTCGCCGATCGAGCCGTCGGCGTTGATCTTGCAGTCGCCGGAGGCGGGGGAGGTCTCGGCGTCGCCCGTGCCCGGTTCGAGGTGCAGTGAGACCGGTTCAGCTGTCGTTGTTGCCGACAGGCCTGTGCCCGGGAGGCTCGCGGTGACGGACACTTTCTTGAACTTCGCCTTGTCCAGCCACACCCACGTCGGGAGGTTCACCGTCGACTGCCCCGCCGGAGCCATCGCGATCTCCGTTCCGGGGACCGGGAGTTCGTCGTAGGCGTACTCGGCGAGAATCCGCGGCGAGATGGCCAGCGGCTCATCGGGGGTCTCCGCTTCGTCGACCCAGAAGGGCGCCTTGTCGCAAGACGTCGCCTCCGGGTCGTCCTCCCGGTTGGGATTGACGACAGACGCCCAGAACATTCCCTCGCCCTGCTTGTCGAGGTTGTAGTCCTTGTACGGCTTGCCCTTCTCGTAGTAGCCGTCGTACATGTCGGCGACCATGTTCCCGAGCCCGAAGGGGTTGAACTTTCGGAGGTTGCCGACGGACTTCTTCAACTCCTTGGGGGAGAAGGCGGGTTCGTACCAGCAGGCAGGTGGTGTCCAGTTAGAGTCCGCGGAGGAGAGGGTGCCGGACTTCGCCGTGGCGGTGCTGCCGTTGACGGTGGTCTGGACCTTGGTCTCGACGGTGATCTTGCCGCCACCGGAGCTGTCGGTTTCGCTGCCGCCCTTGCCGGTGCCGCCCGGCCCGATGGCGTACGCGGACGACGGCAACCCCACCAGCACCAGCGCCGCCGTCACGGAAGTGGTGATGTGACGTGTCACTTCGCGCACGACGCGGCCCCTCGCTTACCGAACCCCTTTGTGTTCTGCCAGACGCCCTTCGCATTCAGGGTCAGCCGGGTGTTGTAGAGCACGAAGTTGTCCTTGGGCTTCGTTTGGCCGGCTGCCTTGACCTTGCCCGTCTTGCGATCGGTATTAGACGCCCCGCTCTCGTCCGCGCAGTAGACGAGAGTCGCGGTCTTGGCGTCGACCAGGGTCACCCGTCGATCGAAGTAGCGGATCGTACCCTTGTAGCTGATGCCTGCGTCCAGGAAGCTCTGCACGTACTTGGCCTCGGACAACAGCGCTTCGCCCTTGTTGTAGAAGCTCAGTGCAGACGAGTCTTGGTCACCGCTCAGGATGGCGGCGCTCTCAGCGTTGATCCCGCGCTCGTTGTCCGCGAGCACCGCGTCCTTCGTCGCGTCGCCCGTCGATCTCCCCTCGAAGACGTTCTTCACGCCCTTGGGCAGCTCGACCTTCGGCCGCTCGATCCCGTCATTCGAGGGACTCGCCTCCGGCGATGTTGACTTCTTCCCGGGGGCCGCGTCGGCCCCAGCGATCTTGTCTTTGTCGCTGGAATCGTCGCTCCCACCGCCACAAGCCGTCAGCAGAAAGGCTGCTGTCGCAGCGAAGACGACAGCAGCGGCGGGCAAGGTTCGGCGGTTCACGGTCAGCTCCCGGTGAGGCGATGGTTGTCCTATGTGAACCAAAGCTATCTGTGGGGCTTCTGAGGGCGCCAGGCGGGATTAGGACGCTGGGATAAGGCTAGTTGCGATACTTGAGGTGTATTGCCGCTTTTCTTCTGATGCGGGGCGTGAGCGGCGGAGGCTAAATCTGTGACGTTTCATGCAACAAGGATCAGCTCTGGATGTGCTCCCAAGGGGGCCCGTTTGCTGTTGCAGGTGTCACGGTCGCGGTACTGGCGGGAACAGCTGATCGGCTATGCCTCGACGCCTCCGAGGGCCCCTTGGCGTATCGCTCCCAGAAGGGAAGCGAGGGAGGCGGTCCTCAAGGTGAGGTTGATGGTTGGCTCGTCGAATTCGCGTAGGCGCGTCGTCCTGCCCGGGGCGGTGGCGAGTTCGACGCAGTTGCTGGCCTCACTGCTGTAGGACGACTTCTGTCAGTGCAATTCGGGCATCGCGGAACCTTTCAGAGGGCGGCGATGAGGCTGTGGATGAAGTCGCGGGAGGCCGAAGCGCCGAGAGACAGCTCTTCCAGGCGACCCATGATCGTGCGGTACTCCATCAACTGCGCCTCTGCATGGAGGAATTCCGAGCCGTGCACCGTGTCCAGTTGCGCCGTGTCCAATTGGGGGTGAGGCCCTTGGGCGATGACCACTGTACGGCTCGTCGGCGCAGTCGTAGCCGAGCGCGAAGGTTCGAACGCGGTCGGCGCTGACGCCGAATCTGCCGGCTTCGATGTTGCTGATGCGTGCTGGGTTGACGCCCAATTTCTGGCCTGCTTCCCGGGAGTTGAGGCCAGCGCGCTCGCGCAGTTTTCGCAGCTCAGCACCTAGGCGCTGCTGCCTGACGGTTGCGGTCGACCTGGGGGGGCACATCTCGCACTGAAGAGGCAACCCACCTCCCACGCCGACGAAGACTGGGAGTACGCCTTCCGCATCCCTCACACTCCCCTCGGCTCGGCACCGTCCGGGCCCACGTGCGCGCCGTGCTCACCCGCTACCGCGTACGCCCCCTCGACAACGTCCAGCTCGTCGTCTCGGAGCTGGTCACCAACTCCCTTGCCTGTACGCGCGATTCCATCGGCGTGAGACTGGCCGGCGCCCAGAGCGGGCTCCACCTCAGACTCTGGGACAGCAGTCCGCAGCTTCCGCCGTCCCCCCTCGGTATCAGTGACGTCGGCTCCGAGCGCGGGCGCGGTCTCTAACTCCTCCGCAACTGCGCCGACGACTGGGGGCGGAATGGCGCGCCCCGTACACGTAGCTCGCGAAGCGCATGGCCCCAGACGCACATGGGCCCCGCTCCTCAAAAGGAGGGTGGGGCCCACAGTGACGTACGGACGAGAGGGAAGGACTCAGAAGCGCCGCGTGATCAACGCCCGCTTCACTTCCTGGATCGCCTTCGTGACCTCGATGCCGCGCGGGCAGGCGTCCGTGCAGTTGAACGTCGTGCGGCAACGCCACACGCCGTCCTTGTCGTTGAGGATCTCCAGGCGCTGCTCGGCCGCCTCGTCACGCGAATCGAAGATGAAACGGTGCGCGTTGCGGTTGAGGGTGACGATCACCCCGCTGAGCTGGAGTTCTTGCGCTGGTTGGCATGGAAGCGCGCCTTCTTCTGGCGATTCCCGCATGTGTTCATGTCGCACCATCTGCGGGTGCGGCTTTGGCTGGTGTCGAAGAAGGCGGCCTGGCAGGTCGGCGATGCGCACAAAGCCAGTTTTCCGTCTCGTTCGCCCGCGATGATGCTGATCGCGTCGGCGGCGATCACGCTGAGGGCATCTTCCACGCAGGAAGCCGAGCTGAGCCGCCATCGCCGCTTGCCCTCGGGCGTCAGGATCGCCGCGGCTCGCCCCTGGGCGCTGCGGTCATTGATGACTTGGACAGCAGCCGCAGGCAGAGCCTCCTGGATCGCGGCCGCTGTCGCGGCGGCGTGAATCGACTCCCTCAGTTCCCGGGCGAGGTCGAGCTGGGCGGTGGTGCAGGAGTCCACGGCGAGGCCGCTCACGGCCAGCCAGTCGATGAGTCGGTGCGGCGTGGGGATGCGCTCCACGGCGTTGCCATGACGCTCCGACAGGGTCCCCGTGAAGCTGGTCGCCAGCACGTTGCCGAGGCGGAAGTCAGGGAATCCAGCACGCATGGAACCACCTTAGCCGGTTGCGGCGCGGCTCGGGGGACTGCTAGAACCGTCTTAGCCGGTTCCGCGATGGCCAGGAGGTCTCATGCCCCGTCCAATCAGCGACGTGCAAGCAGACGTGCAAGCATTTGAAGCCCACGCGCCTGACGCCGACCTCGACGATCTGCGCGCGCGATTGGCCGCGGCGCGGCTGCCGGAGACCGAGACGGTCCATCGCGCCGCGCCCGACCCTCGCCGATGGGACCAGGGCGTTCCGCTCGCCGACCTCGTCGATGTCGTGAACTACTGGCGCACCGGCTACAACTGGCGGTCGTTCGAAGAGCGCCTCAACCAGATCGGCCAGTTCCGTACGACCATCGATGATCTGGGAATCCACTTCCTGCACCGCCGATCCGCGCGCGCAGATGCCACGCCTCTGATCTTGACGCACGGCTGGCCAGGCAGCATTGCCGAGTTCATCGATGTGGTGGACGAGCTGGCAGATCCGAAAGACGCAGCCGCGCCGGCGTTCCACGTCGTGGTTCCGTCGCTGCCGGGCTTTGGTTACAGCGACAAGCCGGCCACCACCGGGTGGGGAACGGAAAAGATCGCGGCCGCATGGGTGGAACTGATGGGAAGGCTCGGCTACAGCAAGTTCGTAGCCCACGGCGGAGACTGGGGAGGGAATATCACCACGGTTCTCGGCGGCAGGTTCCCGGCGCACGTTCTCGGCATCCACACCTTGTTCGCGGAGGCGCCGCCCGGATTGACGACGGACGGGCTGACGGCGGCCGAGCGCAAATGGACCGAGGAAACCCGCCACTTCTGGCGCCACCGCGCGGCGTACGCGAAGCAGCAGGCGACCCGCCCGCAGACCATCGGCTACTCGCTCGTCGACTCACCGGTCGGGCTTCTCGCCTGGATCCTCGACAAGTTCGCCGAGTGGTCGGACACCGAGGACAGCCCGTTCGGGTCGATTTCCATCGACCGCGTTCTTGACGACGTCACTCTGTATTGGCTGACGCGGAGCGGCGCATCGGCGGCCCGCATTTACTACGAAAGCCACAACTCACTGGACCCCGAACTCCGGGTCGACGTCCCGTCGGCAATCACCATGTATCCCCGCGACATCGAGAAGAGTCCGCGCCCCTGGGCACAGGAGCGGTACCGACAGATCGTCCGATGGGGGTCGCCCGAGAAGGGGGGACATTTCCCGTCGCTGGAGGTTCCCGAGTATTTCGTCAAGGATCTACAGGAGGGGCTCGCGGCAGTGCTGGCCGCCAATCGGTGAATGCGGCCGGGTGAGCCTCGTTCCGTCAGCGGTTGATCGACTGAATCTCCTGGACGTTGACGTCCTGCGTCCCGTCGAACGTGCCGTTCGGCAGGTCGCCGCCCGCGCCGCCGGTGCCTTCCCAGGTGATCTCCCAGGTGATGGACGCCTTCAGCTGGAACGGCTTGCCGTCGGTGGCCCGCAGGTAGGAGATGCCGCACGGCGGGTCCTGCTTCGAGGAGCCCTTCGTGTACGGGGTGCCGATGCTGCCGTCGTCGTTGACCTTGCACTCACCGGACGCGGGGAAGGTCTGCGCGTCCGCCGTACCGGGCTCCAGGTGGAGGCTGACCGGTTTCGCCGTGGTCTCTGCCCACAGGTCCGTACCGGGCAGTTCGGCGCGGACCTTGACGTCCTCGAAGGTGCCCTTGTCCAGCCAGACCCACGTGGGCAGGTTCACCGTCGACTTGCCTTCCGGCTTCAGTTCGACCTTGGTGTCCGGGACCTTGACCTTGTCGTACGCGTACGAGGCGAGGACCTCGGGCGTCGGGGCGTTGTCGATCTTCGGGAGGGTGCCGGCGTCCTGCCAGAAGAGGATCTCCTCGCAGTCGTACGCCGCCGGGTCGTCTTCCATGTCAGGGTTGACGACACCGCGCCAGAACTTGCCCTTCTTGCCGAGGTTGAAGTTCTTGTAGCTCTTGATGCCGTCGCTCGGCGACTTGTCCTTCTCGAAGGTGTCCACCATCAACTGCTCGCCCCAGCTGAGCGAGGGAGTGACCGGGACCAGGTTCTCGTTGGGCGTCTTCTTGAGCTGGTCCGTCGCGGCCTTCACCTGCTCGGATGTCGCCACGGGCTCGTACCAGCAGGCCGGGGGCTTCCAGTTGGGGTCCACCGGGGCGAGCCCCTTGGTGGAGGAGCCGCCCTTGCCGCCGCTGACCTGGTTGACCGTGATGTTCGTGGTGCCGACCCCGGCGTTCAGCGTGTTCTTGTTCGCGCCGCCCGAAGGCCCCGGTGGATTCTGGTTGTTCTTGTCCCCGATGGCATACGCCGCCGTCGAGGAGAAGCCCAGAGTGAGGGCCGTGGCGAGGAGGAAGGCACCTGCCTTCGCGGACGTGCGCATCACTTGCACCCGCCCGGGACGGTCTCCAGGGAGACGGTCTGCCACACGCCCTGCTTGGACTTGGTGAGCCTGGCCCGGTACTGCAGCACCGAGTCGGGGGTGTCGGGGGTGGCCGTGACCTTCTTGGTCTTGCGGTTCTTGGTGGAAGCCTTGCGCTCGTCGACGCAGTAGAAGAACACTGCCGTGTCCTTGCCGTTGACGTTGACCTTCGGGTTGTAGGCCTTGACCTCACCGATCAGGCTGTCGTCGGTCTCGGTGAAACCCTTGATCCACTTGCGGGCCGTGGTGAGCGAGGCGCCCGAGTTGTAGAACGCCACCGCGTCCGAATCAGGGTTCCCCTCGATGATCGCCGCGTACTTCGCCCGCAACTCCTCCTTGCCGTCGTCCAGGACCCCCTGGGCCTTCGGGTCACTGTTCGTCCAGCCCGAGAAGTTCGCCTGGAACTCGGCCGGGATCTTGATCTCCGGGCGCTTCGCCCCGTCCGGCTTCGCCGACGGACTCGCGGAAGCCTTCGAGCCGCCACCCGCCCCCTCGATCTTGTCCGAGGACCCGTCGTCTCCGCCTCCCGAACCGCAGGCGGTCAACAACAGGGCCGCGGACGCGGTGAGTGTGGCCGTCATGAGACGGATGGGGCGGTTCACTCGGGACTCCCGTGAGGTGGGGGGTAACTGAAGCGAACCAACGCTATCTCTGGGGCGACTGAGGACACCAGGCGGATTTGGTCAACAGCCTGTGCATTTATGGCGATTCAGGCACATTGGTCGCCGGGTCGACGCTCAACTACCGTCCCGCACAGGCTTTCCCGCCTCCAGGACTTCCGTGACGTCGAGCGTGACCTTCGCGCCGATCGACTCGGGGAGGGTGACCAGCTGGCCCGGGGCGTGCACCTGGTGCGTCTTGTACTCGTCGTTGGACGGGTCCATGAGGGTGTGGAGGCGCCCGTGCTTGCGGTCGACGATGACGTAGATCGGGAGCTCGGCGGCGGCGTACGACGTGACCTTTGCCCGGAGGTCGTTCTCGTAGTTGCTGGAGGTGACTTCGAGGACGAGGCGGAAGGAGAGGGGGTCGTAGCAGTTGTTCTCGATGAGGTGCTCGTCGATGTCGGCGTCGACCACGACGAGGTCGGGGATCGCGTAGTCCACGGCACCCGTGGGGAGCCAGAGTCCGACTCCTTCGAGAACCTCGGTTTCCCCGCCGTCGAGCCCGGCCGCGGCGAACGGGCGCCTCAGCCGGGAGAGGGCGCGGGCATGTGCCACGTCCGGGGGAGGGGTCACGGTGATCTGGCCTCCGATGATCTCGACGCGGTGGCCCGGGTTGCGATCCATGAGCAGGTTCGCCTCGGCGAGCAGGGACCGCTCGCCGGACAGGTCGTCATGGGGCCGCTCGGCAGCTGCTGCGGACATCGCGTGCCTCCTGAGGGCTGGTGTCGAGAGCATCATCGTAGGACGAGGGAGGGGCCGGAGTCCGGTCCCGACGCGTTCACCGGTATGGGTGAGGCGTGCGTCATCCGCCGGCACGGCGAAGGCCCCGCTCCCGGTACAGGACCGGGAGCGGGGCCTTCAGAAACGTACAGACGTACAGACGACCGAGGAGAACTCAGAAGCGCCGCGTGATCAACGCCCGCTTCACTTCCTGGATCGCCTTCGTGACCTCGATGCCGCGCGGGCAGGCGTCCGTGCAGTTGAACGTCGTGCGGCAACGCCACACGCCGTCCTTGTCGTTGAGGATCTCCAGGCGCTGCTCGCCCGCCTCGTCACGCGAATCGAAGATGAAACGGTGCGCGTTGACGATCGCAGCCGGGCCGAAGTACTGGCCGTCGTTCCAGAAGACCGGGCACGAGGACGTGCAGGCCGCGCAGAGGATGCACTTCGTCGTGTCGTCGAAGCGCTCGCGGTCCTCCGGCGACTGCAGGCGCTCGCGCGTCGGCTCGTTGCCCGTCGTGATCAGGAACGGCATGACGTCGCGGTACGCCTGGAAGAACGGGTCCATGTCGACGACCAGGTCCTTCAGGACCGTCAGACCCTTGATGGCCTCGACCGTGATCGGCTTCTCCGGGCTGATGTCCTTGATCAGGGTCTTGCAGGCCAGGCGGTTGCGGCCGTTGATGCGCATGGCATCCGAGCCGCAGATGCCGTGGGCGCAGGAGCGACGGAAGGTCAGCGACCCGTCCAGGTCCCACTTGATCTTGTGGAGTGCGTCGAGGACACGCTCCTTGGGGTCGATCTCCACCTGGAAGTCTTCCCAGGTCGCGTCCGCCGAGATCTCCGGGTTGAAGCGGCGGATGCGGAACGTGACCGTGATGTACGGGGAGTCGGCGAAGCCCGCCTCGGGCTTGGCGTCTTCCTTGTCGAGGGTCGGGGTTGCCATCAGTACTTACGCTCCATCGGCTGGTAGCGGGTCTGGACGACAGGCTTGTAGTCGAGACGGATCGAGTCCGTGCCGTCGTCGCCGACCTCGCGGTACGCCATGGTGTGGCGCATGAAGTTGACGTCGTCGCGGTTCGGGAAGTCCTCGCGGTAGTGACCGCCGCGCGACTCCTTGCGGGCCAGGGCCGACTGCGCCATGACCTCGGCCAGGTCGAGCAGGTTGCCCAGCTCGATGGCCTCGAGGAGGTCGGTGTTGAAGCGCTTGCCCTTGTCCTGGATCGAGACGTTGAGGTAGCGCTCGCGGAGCTCCGCGATCTTCTCCACCGCCGTCTTGATCGTCTGCTCCGTGCGGAACACCATGACGTTGGCGTCCATGGTCTCCTGCAGCTCCTTGCGGAGCTCGGCGACCCGCTCGTTGCCCGAGGCGTCGCGCAGGCGCTCGACCTGGGAGACGACGAGCTCCTCGGCGTTCTCCGGGAGTTCGACGAAATCGTTCTTCGCCGAGTACTCCGCGGCGGCGACGCCCGCGCGCTTGCCGAAGACGTTGATGTCCAGGAGCGAGTTGGTGCCCAGGCGGTTGGCGCCGTGGACCGACACGCAGGCCACCTCGCCCGCCGCGTACAGACCCGGGACGACGGTGGTGTTGTCCGCGAGGACCTCACCCTCGACGTTCGTCGGGATGCCGCCCATGGCGTAGTGCGCGGTCGGCTGGATCGGGATCGGGTCCGTGTAGGGCTCGATGCCGAGGTACGTACGCGCGAACTCCGTGATGTCGGGCAGCTTGGCGTCCAGCTGCTCCGGCGGGAGGTGCGTCAGGTCGAGGTAGACGTGGTCGCCCTCGGGGCCGCAGCCGCGGCCCTCGCGGATCTCCGTGTAGATGGAGCGCGAGACGACGTCACGGGACGCGAGGTCCTTCATGACCGGCGCGTACTTCTCCATGAAGCGCTCGCCGTCCTTGTTGCGGAGGATGCCGCCCTCACCGCGGGCGCCCTCCGTAAGAAGGATGCCCATGCGCCAGATGCCGGTCGGGTGGAACTGGAAGAACTCCATGTCCTCCAGCGGCAGACCGCGGCGGTAGCAGGCCGCCTGGCCGTCACCCGTCAGCGTGTGCGCGTTCGACGTCACCTTGAAGAACTTGCCGGTGCCGCCCGACGCGTAGACCACGGACTTCGCCTGGAAGATGTGGATCTCGCCGGTCGCGAGTTCGTAGGCGACGACGCCCGCGCTCTTCTTGACGCCGTCGACCTCCACGAGGAGCTGGTCGAGGACGTAGAACTCGTTGAAGAACTCCACGCCCTCCTTGATGCAGTTCTGGTACAGCGTCTGGAGGATCATGTGGCCGGTGCGGTCGCCCGAGTAGCAGGCACGGCGGACAGGAGCCTCGCCGTGGTTGCGGGAGTGACCGCCGAAACGGCGCTGGTCGATCTCGCCCTTGGGCGTACGGCCGAAGGGCAGGCCCATCTTCTCCAGGTCGAGGACCGCGTCGATGGCTTCCTTCGCCAGGATCTCGGCGGCGTCCTGGTCGACCAGGTAGTCGCCGCCCTTGATCGTGTCGAAGGTGTGCCACTCCCAGTTGTCCTCCTCCACGTTGGCGAGCGCGGCGGCCATGCCGCCCTGCGCCGCGCCCGTGTGGGAGCGGGTGGGGTAGAGCTTCGTCAGGACCGCGGTGCGGCTGCGCTTCGTCGCCTCGATGGCCGCGCGCATGCCCGCGCCACCGGCGCCGACGATGACAGTGTCGTACTTGTGAATCTTCACTGGGTTCGCCTCGGCTTTAGCGGATGTTCGGGTCGAAGGTGAAGATCACCAGCGTGCCCAGGAGGATGGTGAACACCGTGGCGGTGTACAGCAGGCCCTTGAGCCACAGGCGCGTGTTGGCGCGCTCCGCGTAGTCGTTGATGACCGTGCGCAGGCCGTTGGCCCCGTGCAGCATCGCGAGCCACAGCATCAGCAGATCCCAGACCTGCCAGAACGGGGACGCCCAGCGGCCCGCGACGAACGCGAAGCCGATCTTCGATACTCCGCCGTCGAGCACCAGCTGGATCAGCAGGTGGCCGAGGACCAGGACGACCAGGACGACGCCGGACAGGCGCATGAAGAGCCATGCGGCCATCTCGAAGTTGCCGCGGGTCGAGCGCGGGGTCTTGGAGGTGCGCTTGCGCGGCGCCTCGATGACGGGTGCCGGATTGTCGACGTCGTAGAGCGAGGCGCCCTCGACGGGGCCCACTCCGGACTTCTCGAGCGTGGTGTCGGACATGTCTGGCGTCAGCTCCCGAAGACTTCGCGGACGGCGTGGCCGAGGACCGGGTAGAGCGCCCCCACCATCAGGACGACCCAGATGCCGACGACGGTCCAGAGCATCTGCTTCTGGTAGCGCGGGCCCTTCGACCAGAAGTCGACGGCGATGACACGCAGGCCGTTCAGTGCGTGGAAGAGGATGGCGGCGACCAGGCCGTACTCAAGGAGTGCGACGAGGGGCGTCTTGTAGGTGCTGACGACATCGTCGTACGCCTCCGGGGAGACGCGGACGAGAGCGGTGTCCAGCACATGCACGAACAGGAAGAAGAAGATGAGGACGCCGGTGACTCGATGAGCCACCCAGGACCACATTCCTTCCCGGCCGCGGTACAGCGTTCCAGCCGGCACGGCAGAACCCTCCGGGAGCGGGGATTGGGGCCAGCCGGCTTGGGTGGTCGGACGGGCCCGGCCGGGTACGGTCCACCGGCCGCTCGTCATCGTATCGACGAGTTGTCGGTTCGCTCGCGCGGGGTAGCCAGGTGTGATCAAACAGGCAATCAAACAGGCACGTACGGGCTATTCAGCTCGTGCACGAGCCGGGTGAGTCGCCCGCGGGCCAGCTTGCGCAGTTCCTCGGCGGCCAGGACGCGCTCTTCCTCCGGGTCGTTGCCCAGGCGCGCGCGGATTCCGGCCAGCAAATGGTCCAGGGCCTCGCCCTGGGCGACGCCGTCCAGACAGATCACGAATACGTGACCGAAGCGGCTCTCGTACGCGGCGTCCGCGGCGCTCAGTGCGGTGTGCGCGGCGGAGTACGTGCCCTGACGGGGGACACGTGGCTCAAGAGGTTCGCAGGCCAGGGCCTCGGAGAGGTCGGCGGGCCGGAGGTCGTACGCCGCCTCGTCGGACGCGGCGAGCAGCGCGTCGAGGTCGGGGTAGGGCCGGTGGGCGACGAGGCGGCGGGCCCAGGCGCGACTGCCGCAGCAGGCGAGCAGGGCGGCTTCGGCGGCTGCCGGCTCTGCGGTGTTCAGCTGCTCTGGGGTTCGGGACGGACTGTGCGGGGGCAGCGGGACTCCTGGGCAGGGGGCATCGATGAGGGACGGCTGGGGGATTTGTCGTAACGCTAGCGAGATGTGGTGGTGGCTGTCTGACGGATGCGTGAACTTCACCCGGATGGGAGAGTTTCGCTTCGCGTGGTGGACGGTACGGTCGCGGGCCCCGTTTTAACGTGGGCGGATGACTGGTGTCTGTGCACAGGACGGCAAGCAGTGATCCCCCGCCGGTTGGCCGTCGCCGCCGGAGTCGTTGCTGCCGGGGCCGTTGCCTTGACCGTGGCGGTCTGGCCCGACGGGAGTGATGGTGCGGGCGAGGCCACTCCACCCCCCTCCGACGGCAAGTCCGCCGTCTTGCAGACTCCCACCCCATCGCCCACGAAAAAGACGTACCCCCTCTCCAAGGCCCCGGCCGTCATCCCCGCCGTGCGCGAGCACACCGCGGCGCGCGGGCCGGGGTGGCGGCCCGCGGCCGGTGGGCGTGTCGTCGTCGGGGACGAGGGCCTCGCGGACGAGGGCAAGCTGCTCGCCGGTGAGCTCAAGCTCGCGTACGCGGGGGACGACGACCCCCGCAAGGGGGACGTGGAGCTGGCCATCGATGAAGACGCCGATGGCGGCGACGAGTCGTACACCCTCTCCGTGAAGGGGCAGCGGGTGAAGATCAGCGCCCCGGCCGAAGCGGGTGTCTTCTACGGGACGCGCACGCTGAAGCAGGAGGTGAAGGGGGAGCGGACCGCGCCCGAGGGCGTCGTGCGGGACCGGCCCGCCAAGCCGCAGCGCGGCTTCATGATCGACATCGCCCGCAAGCACTTCAGCGCGGAGTGGATCGAGGACCGTGTCCGCGAACTCGGCGACCTCAAGTACAACCAGCTCGGGCTGCACTTCTCCGACGACCAGGCGTTCCGCATCGAATCGGACTCGCACCCCGAGGTCGTCTCGCCAGAGCACCTCACCAAGGCGCAGGTCCGCCGCATCCTCAAGCTCGCGGCCGCCCGGCACATCACGGTCGTGCCGGAGATCGACTCGCCGGGGCACCTCGGCGCGGTCATCAAGGCGCACCCCTCCCTGCAGCTCGTCGACACCCGCGGCGTCGCCGCGCCCGGCGCGGTGGACATCTCCAAGCCGCAGGCCGCCGAGATCGTCGACGAGCTGCTTGAGGAGTTCGCCGATCTCTTCCCCGGGCGCTACTGGCATCTGGGCGCCGACGAGTACCGCGCCCTCGTGGTCGACAACCCGGAGGCCTCCTATCCGCAGCTGGCCGCCGCGGCCCGCGAGCGGTACGGGCAGGGCGCCCGCGTCCAGGACCTCGCCACCGGCTGGCTCAACGACCGGGCCGACACCATGCGTCCGTACGAACGGCAGCTCAGGGCGTGGAACGACGGGTTCTTCCGCGGCGGGGTCGAGGAGGCCGCCGACGATCTGGACGTCGCGTACTGGACGGGCAAGGAGATCGGGGCGCGGGAGCCCGTCGAATATCTCAAGGCGGGCCGGAAGGTCGTCAATTACAACGACGAGTACCTCTATTACGTGCTCGGCCAGCCCAACGCCTTCGTCTATCCGACCGGACAGCGGATCTACGAGCAGTGGACCCCGCTGGTGATCCGCGGGACGCGGCCGGTGAGCGCCGAGTACGACGACCAGATTCTCGGCGGCACCTTCGCGGTCTGGTGCGATCTGGCCGGATCGCAGACCCCGGAACAGGTCGCGGCGGGGATCAGGATGCCGCTGCGGGCGACGGTCCAGAAACTGTGGGATCCGCGTAAGCCCGCGCTGCCGTGGGGCGACTTCGTGAAGCTGGCGGGCGAGGTGTCATAGGTGGCGCCGAGTAGTCGCACGGATCCGTTTTCTGCTTTTTGGTGGCGAACTCGCGTAAGTCTGTGGTGTATTCGGCCAAAGCCGATCGCAGCCGTCGAGCGCAGTTGAGCAGAGTCGAACCACGGGGGGACGCGGGCATGGGCTACTGGGGTTACTACGTCGTGGGCAGGAGCGAGCGGCCGCTCGTGGAGCTCACGGCGGTGGCGGGGGTGCGGGACGAGCTCAGCCTCCTCGTCCAGCGGGACGACGGCTGGCAGGTGTGGGAGGTGCCGGGCGGCGAGGGCACGCGCGACGTCGGCAGCATGAACTCCCTCGCCCTGGAGACGGGCGCGCCCGCGCTCTTCGGTTACGTCATGGACAGCGACTGCGTGGTCGTCGAGGCGGCCGCCCCGGAGAGCGGGGCCTGGACGACCTGCCTGGCGAGGACCGCGATGGCGGGATACCTGGGCGACGACGGGCTCAGCCTCGACGACTACTTCCTCGAGCCGCGCGACGCGGCGGACCGGGCGGTGGCCTGGGCGGCGGAGTCGGGCAGGACCGTGCCCGCGGCGCCGATCCTCGACGTCCTGAACGCCGCCGCGGAGCCTTCGGCGGAGCAGCTCTTCTTCCGCTTTCTGGACCGTCTCGGCGTTGTCCCGCAGTGACCGGCGGGGCTCCCGTTCCGCTTCTCTGCCGTGACTGTTCCGTGACTGTGTGACGTTCCCGGCGGGCCGCACGCAGTAGAGGACGTGCAGAGTCCGCAACAGGAGGCGTACATCATGGGCGGCCCGAGTCTGGTCGAGCTGATAGCCGAGGCCGACGAGAGAGGTCTCGCGGCGAGCGGTCTCGCCTGCCTCGACCGGTGCCTACCGCTCCTCGGGGGCGGTGACGAGGTGCTCCGGCCGCTGTGGGGGAGCCTCGCGGAGGGCGGCGCGTGGGACATGGCGCTGGCCGACGCCCGTGCCGCGCTCGCGGGTTCGGCCTCCCCGGAGGGGGCCGCCGGCGACGAGGCCGTCACGCTCGCGCACCGGATGCTCGGCGCCGTGCCCGCCGCGCGTTCCGCCGCCGAGCTGCGCGAGTGGGCCGACGCCTGCTCGGTCGCCGCGCTGCAGATCCACCGGCTGCTCGACACCATGCCGGACGGCGGCTCCCAGCGGTCGTCCGTGACCGCGCGGCGCGAGGGGCGCACGGACGGCATGTCGCCGCTGGTCGCCGCCGAGCTGCGCCGCCAGATCCAGATCCTGGAGCTGCTGGCCAACCAAGGTGCGGGCGCGGGTGGCCTTCGCCAGGCGCTTGACGTGTCGACGGAGGGGCGACGGGTGCTGCGGGCCGTGGTGTCGCGGCGGGAGCGGGGCCGGGGCTAGCGCCCCGAAGGGGCGCGGGGCTGTGACCAGCCGACGAGGGGGCCGGGCCCCGAAGGGGCGCGGGGAACTGCGCGACCAGCCACGACGCACCCGCAGATGAGTACCGAACTTCCCGCGGCGCCGGGCGCTGCAGGAGGGCCCCCGCGGTCATCGGCGTCTCCGCGGGGCCCTCCTGCGATCCCCTCCTATGGCCCCCGGCCCGTTACTTCGCGCCGAAGATCGCCGCCAAAGGCTGCTTCTTCTTGAAGACGGTGGACGGCGCCGTCACATGCTCGCCGCCGATGTAGAGGCGCTCGCCCGCGAAGAGAATCCGCCGCTCCGTCGTGAACCGCGCCTCCATCTCCCAGCTGGCGGACGGGTTCTGCTGGATCTTCGTCTTCTTGTACGTCGTCGGGTCCAGCTCCCAGACCGCGCCGCCCGCCTCGTCCACGACGCTGGCCTCCTGGTACGCGATGACCTTGCCGTCGTCCGCGACGCCGACCGGGGTCAGGTGACCGCCGTCCACCCCCTCGGCCTTGCCCTTCTGCTTGCCGGTCTTCAGGTCGAGGGCGACCAGGTCGTTCTCGGCGTCGGACGACGCGCTCGCGGGCTCCGAAGTGCCGAGGAAGAGCGTGTCCTTGGTGACGGCGATCTGCTGGCAGCCGGTGACCTCGGTGGCCGGGCAGTCCAGCTTGTACTTCCCGTACTTGCCGCCCACTGTGCTGATCGTGCTCAGCAGCTTGCCCTGGGCCCCGCTGTCGTCGATCGTCAGGAACTCCGAGGCCCCGGACGAGCCCTTCTTGGCGTCACCGCCGTCGGCGCCCACGACCAGCGGGTCGGTGGAGACGACGTGCGCGTTCTCCGTGCCTGCCGGGAGTTTGTACGTCGACTTCACCGCCTTCGTCGCAGGGTCGACGGTCTGGAGCGTCAGCTGAGGGCTGTCGACCTCGCCGCAGTCGCGGAGCGCGATCAGCTTCTCGTCGCTGCCCGCGTAGCCCTCCACCGGGCATTTCTCGTCCGATGGCTTCCACAGGGGCTCGCCGCTGACCTTCCAGCCCGCGTCGGTGAGGCTGCCCGCCGCGGCGACCGTGCCGCCGCCGATGGTGACCTCGTCAAACATCTGCGCGGAGCCGTACTCGTCGGTGGCCTGCTTCTGCCACAGCAGCTTGCCCTTGTTCAGGTCGACGAGGCCGACCTCCGTACAGACGGAGGGGTCCTTCTTGGCGTCCTGGAAGAGCACGGCGATCTGGCCGTCCTTGGTGGGCTCCGGCGACGTCCAGCAGATCTCACCACCGAGCGGCACCGTCCACTCGGCCTTTCCGCCGGCGAGCGGATAGCCGACTATTTTGTTCAGATCGGCCTTCACGAAATTCTTGTCGGTCGTCCACATCCCCATGGCGCCGACCATGTCCTTCACCTTCGCCATCGGCACCTGGCCCAGCAACTTCGCCTCGACGGCGGCCGATTCGGACCCGTCGTCGGCACCGCTTCCGCTCCCGCCCGAACCGTCGTCGCTCTCGCCGCAGCCGCTGAGCAGGAGCGCGGCCGCGAGTAACGAGCCGAGGGCTGCCGCCTTGCGTGACATCTGAATCTCCTTGTGGGCATGGGTACTTGACCCACCGGTCATCGTGCGACGACCGGCCGGCCAAGTGTTTTCGCTTGGATTGGCGATCCTTCCTTTTGGGTAAGGGAATTTCAACTCGGAATTCCTTATCTCTGCTTCAGTTGAAATGTTCCCGGGAACATTTTGCGGAATTGGCGGGCTGCTTGATATTGAGGCGCTGCTTACTGTTACCGCCTCCGGCGACCGAGAAGCCGGCGCCGGCGGCCGCCGCGATGCGGGGGCATGCCGCGCGGTTCGTCGCGCGGGCGAGCGCGCGCAGCCGGCTGCCGCTCGACTACAGCGTGGCCAGCCTCCGCGTCGTCGACTCCCTCGTCGAAGGGCTCCGCACGGGGACCTCGGAGCGGAACCGGGTCGAGGGGGTGCTCTTCGGGCTCGGTGCGTACGTGGGTGAGGTGCTGGTGCGGCGCGCCGGTGCCGTGTGGGTGGATCTCGACGACAGCCGACGCGCCTGGTTCGGGCAGTCCGTGGGCGTACGGATGCCGGACGCCAGGGTCTGGAATCCGCTCGGGAAGGTCGTCAACCGTTTCGAGCTCGGCCCCGAGGAATCGCTGCAGACCTTCTATCTGACGCTGCACGGGCGCAAACGGGGCTGAAGGCCGGCCCGATACGGGCCTCTGGCACGCTCGACGACATGACGATTGACGTGGTGTACGGCGAGGGCTGGGATGCGGTGCGGCGGGTCGTCGTCGGGCAGCTGAGTCCAGAGGCCGCGGCCGCGCGGGATGCAGCCGGAGCGCAGTACGCCGTGATCCTGCGGGGGCCGGGAGCGGGGCAGCCCGTCGTGTTGCATGTCGCCTGGGCCCAGCACTATCTCGGCGCCTGGGAGTACGACGAGCAGGGGCGCCGCGTGCGGGAGGTCGACCTCCGGCGCATCGAGCCCGGCCGGCTCTTCCTCAACCACACGGCGCAATGGCGTTACGAATCTCCCGACATGGCGGAGTTCGCGGACGACGCGGGCAGCGTGACCATGGATCTGTGGCCGGACGGCTGTGGCTGGACGCGCGAGCAGCCGAAGGGGGACAAGGGCGGCCTCATGCAGAAGGGGGTCGAGCTTCCGCCGGAGCAATGCTGGTTCCCTGCTCCTGAGTTCGGTGACTGGGCCGCGCTCTCCGAGGCAGTGGATTTCTCGTCGGTCGGTGGTGGTCCCTTCGTGAACGGCGCCCTTGTGGAGGCGGGGGATGACCGAGTTCCCCTCGCCGCCCCGCAGCCCAACTGGCGAGCACCTCGTGGTGCCCAGCCGGAGCACCTGGAGGAGATGTTCACCGACGGCAGCCGATTCCTGCTTCCCTCGGAGTACGTCTCCTATGGCGACCCCGTGCCCGCCGCGGAGCGTGAGGTGGTCGTACGTGTCCGGAAGCGCGGGCCGCTGGAACTGCCGACCGGGGAGCTTGTCGTCCGTGATCCGTCGTGGGGCGGCGCATCGGCCGATGCGTACAAGCCGTACACGGTGTCCGTGCGCCCGGGGAGCTACCGCGTCGAGATCGCTCAGGCGATGTCGACGTCGATGCCGATGTACGTCGTCGGAGTCCGGCTCGTCATATCGGAACAGCCGACCGTGTCTTGGGAGTTGGCCGTGACACGGGATCAGGACGTGCGGCTTCTGCGGGACGGGGAGTACTACGGCTTCGGCGTGGACGCCGGGATCGGTGCGCTCGCCGACGCCTCCGTCGTGGCGCGGCTCTCCGCCCGCTTCGTCGAGCTGTTCGTGAGGGGGCCGCACGCATGGGGCGAAGGGGCCACGGACGGAGGGCGCGTTCTCGCCGACTTGGCCACCGGCGCCAACATGGTCACCTTCTCCAGCGGTATGGGTGACGGCTCGTACCCGGTGTGGATCGGGCGGGCCGCAGACGGCGAGGTCACCTGCTTCGTCGCCGATATGCAGATCCTCTGCGACGCGGAGCGGTGTGGTGCGGAGATTGATGGACGGTTGTGAGGCGCAGCTGCGGGGCGCGGCCCGGCGGGGGATCCGGGCCCGGCTCTTGCTGCTGGGGTGGAACCTTGTCGTCATCCCCTCGGCGCTCGTCCTGGTGTTCGCCGTTCTCGGTCTCCGCTCGACCCCTGTGTTCCAGGGCCTTGCCATGGGGCTGATGTGGACCGTTCTGTCCAGCGGGCAGGCCTGGAAGAATCCTGAGCGGGTTCGGGCGCTGCTGGATGACGACGAGGAGCTGTTGACAGCCTTCCCGGCACGGCTGCTGCCCTCCCGAACTCGAACTGGGCTGCGTGGATGGTCTGTTGCCGGTAGCTGCTTTCTCGTGCTCACCACACGGCGGGTCCTGGTCTTCGCCCACAACCGGGTCGTGGATGTTCCCACCGGCCACCTCTGGGACGCGCCTCGGCGTGACTGTCGGGCGGAACTCCGTCCGGACGCCCGCCGATTGAAGGTCACCCACGGCGAGGCGAGTTCCGAGTTTCGGTTGGCCGCCCGGCACAGGAAGGCCACCGAGCGGTTCGCTGTCGCGCTGGGGAGGGGGTGGTGGTGAACAACGGCGGGTGCCTACGACCCCGAGTACAGCCGCGGCAGGTCGATGAGGACCGCCTTTCCGCCGGCCGCCGCCGCGCGCAGCTCCGGGGTGAAGCCGACGCCGCTGTAGCAGGCGGGGCGCGTATGGGTGGTGTCGATGCCTCGGGCGGCGAGGAGGCCGATGATGTGACGGAGCCGGTCCAGGTGGCGTACGTCCATCGTCTTGTGCCACTTGGCCTCGCCCACGGACAGCAGGATGCCCTTGTCCTGGCCGATCGCGCCGTGGATGACCACGTCCACCTGGTGGGTTGTGCGGGCGGCCGGGTCGGGCACGGCTCCCGAGCTGACCTCGATGGGCAGGCCGCCGAACGTCTCCGGCTCCGCGTGCCATTCCGCCCAGGTGCGGCACAGCTGCTCGAAGTGCGGGCCGACGATCTGGCTGAGGAAGGTGTGCTGGGCGCGTTCCCAGACCGTGGCGGCTCCACGGCGACGGGCGAGTTGTGCCGCCTCGGGGCGTACGACCGCGTGGTGGAAGGCGATCAGGGGCTCGGCGATGCGGTAGGCGGTGCGATTGCGGCGGAAGGCGTCCGGTCCGACCGTCAGCAGGCCGCAGCGTTTCAGGACTGTCAGCGGCTGTGAGATGTCGGTGGCCTTGCGGCCGACCGCGCTCGCGATGCCGCCGCTGGTGTGGTTGCCGGTGGCTACGGCGGCGAGGACCGAGTGGTAGAGGGAGCGGTCCCGTAGGTCGGGTTCGGCGGAGAGCAGGAATTCCGCCTCGCTGTGCAGCGGGCGGGCCGGGTTGAGGACGGTGCGGCACACCCAGTCGTCGAAGTCGTCCGGCCCGTCCGGGACGTCGTCGTCCACGAACTCGCGGCGGTAGGCGGGGGTTCCGCCGACGACGGCGTGGGTGAGGACGGCCAGGCGGGGATCGGTGATGCTCCAGAACTCCGCCGCCTCGCGGTATCCCAGGGAGTGCACGACGAGGTCGAGCCCCGCTCTGCCGTAGAGGGGAGACGTGCCGGCGAGCAGACCGCCCATGAACGACATCGCGCTCCCGCAGAGGAGAAGGCGCGGGTGGCGTTCGAGGTGTCTGCCCGAACGGACGCCCAGGGCGGCTTGGAGCTGGGACGGGAGAGCGGGGGCATTGCGGACCAGATACGGGAACTCATCGATGATCACGGGGAGTTGACGGTCCGCGGCCAGCGAGAAGAGCAGCTCCAGCGCTTCGCCCCAGTCCGCGGGCCGGGCCGGGGCGGGGGCGTCGGTGTAACGGGCGACGGCCTCGCCAAGGAGGCGCAGTGACTCGGCGGCCGACGCCTCCACGGCGGCGTAGTAGAAGCCTCCCGTGGCCTCGGCCAGTGCTTGCAGCAGGAAGCTCTTTCCCTGGCGGCGGCGCCCGGAGACCACACCGAGGCGAGGGCCCGCGCCCTCGCTGGTGGCGAAGGCGGTCAGCTCGCTCCACTCCCAGCCGCGGTCGAACATGTCGGCCGGTTTGGGGAGATGGCGGTGAACGGGGCGTGCGGCCATGGGCACCTCGCTGGTGGGCCGTCGGACTCTGGGGTCGATTCTTAGGGACGTACTTCTAAGAAGTACATCTCTAAGAACGAAGCCGCACTCGCGAAGATACGGTCTGCTGCCGGATGACCATGGTCTGCGAGAGGGGCGCAGGCCCACGCGAATGCGGCCTGCGCCCCTCCGATCCGCACCGTTACGGCGTCAGCACCTGCCCCAGGTGCGCCCCCGCCGGAGTCCCCAGCGACGTACGCCCGTAATAGACGCCACCCGACGTCGAGACGCCCGACGAGCCGCTGTCCAGCTGGAGGATCGTGCCGTCGCCCGTGTCCTCGCCGTCCACGCCGATCGCCAGGTCCGCGCGGCCGTAGCCGGAGAGGTCCGTCAGGACGACCGATGAGCCGAGGCGGTCCGCCGACTCCGTGGAGCCCGTGATGCCCGTCGTGTCCTGGGAGAAGGCCAGCGCGCCCGTGCCCGTCAGGCCGGACGACGAGCCCTTCAGGAGCAGCGACGTGCCCGCGTCCTTGCGGGACGTGCCGTCACGGGTGATGTCCTCGTTCGGGGCGCCCGTCAGGACGTCCGCGTAACCGTCGAGGTTGTAGTCGCCCGCCGAGACCGACCAGCCCATCGCGTCGCCCGACTCGGCGGCGCCCGGGACGCCTGACGTGTCCTGGTGGATCGTCTTCATGCCGGTGGTCGTGAAGCCCGTCGACGTGCCCGGGACCACCGTCACCTGGCCGCCCGCGAAGGCGCCCGACTCGGCCGTGTACGGCTGGCCGATCACCAGGTCGTCGTAGCCGTTGCCGTTCACATCGGCCACGGCGAGCGAGCGGCCGCCCTTGACCGAGAGTGAACCGACTCTGCTCAGGCCCGACCTGGTGCCCTTGAACCACTGGACCTTGCCGATGCCGGCCTGGTCGCGGTAGGTCAGCGCCACGTCCGCGTAGCCGTCGCGGTTGAAGTCGCCGGACGCGGCGTCCGCGTACGCGATGGCCGTGTCGCCGGACGTCAGGGTGCCGCCGACCTCGTTGCCCGGCGCGAAGCGCGCCGCCCACGTGCCGCCGGTGCCGGTCGACGCCGAGAAGACGTCCGCCTTGCCGTCCGCGTTGAAGTCCGCGACGGCCACCGCGGAGCCGAACTTGGCGCCCGGGTAGTGGAAGTCGTCCGCGAGCTGCATGTCCGTGCCGGACGTGAACGCCGGGCCGTAGAGGATCGTGACCGCGCCGCGGTCCGCGTTGGTGGCGTCGTCCTCGCCGGGGGCGCCGATCGCCAGGTCCGCGTAGCCGTCGCCGTTGATGTCGCCCCAGGCGGTGGCCGCCGCCCAGTTGTCGCCCGCCTCGGAGGCGCCGGGGACGCCGGGGCTGGATTGCGTGAGGGTCTTCTTCGATGCGCCTACCGGGCCGTCCAGGCCGCCGGGGACGATCGTGAGCGTGCCTACGCCGCCCGATGCCTTCGGCGTGCCCGCGACCAGGTCCGTGATGCCGTCGCGGTTGAAGTCGGCCGTGGGGATCGCGGAGTTGCGGCCCGCGCTCGCCGCATGGCGGCGGATCTCGCCGAGCTTCGAGTAGAGGTTCTTGCCGGGGCACTCCGTCGCGAAGCCGTCCCGGTGGCCCGAGATCGTGTCGAGCGACGGGGTGTCGCCCTTCTTCCAGACGCCCGTGTCGTCGCCCGCCGTCAGCGTGACCTTGGCCAGCGGGTCGCCGCCGTACTGGCCGAGCTTCCAGGCCGCGACGCGGGAGACCGACTCCAGGGCGGCGCGGGTCGGCTTGCCCGCTTTCTTGTACGTCGTGCCGGGTGCGGGGTTCTCGTTGCCCTCGAAGTCGCCGAGGAGCGCGATGCCCGCCGACTCGGCGTTGAAGCCGTACGTGTGCGCGCCCTTCACCGGCAGGTCGGTGCCGCCGCCGCGGCCCTCGAAGACCTGGCCGCACTTGTCCACGAGGAAGTTGTAGCCGAGGTCGTTCCAGCCCTCGGTCTCCACGTGGTACGTCATGATGCCGCGGACCAGGGCCGCGGACTGGGCGCAGCTGTAGTCGTTCGTACCGACCGTGTGGTGGACGAAGACCGCCTTGACCTTCTCGACGTACTCGGGCGGGTCCTTGACCAGGGACTCGTCCGCGCCCCAGTCCGCCCGGCCGGTCATCGGCGGCTTGGTGACCGTGGACGGCGGCGCCGGCGGCTTCGTCGGCTCGGGGTCGGGTGACGGGGAGCCGGACGGGGTGGGGGAGGTGCCCGGCTCCGATGCCGTCGGGGACGGTGCCTGCGAAGTGGGTTCCTCCGTCGGGGGCTGCGAGGTGGGCGCCTGTGACGGCGCGGGCGACGCGGGCTCGGTCGGCTCCGGCGTAGGCGTCGGCGTCTCGTCGGCCGCGGCCTCCATGGGCGCGGCGAATGCCGCGGGCGCCATCGCCGAACCGTCGAGCGCCGGGTTGTCCGCCTCCTTGGACGTCACACCCGGGTCGACCAGGTTGACCTCAAGTCCCGTCGGCAGCAGGGCACTTGAGGCACCGTCCGCCGCGACCACCCGGACCTCCACGCCGTCGGACGGGCCGACCCAGAGCGGCTCGGAAGCGGCGCGCATGCCGGCCTCGGCCTTCTCGGGCAGATGCAGCTCCAGGTCCAGGTTCTGCCAGCCGGTCCACTTGTCGTCCTCGATGGAGCGCGTACGCACCTGCGCCGTGCCGTCGAGCTCCTTCGTCACGCCGGTCCACGAGACGCCGAGCAGCGAGAACTGCTTGGTCGACGTGCGCGGCAGCTCCCTCTTCTTCGCGCCGTCGGCCTTGAGCGCGATGTCGTGCACGCTCACCGGGCGCTTGCCGCGCGAGCCGCCGTCCGCCGGATCCGTCGCGGGATCCGCCATCGCGTACGTGATCGCCCCCGCGCCCCCCAGCACGACGGCCCCGATCGTCAGCCACGCCCTGCGCTTGAGACTCAAAGGTCTGTACGCATGCGTGGTACGCGCTGATTCGCGCGGTTTGCGCGGGCTCAAATGCCCCACCCCTTAGCGGAATTGCCGACTGACCTGCCGGTTGACCAAAGCGAGTGCGTACGACCGGCCGGGAGGGCAAAGGGTTGTACGGATCCGGGCCCGAAACGACGTGATGTATCCCGCACCTCTGACGGGTGACATATGGCCTGAGCATTGCGCTGGGTCACGTGACAGCTGTGAACGAGAAGTGGACGAGGAGTGTGGGTGGGGACCGTGGTACTTGGGGCGGGGAAGCGGCGACAGTGGCTGCGAGCGGCGGCCTGCTGTCTCGTGATGGGGGCGCTCGCGTCCTGCGGTTCGGAGGGGAAGATCTACGAGGGAATGGTCGAGCGGACCCCGCCGGAGCCGCCGAGGCCCGCCGACGAGGTGCGCGGCGAGCGGCTCTCCGAGGAGGCCATGCGGCTCCTCAAGGACGCCGAATCCCTTCGCATCGCGGTCGAGATGACCGGCCCCGGGAAGCACCAGAAGATCTCCGTGCACATGGACCGTCACAACAAGTGCACCGGAACCTTCGACGACGGGCCCATGAAGAAGGGTGACATCGTCATGGTCGGCGCCGATGAGGCCTACTTCCGGTTCTCGGACGAGGCGCTCGACGCGGTCCGCGCCCACGGCGTGACGCTCGGCCCGGAGGCCGAGGCCAAGTCCAGGGAGCGGACAGCGCTCGCCCGCGGCAAGTACCTGAGGATCCCTGATCAGCCCCAGGGGCCGAAGGGCGTTTCGCCCACGCGGATGTGTGACCTGGGCACGGCGCTCGGTGATCTGGGCGACGCCCCGGCCGACGGCGCGCGTGCGCTGCCGGAGAAGCAGTGGCACGGCCAACGCGTGACCCCGCTCGTCGAGAAGGACGGCGGGAACGACATGACCGTCTATCTGGCGGCGGGCGACAAGCCGTACATCGTCGGCATGACGCAGACGCGGGGCACCGAGCGCATGGTGATGGAGATGTCCGACTACGACAAGCCGGTCGTCGTGGCGTCCCCCGACCCGTCCCTGGTCCTCGACATGACGGACATCGGCCTGGGCGGTGGCTCGCCGTTCGCCGTGTGAACCGTCCGAACCGTCCGAACCGTCCGAACTGAACCGACTGAACCGTCTGGACCTGTGACATTTCTGTGCGCACCGACGCTGCTCAGCGTGGGGGCACGGACACGGTGAGCCGTGTCGCACCAGTACGAATGGGAAAGCGTGGGCCGAGGAGGAGAACCCCGTCGCGCGCAGGCGTACGACGAGGAGCTTGGCGCGGCTGTCGCGCGGGCGCAGGAGGGCGACGAGGCGGCCTTCGCGGTCGCGTACCGCCTGGTGCAGCCGGGGATCCTCGGCTATCTGCGCGGCCTGGTCGGCCACGACGGCGAGACCGCGGAGGACGTGGCGGCCGAGGCCTGGCTGGAGATCGCCCGCGATCTGGGGCGGTTCCGCGGTGACGGGGCGGGCTTCCGCGGCTGGACGGCGACCATCGCGCGGCACCGGGCGCTCGACCATCTGCGCCGCCAGAAGGCCAGGCCTCGACCGTCCGCCCTGGAGCAGGACATGCTCGAACTCCCCGGACCGCACAGCACTTCGGGCCAGGCCCTGGAGGCGATCTCCACGGAGCAGGCGCTCGCGCTGATCGCCGGGCTGCCGCGCGACCAGGCGGAGGCGGTGCTGCTGCGGGTCGTCGTCGGCCTTGACGCCCCCTCGGCGGCCCGGGTCCTCGGCAAACGCCCCGGCGCGGTCCGCACCGCGGCGTACCGCGGCCTGAAGCGGCTTGCCGAGCAGCTCGGCGAGGCGCGGGGTGTGACGGATGACGGGCCCGGTCCGCTGGGGGAGTCGAGATGACCCGGGAGTCAGGATGGACGTGAACGAGAATCGCTCCGGGGGTGAGCGCGCCCTGGATGCGCTGCTCGGCGACGCCGTACGGGTCGGCGACGTCGACCCGGATTCGCAGGGCCGCGCGGTCGCGGCGTTCCGCAGCGCGCGGGACGCGGGCGCACACCGGACGCGCACCCGCCGCCGCGACGACTGGCGCCCGCGGTTGCGCCGCCGCACCCTCGGCTCCCTGCGCGCGGCGGTCGGCGCGGTCCTCGCCAGCCTGCTCCTCGGCGGGGTCGCGATCGCCTCCATCGGCACGTCCGCCCAGGAAGCCCCCGCCCCGCCGAAGAAAACCTCCCACCCGACCCGCCCCTCCCCGGCAGTCCCCTCGCCACAACCCTCTGCCCCGTCGAGCGCCCCCGCACCGAGGGCCGAGCCGAGCACCCGCCCGAGCAGCAAGCCAAAGGGCGACGACAAGGGCAAGAAGAAGGGCAAGCGCTCCGAGCGCCCCAGGGGATCCCACGGCCGCCCGACTGACTTACCGCCAAAGTCCCACGGCAAGCACTAGCGCCCCAAAGGGGCGCGGGGAACTGCGCGACAAGCCACGACGCACCCGCAGCCGAACAAAAAAACCCGGCGGCGAAAGCAGCAATCCAAGGCCGCGGGGCAACCAATTCACCCGCCAAGCCCTCTGCCAAGGTGAGCGGCCGGGGTCGCCACCCCCCACAGGAGAGACCCCGGCCGTCACGCGGCACGGACCGCACGCGGCCCGTACTCCCTTCAGCGCCGCGCGTGCGTTTTCTGTCACACCGCGTTGTGTCACGCGCTAGTTGCGCGTTGTACCAAACATGGACGTGAGCCCACTTCAGCCCGTAGCGTGCTGCTTCGCGCCAGGCTGCGGAGGCAGGACCGCAACCGGTGTAGGCGCATAGGGAGAAGTTGTGCTGGGGGACGACGCGGAACTGACCGCCGCGGTGCTTGCGGCACAGGACGGGGACGAGACCGCGTTCCGGACTGTGTACCGCGCTGTGCACCCGCGGCTGCTCGGCTACGTACGAACGCTGGTCGGAGACCCGGACGCGGAGGATGTCGCGTCCGAGGCCTGGCTGCAGATAGCCCGTGACCTGGACCGGTTCAGCGGTGACGCGGACCGGTTCCGCGGCTGGGCCGCACGCATAGCGCGCAACCGCGCGCTCGATCACATCCGCATGCGGGGCCGCCGCCCCGCGATCGGCGGCGACGAGACCGAGCTGACCGGGAAGCCGGCCGACGCGGACACCGCGGGCGAGGCGATGGAGTCCCTGGCCACCGGCGACGCGCTCGCGCTGATAGCCAAGCTGCCGCAGGACCAGGCCGAGGCGGTCGTCCTGCGCGTGGTCGTCGGGCTCGACGCCAAGAGCGCGGCCCAGACCCTCGGCAAGCGCCCCGGAGCGGTCCGCACGGCCGCGCACCGCGGTCTGAAGCGGCTCGCGGAGCTGCTCGGCGCGGACGGTCCGCTGAACCCGGACGCGTTGGACGCCGTGCCTCCGCAGCGAGAGCCGCGTGGGCGTGCGGTGACATCCGCCGGTGTGACGCAATCGCGTTCGCGGGCGCAGAAGGACATGTGATGGCCGACGAGGATTACAGGTGGCTGGACCGCGACGCGGCGGAGCGTTTGCTGAGCGGTGAGTCCTTCGACGGCGCCGACCATCACACGCGGGAGCGGGCCGAGCGGCTCGCCAAGACCTTGGACTCGCTGACCGCCGACGAGCGCGTGCTCGCGGGTCCGCCCGGTGACCTCTCCGCCGAACTGCCTGGTGAAGCCGCCGCCCTCGCGGCTTTCCGGGAGGCCCGTGGCCTTTCCGCAGGGGCCTCTTCTACGCGCGTCGGAGCGGGTCAAACCGTACAAATCGTCGGCTCTGCCGCGCCCGGGCGCCCGACCCGCTGGGGTCGCCCCATGCGCTTCGGGCTCGCCGCCGTCCTGGCGGGCTGCATGATCGGCGGTGTCGCCGTCGCGGCCGGTACGGGCGTGCTGCCCTCGCCGTTCGGCGGCCGGGACGAGAAGGGCCCCGCGGCCTCCGCGTCGCCCGTCGCGCCGCCGCAGCCGCTGGAGTCGGCGACCGGTGGGGCGAGCACCGCACCGGACGTCGAGCCCGACGACGTACACACGACACCGGACGGCAGCTCGCGCGAGCCCGGCAGCAGCGCGCCGCCGCGCTCGCCGGAGGCCTCCGCGTCCCAGGGCGGCGGCGGCTCCCAGCAGCCCGGCACCGGCGATCCGCAGCGCGATGACGAGGCCGCCGACTGGCGCAGGAAAGTGGTCGCCGCCTGCCAGGAGCACCGCAACGGCGAGCTCCGGGGCGAGAAGAAGCGCCGCCTGGAGAAGCTCCTCGGCGGCTCCGAGGGAATCACCGAGGCCTGCAACCGCGTGCTCGGCGACGGCGGCGACCGCGAGGGCGACGGCGGTGGCGGCAGCGGCGGTGACGACGACGGCGGCAACGGCGGCGACGGCGACAAGGACGGCGACGGATCGTCCGGCAACGACCCCGAGGGCAACGGCGGCGCCAACCCGGTCCCGCCGATCGTCTCGCCGACCAGCTCGCGCACCGCGACCCCCACGGCGTCCTACAGCGCCAAGCCGGTCCTGCCCTCGGCCTCCGCCTCCACGGGATCTTGACCAGCGGGCATTTCCCCTGGTCGCACCGCTGATCGTTCAAGGTGTGACGTTTTTTGAAGCGGTGACGCAGTAACAAGTGAGCCGACTGGTCATCGGCCCGCGCACGAGCCGGGGGTTCCCCCCGTACCTTTGGCTCCGTGCCACCAGCGTGGGCGGGAGACGTTCCCCCGATCCCGCCCACGCTGCCTAATCCTTCTCATCTTTCGCCCGTAGCGGGCTCACTTGTAGACGACGACCTTGTCGCCGTTCCTGACCTGCGCGAACAGGTTCGCGATCTTCTTCTCGTCGCGTACGTTCACACAGCCGTGCGAGGCGCCGTTGTAGCCGGTCGCCGCGAAGTCCGACGAGTAGTGCACGGCCTGGCCGCCGCTGAAGAACATCGCGTACGGCATGGCGGTGTCGTACAGCGTCGAGACGTGATGCCGGGACTTCCAGTACACCTCGAACGCGCCGTCGCGGGTCGGCGTGTACTGCGAGCCGAACCGCACGTCCATCGTCGACACGGCCTTGCCGTCGATCATCCAGGTCAGCGTGCGGCTGGCCTTGCTGATGCACAGGACGCGGCCGTTCAGACAGCGCGGATCGGGCTTCGACGGCGGGATGCCGCCCCCCGAGTAGAGCTCGAACTTGGTCGGCTTGTGCGTCATGCCGAGCAGCTTCTGCCAGGTCACGGTGTCCGTCGTCCCCGTACGGGGCAGCCCGCGCTTGCCCTGGAAGCCCTTGACCGCGGTGGCGGTGGACGCGCCGTACGTCTCCGACGGGTCCTGGTGGAACCAGGCGATCTGCCGCAGCCTGGCCTGCAGCTCCCGCACCTGGGGGCCGCTCGCGCCCCGGTCGAGCAGGGTCTTGGGCGGCGGCTTCGGCGCCGCGGCCGGGGTGTCCGCCCCGTCCGGCTTCTCGCCGCCCTTGTCGGATCCCTTGCCGGCGCCCTTCTTGTCGCCGTCGCCGTCCCTGTCCCCGTCCCCGGGCTTCGTCGTGGAGATCCGCACGGGAGGCTGCGCCTTCCCGTCCGTATCGACGGCCTGTGCCGTACATCCGCTGACCAGGGCGGCCATGACCACGGCCCCCACGGCTATCGAGCCCTTGCCCACAACGACCCCCGTTGTCGATCGACGAACCCGCGAAAGGCGTTTCCCGCGAGTGACCACCCCTGCACGTTGCCGCATGCTGGAGGCAGCCCACTAGTAGGAGGCGCCGAGAGATGTCCCACGAGCCCCGCGAGTCCGGTTCCCGCGAGTCCGAGTCAGGACTGCCCATCGAGCCCGTGTACGGCCCGGAGGCCCTCGACGGCTGGGACCCCGCCCAGAAGCTGGGCACACCGGGCGCCTACCCCTACACGCGCGGCGTGTACCCCTCCATGTACACGGGCCGCCCCTGGACGATGCGCCAGTACGCGGGCTTCGGCACGGCCGTGGAGTCGAACGCCCGCTACCAACAGCTGATCGCGAACGGCACGACGGGCCTCTCCGTCGCCTTCGACCTGCCCACCCAGATGGGCCACGACAGCGACGCGCCCCTCGCGCACGGCGAGGTCGGCAAGGTCGGCGTGGCCATCGACTCGGTCGAGGACATGCGGGTCCTGTTCGACGGCATCCCGCTGGACAAGGTCTCGACGTCGATGACGATCAACGCCCCCGCGGCCCTGCTGCTCCTGATGTACCAGCTGGTGGCCGAGGAGCAGGGGGTGGCCGCCGACCGTCTGACGGGCACGGTCCAGAACGACGTCCTGAAGGAGTACATCGCCCGCGGGACGTACATCTTCCCGCCCAAGCCGTCCCTGCGCCTGATCGCGGACATCTTCAAGTACTGCCGCGCCGAGATCCCGAAGTGGAACACCATCTCGATCTCCGGCTATCACATGGCGGAGGCGGGCGCGACGCCCGCGCAGGAGATCGCGTTCACCCTCGCCGACGGCATCGAGTACGTACGGACGGCGGTGGCGGCCGGCATGGACGTGGACGACTTCGCGCCGCGCCTCTCCTTCTTCTTCGTGGCGCGTACGACGCTCCTGGAGGAGGTCGCCAAGTTCCGTGCGGCCAGGCGGATCTGGGCCCACGTCATGCGCGAGGAGTTCGGCGCGAAGAACCCGAAATCCCTGATGCTGCGCTTCCACACGCAGACCGCAGGCGTCCAGCTCACCGCCCAGCAGCCCGAGGTGAACCTGGTCCGGGTCGCGGTCCAGGGCCTTGGCGCGGTGCTCGGCGGCACCCAGTCCCTGCACACCAACTCCTTCGACGAGGCGATCGCGCTCCCCACCGACAAGTCGGCCCGCCTCGCCCTGCGTACGCAGCAGGTCCTGGCGTACGAGACGGACGTGACCGCCACGGTCGACCCGTTCGCCGGTTCGTACGTCGTCGAGAAGCTGACGGACGACGTGGAGGCGGCGGCGCTCGCGCTGATGGAACGGGTCGAGGACCTGGGCGGCGCGGTGGCCGCGATCGAGCACGGCTTCCAGAAGAACGAGATCGAGCGCAGCGCCTACCGCATCGCCCAGGAGACCGACTCCGGCGAACGCGTGGTGGTCGGCGTCAACCGCTTCCAACTGGACGCGGAGGAACCCTACGAACCCCTCCGCGTGGACCCGGCCATCGAGGCCCAGCAGGCGGCCCGCCTGGCGAAGCTGCGGACGGACCGCGACCAGGCCGCGGTGGACGCGGCGCTCTCCTCGCTCCAGGACGCGGCGAAGGGCGAGGCGAACGTCCTCTACCCGATGAAGGACGCGCTGCGGGCGCGGGCGACGGTGGGCGAGGTGTGCAATGCGCTGCGGGAGGTGTGGGGGGCGTATGTGCCGACGGACGCATTCTGACCAGGGGGTTACTCGAATGGGTGATGCAGGGCGGAATGACGGCGGGGGCGGTTACGCTCATGAAGAGTGCTCCCGAAAGGAGGCTGACATGGCCGTGATAATGCATGAGACGTCGCTCGCCGATGCTGCCGACCGCCTCTGGGAAGAGCTGCCCGGACACCGGGTGGAGATCCTCAACGGGAGCATTGTTGTGACACCGTCGTCGGATGGCTCGCACCAGGTGACCCTGTCCCGCCTCACCAGGAGGTTCTACGACGCAGGGACAGACGAAGCAGGCGTCGAGCCTGTGCAGGGGATCGGCCTCTGGCTGCCGACCGGTTCTGACGACTATGCGGTGCCCGACCTCTCCATCGTCGACATTGACTTCAGGGATGAGGCCGTCGAGAAGAACTGCTACGCCCCGCATGTGTTCCGGCTGGTCATGGAAGTGACATCGTCCAACTGGGGCAACGACCTGGTGACGAAGGTCGAGACCTACGCCAGGACGCGCATCCCCGTATACGTCGTCGTCGACCGCAAGCACGACGAGGTGCTGGTGTACTCGGACCCTGTCGGGGACGAGTACGTGACCTGCTCTCGGTACAAGCGTGGCCAGACCGTCCCCGTCCCCCCGTCCGTAGGCGTCACCCTCGACCTCTCCGTGGACACCCTCCTCGACGGCGACTGACCGTCCGCTGAGCGGACGCCGCCCCCCGCTGTCGCAAGCCCGTGCGACACTCCGCCCATGCTGGGTGTCATCGATCTTCCGACCTATCTCGCGGGCCTCGTCCTCATCATTCTGCTGCCGGGACCGAACTCGCTGTACGTGCTCTCCGTCGCCGCCCGGCGCGGCATACGCACCGGATATACCGCGGCCGCCGGCGTCTGGTGCGGTGACACCGTCCTGATGACGCTGTCGGCGGCCGGAGTGGCGTCCCTGCTGCAGGCCAACGCCGTGCTCTTCGGGATCGTGAAGTACGCCGGTGCCGGGTATCTGACCTGGCTCGCGGTCGGGATGCTGCGGGCCGCGATCGGCATGTGGCGGGCGCGGCGCGAGCAGTCCGTGGAGCAGGCGGACGGGGCGGGCGGCTCGATGGAGCGGCCGTTCCGCCGGGCCCTGGTGATCAGCCTCCTGAACCCGAAGGCCATCCTCTTCTTCATCGCCTTCTTCGTGCAGTTCGTGGACCCCGGGTACGCCTATCCCGCGCTCTCGTTCCTCGTGCTCGGGGCCCTCGCCCAGGTGGCGAGCGTTCTCTACCTGACGGCTCTGATCTTCAGCGGCACCAAGCTGTCGGCCGCCTTCCGCCGCCGCAAGCGGCTCTCTGCCGGGGCCACTTCGGCGGCGGGTGCGCTGTTCCTCGGGTTTGCGGTGAAGCTGTCGCTCGCCAGTGTGTGAGCGTCGGCTCAGTGGTGCCAGGCCTCGCCTCCCACGTTGTGGATCATGCGCTGGAGGACCTTGAGGGTGCGGATGTAGTCCTCATCGGGGATGCCCTCGTGGATCTCGGCGCGGAGATTTCCCTGGCGCACGGCGGTGTCGTCTCGCAGGGTGCGGCCCGCGCCGGTGATGGTGATGCGGGCGCCGGCCTCGTCCTCGGTCAGCAGCCCGCGCTCCCGCAGGGCGCGGATGTCGTGGTGCAGATTGCCGTCGCCCACGCCCAGGTAGCCGCGCAGGATCGCCACGACGTCCGCCGTTTCGCGCCCCTCGGGGGTGTCGACGAGCTGGTTCAGGATCCACCACTGCGGCTGGGTGAGCCCGGCCTCGGCCAGCATGGTGCGGATGTGGTGGACGACGGCCGCTCCGGCGGTCGATGCCCAGTAGCCGATGGGCTGGTTGATGAGTTCTTCGTCGCTGTGGGAGTACGTGAAGGTGTCCGTGGAGTTCGTCATGCCTCAGAACGTAGAACCTGAAGTTTGGTTGAGGTCAACTGATTCCGAGGGTGACCTTGAGATGGTCGGTCAGGCCTGTCGCGTCCTCGCCCGCCCACGCCACGTACCCGTCGGGGCGGACGAGGAACAGGCCCTTCCCGTACGGCGCATACTCCGGCGTGCGATGTACGTGGATCAAGTCCCTGTCCAGGGAGGGCAGTTCGGCGTCGTCGGCGTCGACGGCCAGCAGCGTGAAGTGCGGCCCTCGGAACGCGTCGAACAGCCTCCCCCCGGCATACGGCCCGTCCGGTGCCCGGTCGCCCGCCCGCAGCGCCTCCTCCGCAAGGCCGGTGCGGGTCTCCGCCGTGAGTGAGCTGTCCCGGTAGCCGAGGCCCAGCTGCCGGGTGGCCGCCCCGCGCCGTTCCTCGCCCCGGTGGATGCGGGTGGAAAGCCCCAGCATCTGGGCGGCGTTGGGGAGGCGCTCCTCCTCGTAGGTGTCGAGGAGGGCCTCCGGTGCGCCGCCCCGCAGGACCGCGCCCAGCTTCCACCCCAGGTTGTAGGCGTCCTGGACGCTGGTGTTCAGGCCCTGCCCGCCCGCGGGGGAGTGCACATGCGCCGCGTCCCCGGCCAGGAACACCCGCCCGTCGCGGAAGCGGTCCGCCATCGCCGCGCGCGGCCGGAAGTCGGAGGCCCACCGCACCTCGGTGACGTCATCGGCGGCGAGATGGGTGCGGGCCGCGACGACCGCGCGTACGCCGTCGAGCGAGGTGTCGGGAGCCGTCCCGTCCGTGAACTGGGCCGTCAGCTGGAAGTCCGGGGTGCCCGGCAGCGGGCAGATCGCCAGGAACCCCGTGCCATCGGCCGTGGGCGGGAACATGTGCCAGTTGTCGCGGTCCAGGGCGGGGATGCGGACGTCGGCGACCAGGATCGGGTTCGGGTCCACGGTCTCGCCCGTCATGCCGATGCCGAGCGCCGCCCGCACGGTGGAGCGGCCGCCGTCGGCCGCAACGGCGTACGCGGCGTGGACGGTCCGCCCGTCCGAGAGGCGGGCGGTGACGCCTTCCCCGTCCTGCGTCAGACCGCTCAGCTCGGCGCCGAACTCCACGTCGGGGCCGCCGAGTTCGCGAAGCCGGGCGGACAGGATCTCCTGGGTGCGCCACTGGGGGAGCAGCAAAGGGCTTGCGTACGGGGCGTCCGGCGTCGCCTCCGTCTCGTCGAACATCCGGTGCTCGCCCTGCCGCTCGCCGCCCTGCCAGATCATGCCGACCGGGGCCGGGCCGCCCGCCGCGAGGGCCGCGTCGATGATTCCGAGGTCGTCGAAGACCTCCTGGGTGCGCGGCTGGATGCCCTTGCCGCGCGAGCCGGGGAAGAGGGCGTCGGCCCGCTCGACGGCCAGGCCCCGCACGCCGCGCCGGGCGAGATCGCAGGCGAGGGTCAGACCGGTGGGGCCGGCGCCCACGATGAGTACGTCCACCGTCAGGGGAGTTTCCTCCAGTGGACTTTCCTTAACGCTGTTAAGTGCCATGCCCCGAAGCCTGCGCTTAACGGTGTTAAATTGTCAAGGTGGCTACGAAACCGCTGGACCGGACCCGAGTGGCGCGCGCCGCGCTGAAGCTCCTGAACGAGACGGGGCTCGACGGGCTCACCCTGCGCGCCATCGCCAAGGAGTTGGACGTCAAGGCGCCCGCGCTGTACTGGCACTTCAAGGACAAGCAGGCGCTGCTCGACGAGATGGCGACGGAGATGATGCGCCGCATGACGGAGGACCTCGCGGCGAGCGCGGACGCGGCCGCCGCGCCGGACGCCGACTGGCGGACCGCCCTCGCCGCCGCGATGCGGGGCCTGCGGCGGCATCTGCTGATGTACCGGGACGGCGCGAAGGTCTACAGCGGTACGCACTTCACCGACACGTCGTACGCCGAGCCCATGGAGGCCCATCTGCGCATGCTCACCGGCGGCGGCTTCACGCCCGGCGGGGCGGCCCGTGCCTGGGCCACGGCGTACAGCTACACGATCGGATACGTCATCGAGGAGCAGGCCATGGGGCCCGACCCCGCGAAGGAGGCGGGCGGCTACGACCTGGAGGCCCGCGCCGAGCGCCTCGCCGCCTATCCGCTGGCGGCGGCCGCCGGGCAGGAGATGTTCCGCGACTACGACGCGGGGTTCGAGAAGGGCCTGGCCGCGGTGATCGCCGGGGTCGGGGCGACGATGCTGGAAACCTGGCGAGCATAGTCTTGCCCCATGAATGAAGGCGAGACGCTGGAACGGCTGGTCCAGGAGCTGGTGGACGCCATGGGGGAGGCCGAGGTCGCCATGGGCGAGGCGATGGACGTCGCCCGCGCGGTGGCGGACGACGCCGACACCGCCGCGGACGGAGTCACTTCCGAACCATGAGCCCGTTCCGGATCAGCGGCGTGAGCCGCTCCTCCACGAAACGGTTCAGCAGCCACGCGAGCAGCAGCATGGCCGCGATCGTCAGACCGAAGGTCGCGTACGACGGGAGGCCGAGCCCCCGATGCAGCGCCGCCACCGTCACCCAGCCCAGGTGCTCGTGCACCAGGTAGAACGGGTACGTCAGCGCTCCCGCCACCGTCAGCCACCGCCAGTCGACGCGGTGCAGCGCGCCGAGCGCGATCAGCAGGACGGCCGCGAAGCCCGCCGTCACGACGGCGATGATGCCGAACGACGTGCGGTAGGAGAAGAAGTCCGGGTTCGGGGCGTGCCACAGCCGGTCCACCGCGTAGTGCTGGCCGATCAGCCAGCTCACCCCCACGATGCCCCAGGCCGTGAGGTCCCTGCGGTCGCGGTGGACGAGGTAGATGCCGATGCCGCCGATGAAGAAGGGCGCGTACTCGGGCATCAGGACGAGGTCGAGCAGCGGCTCGTTCGCGCCCTCGGCGACCGCCGCAGCCAGGGTCCACACCGCGCAGAACAGGATCACGCGGGCCCGGTTCGCGCCCGGCAGGACCACGAAGAGCGCGAAGAGCGCGTAGAAGCGCAGCTCGGCCCAGAGCGTCCAGCACACGCCCAACACCCGGTCCACGCCGAGGGGTTGCTGCAGCATGGTGAGGTTCACGAGCGCGTCGCTCGGGGCGACCGCCTCGTACGTGACGACGGGCAGTGCGAAGACCGCCGTCACCAGGATGATCGCGGCCCAGTACGACGGGAAGAGCCGGGAGACGCGTGACGCGAAGAAGGACCGCAGCGGACGGCCCCAGCCGCTCATGCAGATCACGAAGCCGCTGATCACGAAGAAGATCTGCACGCCCAGGCAGCCGTACGCGAACCAGTTGTGCGCCGTGGGGAACTGAAGCTGCGGCGAGCTGCCCCAGGCCTCGGTTATCTCACCGTCGCGGCCGCCGTAGTGGTAGGCCGCGACCATCAGCGCCGCGATCAGCCGCAGCCCGTCGAGCGCTCTGAGCCGTGGGCGCGCGCGCCTGGCCGGGGCCGGGATCGTGCGCGAAAGGGTCTCCGCCCCCGGGGAGTTCTTCGGGAGCGTGGTGCCGGGAGAACTCATCCGAGCGCGGTCCGCTTGATGGTGCGCTTGACCGAGCGGGCCCGCCGGGCGACCCGGCGTACGGCCGCATTGCGCGGGATGAACGACAGCTGCGAGGGCAGCGCGCCGGGCAGCGCGAGCGCGGTGAGGCGGCGCCGCTTGAAGTAGCGCCAGGTGTGCGGCGAGAGGTGCTGCGACAGATAGCGCTCGGCGGCGGTCCGCCGGCGCGGATAGATCTGCGGCTGCATGGCGAAGCCGACGGCGACGAGCAGCTCGCCGAGCCGGGCTGTGGGCATGCCGGGCTGGCGACCGGTGACCGCGCCCTTGTCCATGAGATCCGGCAGCAGCGCGTCCACGATCGTGACCGGTACGCGATTGCTGTTCTGGTAGGGCGCGAGGCGCTCCAGGAGGGTCTCCGTGCCGGTGCGCGCGACGGGGAGGTTGTAGAGCGCGGACGCGGTGAGCAGGCCGGTCGAGAAGCAGCCGATGACCAGGGCCGGGCGCATCCGCTGGTAGAGCACCTCGGCGAGCACCGGCGAATCGAGGACGGTCAGCTCGACGCCGATCGCCTCCGCCTCCTTCTCCAGGAGCCGCGACCAGCGGGCGGGCGCGCTCGGGTGCGGCTTGAACACCACGCGGGTGTGGCCGAGTCCGGCGGCGCCGCGCACCATGCGTACGTGCAGCTCCTCCTCTTCCTCGGCGGTCAGGATGCCGAGGGCGGAGAGGTACTGGCCGAGCAGCAGGGCCGGTTCTGTGATGTCCGGGATATCCGGGTTGCCCGTCTCGGTGTCGGCCAGCTGCCCGAGCACCTTCACGAAGGCCTCGGTCGGCACGATCTCCGGCGGCACGTCGAACTCGGTCAGGAGCAGCGGGGTCAGGCCCGGCACCAGGTCCAGGTGGAGCAGCCGCCGTACGCGCGTGCCGACCAGCGGGTCGATCTTGTTGCGGGTGGGGCCGTAGCTCATCAGGCCGTCCGCGTAGACGTCCACGGGCGCGCCCGTGAAGATCTGCGCGAGCGCGAGGGCCGGGTTGACCTGGATCGACTCGACGGCCAGCTCGACGGCGTCGTCACCGAGGCCCCACAGGAGCCGGAAGTACCGCTCCCACATCGGGATGTCGTCGGAGCGCGGGCTCCAGCCGCCCGGATGAAAAGGGCAGATGGCCTCGTTCCAGGAACGCACCTCGTCGAACCGGTCGCGCAGCCGCGCGAACCCCGGCATCTCGTCCACGGCGACCGTCGTCTCCGGCGTCGCCGCGTTATTGCTGACCAGCAGGATCCGCCGGTCGGCGGGCCCGAACCGGTCGGCGTCGATCGCGGCGGCAAGCGTCGCCGTGCCGTACAGCGTGGACGCCATGAAGATCTGCGTCTTCGCCATTACGCGGCCACCTCCGCCGACACCGGACGCCGGCGCAGTCGGCGAAGCCGTGTGGCCCGCTGTATGTCCATGGAGTCGAGGGCGTCGTCCAGGACACCTTGCGGCATCCGCTTCAGCGCGGCCGCACTCATTGACTTCAATTTCCGCGCCACAGGTGGCTCGAACCTTTCGATGGATCCCAGATGGTGGGAAATGATCGCGCAGTAAGTACGGACGGCCTTGGGCAGGAGTTTGTCCGCGTCGCGGTCCTCGGCGGTTTCCCGTACGACCTGGTCGAATGCCCGAATGAAATCGAGCTGGCGTACGTCGCCGATCTGCGTCAGTGACGATGCGACGCCGCGCCGATAGAACACACCGAGCAGACCCACCGCGGCGAACGATTCCGCCTCGCGGTGAAGCCGCCAGATCCACGGCCGGTCCTCCGCGGTGCGCAGGCCGTCCGTGAAGTGAAGCAGGCCCCTGTCGGCGAGGCGCCGGTGGTAGATGCCCGCCCACGCGTACGCGTAGTCGACGGACGTCGAGCGGTCGGCGGGCAGGATCACATCCCGCGGCGACATCGCCACACCGCGCAGACCGTGCGGGACACGGTGGACGCTGCGCGCCCGCGCGGTGCACTGCACATGGTCGGTGCGCACGAAGTCGCACCCCAACTGCTCGATGGAATCGACGAGTCGGGCGTAATAGCCGGGCGCGAGCCAGTCGTCACCGTCCAGGAAGGTGAGGTACTCGCCGCGTGCCGCGTCAAGGCCCGTGTTGCGGGCGGTCGCCAGACCGCCGTTCGTCTCATGTCTGAGATGGACGGCGCCGGGCAGCTCGCGCGCGGCACGCTCCAGAATCTCTGGAGTCTCATCCTTCGAACAGTCGTCGACGAGAATGAATTCGAAGTCTTCGCGTGCGTTCGCCCGCAGACTCTTCAAGGTGTCGGGCGCGTATTGCTGCACGTTGTAGAACGGCACGATGACGGAGAGCTTAACCACGTGGGTGACGTTAGGTGTCGGCCCGGCATTCGTCTTGACCGATGGTGAGATGTCAGGTGAACGACGCATGGCGGAATGGTTAACCCGGCTGCTTACCAGCGGTTTCCCGGGCTGATTCGCCATTCGTCGGCGTGCTGTTAACCGTTTGTTGCACCTGAGTTGGGCCGCGAATCGAAATGCCTTCCTAGCGTCCTTCCTGTGCCAGTAAGCAACAGCGGGACGACACGGATCACCGTGCTCGCCGACTCCGACACCCGGTGGAAATGGGGTGCGCTCACCGCGAGCCGCCTCACCGGCGGGGACCCGGACACGCGCCTCGACGGACGCCTCCTGAGAGGCCGGGCCACGCCCACCGTCCGTCAGCTCGAAGAGGTCGGGGTGCGCGCGGACTCGCTCCGCGAGGTCACCGCGATCGAGTTCCTGCGCGAGGTCGAGCGCGAAACGCCCGACGTGATCGTGCTCGCCCTCGTGGGTGGCGCGGTCCAGGCGGTCCTTCACGGACTCGCCCGTACGGCGGAGGACTCCACGGCCCCGGGCAGGCGTCCCGTCGTCGTCACCGGCTATGTCGGCGTCGTCTACGAGAAGCTCGCCGACGGCCTGCTGCTCCGGCACGGCGCGGACGTCGTCCTCGCCAACTCCCGCCAGGACGCGGAGCGTTTCCGCGCCGTGTACGAGGGAGTGGGCGCCGACGCGGCATCGGTGACGGAGGCCGCGCTGCCGTTCCTCGGCGGATCGGCCTACGAGCCGCACGATCCGTACACCGTGGTCTTCGCCGCCCAGCCCTCCGTACCGGAGAGCCGCGAGCAGCGCACCTACCTGCTGCGCCGCATGGTCGAGCACGCACGCCTGCACCCGGACCGCGAGGTCCTGATCAAGCTGCGCAGCAAGCCCGGCGAGCACACCACGCACATCGAGGAACTGCCGTACCAGAAGCTCGCCAAGGGCGAGAACCTGCCGCCCAACTGCCGTCTCGTGTACGGGAACATGGGCGAGGTACTCGACCGCACCGACCTGCTCGTCACGGTCAGCTCCACCGCCGCGCTCGAATCCCTGCACCGCCGCATCCCCACCGCGGTCCTCACCGACCTCGGGGTGCGCGAGGCGCTCGGCAACCACCACTTCATCGGCTCCGGATGCCTCACGTCCTGGGACGAGATCGACGCGGGGCACAGCCCCGAGGCCGCCCCGGAGTGGGTCGCACGGCAGGGCGTCGCGCCCGACGGGACGTACGAGAAGGCCTTCGACGAGGCGCGGGACCGGGTCACCGCACTCCTGGCGCAGCCCGAACTGCCGCCCATCGCCCCGTACTACAGCCTCACCACGGCCCCCGGATACCTCCCCGGCATCCTGGCCCGCCACCACCTCGGCCCGGACGGCGCGCCGCTGCCCGGCGCACCCGCCGGGGACCGCGAGCCGGGCCCGGTGCGCCAGGCCGTCCGCAGCGCGGCGCGCGGCGCCTACCGGCACGGGGTGCAGCGCGTGGCCCCCGTCATCCGGCGGATGGGCGAGCTGTGATCCCCGCGCAAGGCCTCCCCTCCCCAGGTCTCCCCAGCCAAGGCACCCCCCAAGGAGCCCCCATGTCCAACCCCCACCCAGCGGGAACCCCCGCACGCCGTGTCCTCGCCGTCATCCCGGCCCGCGGCGGCTCCAAGGGCGTCCCCGCCAAGAACCTCGCACCGGTCGGCGGTGTGCCGCTGGTGGCGCGCGCCATCCGTGAGTGCCTGGCGGCGCGGCTCGTCACGGACGTCGTGGTCTCCACGGACGACCACGTGATCGCCGAGGCGGCACGGTCCGCCGGCGCCGAGGTGGTCCTGCGCCCCGCCGCGATCGCGGGGGACACCGCGACCAGCGAGGCGGCGGTGCTGCACGCCATGGACGCGCACGAGGAGCTGCACGGCACCTCCGTGGACGTGGTCCTCCTCGTCCAGTGCACCAGCCCCTTCATCGTCCGCGAGGACATCGACGGCGTGGTCGGCTCGATCGTGGACGGCGGCGCCGACACGGCACACACCGTGGCGCCCTTCCACGGCTTCGTCTGGCGCGACGCCGACGACGAGCCCGCGGCCCTCGAGGCGGAGCGCACCGGCGAGCTGGGCGGCACCACCAAGGTCGCCAACTCCACGGCCACCGAAGGCGGTTACGGCGTCAACCACGACAAGTCCTTCCGCCCGCGCCGCCAGGACCGCCCCCAGGACCTCCTGGAGACCGGCGCGGTCTACGGCATGGACGTGGCGGGCTTCCGCGAGCACAAGCACCGCTTCTTCGGCCGCACCGAGCTCGTCCGTACGGACCCGGCGCGCGTCCTGGAGATCGACGACCCGCACGACCTCGCCCGGGCCCGCGCGCTCGCCCCGCTCTTCGACGCCGACCGGGCGGACGCCCTTCCGACCCGCGACGACATCGACGCGGTCGTACTCGACTTCGACGGCACCCAGACCGACGACAGGGTGCTGATCGACTCCGAAGGACGGGAATTCGTCTCCGTGCACCGCGGGGACGGACTCGGCATCGCGGCCCTGCGTGACGCGGGCCTGCCGCTGCTGATCCTGTCCACGGAACAGAACCCGGTCGTCGCCGCACGGGCCAGGAAGCTCAAGATTCCGGTCCTGCACGGCATCGACCGCAAGGACCTCGCACTCAAGCAGTGGTGCGAGGAGCAGGGCATCGCTCCCGAGCGCGTGCTCTACGTCGGCAATGACGTCAATGACCTCCCGTGCTTCGGCCTTGTCGGCTGGCCCGTGGCGGTCGCGAGCGCCCACGACGTCGTACGCGGCGCCGCACGCGCGGTCACCGCTCTCCCCGGTGGTGACGGCGCGATCCGAGAGATCGCCGCATGGATCCTCGGCCCCTCCCTCAACAAGTAAGGAAAGTTCCTGCCATGAGCTCCAACTCCCGTCTGCGCACCTTCGGTTCGAAGACCGCCGGTCCCGGCCGCCCCGTCTACATCACCGGCGAGATCGGCATCAACCACAACGGCGAGCTCGACAACGCCCTCGCGCTGATCGACGTGGCCGCCGACGCCGGCTGCGACGCGGTCAAGTTCCAGAAGCGCACCCCGGAGATCTGCACCCCGCGCGACCAGTGGGACATCGAGCGCGACACCCCCTGGGGCCGGATGACGTACATCGACTACCGCCACCGCGTGGAGTTCGGCGAGTCCGAGTACCAGGCCATCGGCGAGCACTGCGCCAAGCGCGGCATCGACTGGTTCGCTTCCCCGTGGGACACCGAGGCGGTCGCCTTCCTGGAGAAGTTCGACGTCCCCGCGCACAAGGTGGCGTCGGCGTCGCTCACGGACGACGAGCTGCTCCGCGCCCTGCGCGCCACGGGCCGCACGGTCATCCTCTCCACCGGCATGTCGACCCCGAAGCAGATCCGCCACGCGGTGGAGGTCCTCGGCTCGGACAACATCCTGCTCTGCCACGCCACGTCGACGTACCCGGCGAAGGCGGAGGAGCTGAACCTGCGCGTCATCAACACCCTGCAGCAGGAGTACCCGAACGTCCCGATCGGCTACTCCGGCCACGAGACGGGCCTGCAGACCACGCTCGCCGCGGTCGCCCTCGGCGCCACGTTCGTCGAGCGCCACATCACCCTCGACCGCGCCATGTGGGGCTCGGACCAGGCCGCTTCGGTCGAGCCGCAGGGCCTGACCCGCCTCGTCCGCGACATCCGCACCATCGAGGCGTCCCTCGGTGACGGCGTCAAGAAGGTCTACGAGTCGGAGCTCGGCCCGATGAAGAAGCTGCGCCGCGTCGCGGGCGTCGTCGCCGAGGCCGAGTCTTCTGCGGATGCCGACCTCGAGCCGGTCGCGGTCTGAGCGCGCTGACGCTCTTACCGGACCTTTCACCGGGACTCCTTACAACAAGGACAGGACACGGTCATACGACGATGAGCCCCCGACCCGGGCCGACGGCCCCCACCGCCACGCTCCGCTCGACTCTCGCGTTCGTGGAGAGCCCTGTGCAGCTCCTCAACGTCCTCGAGTGGGCGCATACGGCGGGTGCGACCGGCCCGGCCGGGGGACTCACCGTCGTCGTCCTCTCCCCGAACGACCCCATGACCCGCGGCCAGTTGCGCCGCATGGCCCAACTCGCCCGCGACGAGGGCCTCAACGTCCGCTGGGAGGAGGCGCGCGGCGGCCCGGCCGCACCCTTCCACACGATCGGCGGCCTGACGGGCGCGCTGCGGTCGGCGGACCGCATAGTGATCGGCGACCCGTTCTCGCGCTACGTACAACTGCTCCTGACGATCACCCGGGCGCGCTCGCTGGTCGTCGTGGACGACGGCACGGCGACGATGGAGTTCATCTCCCAACTGGCCGCCGGTGAACGGCTGGTGCGCTGGCACCGCCGTGGCGGCCGCCCCGGCGTACGCGACATCGCCTTCGCCCCGATCTCGTCCTCAGCACGCCGCCGCCTGACCCCCGGCGGCAGGCGCACGGTGGAGGTCTTCTCCTCCATGCCGATCGAGTCGGCGCCGGCGGGGGTCGTGATCACGGCGAACACCTTCTCCTGGACCCGCGAACGCTTCGGCCCGCCGCGGGTGTCGAAGGGCGCGGACCTGGTCGGTACGTCCCTCGTGGAGACGGGCGTGGTGGACCCGGACAGCTACTTGGAAGCGGTCCGCTCCCTGTCCCGCGCACACGGCGCAACACGCTACTTCGCACACCGCCGCGAAAGCTCCGAGAAGCTCCACCGCCTGGCAGTGGAGACGGGCCTGCAGGTGGTCCGCCCGGACCTCCCCCTGGAACTGATCGCCCGCCGGGGCCCGATCGGCCGCACGATCCTGAGCTTCCCGTCGACGGTGGTCCACACGCTGCCGTTGGCGCTGGTGGGCACGGAGGTTCGAGTAGCGGTCTGCGACATCGACCCGGCCTGGCTGACGGAGAACGCGTCGCCGCGCGCCCAGGGCTTCCTCTCCGGGGTCACAGGAACGGCCCGCGACGTCCAACGCCTGGCTTCGGTGGCCTCGGCGGGAGCGCCGGTTACGGCGTGACGTGGTCGAGTTCGCTCATCTCGACCAGATGCGTGGGCTGTTCGGTGGCGACGTCAGGACCCCTGTGGGGCGAGTGCCACTGGAGGCGGGTTGCTGGGCCTGTGGCTTTGATTGGTGCCGGGGCCGCCCGGTTGTCCTGAGGTTGGCGGTTCCGGGCCGGGAGTCAAGGGCGCTCCTTCGTCGCGTCGGCTGCGCCGATTCCGCTGCGCTCC